>JASHOM010000138.1 GCA_030041115.1 Vulcanimicrobiota bacterium | reverse complement strand
GCGCGAACCGCCCGAGCGCGTGCTCGCCCGTCGCGACCGCTTGCGCGAGAGCTTGGGGCGTCAAGCCGGTTTCGGCGAGTCCCTTTCCAAATGAAAGCGCGATCCCGTGCGCCAGCTCGCCGGGCGGGATCGAGTCCACGACGGCGTTGGCCAGGGGGACTTCGTCTCCGGCGACGCCGTCGACGCCGAGCAAGCGCAGAACTGCGCGCTCGACGGAAACGGTCGAATGTGCCGCGATGAAGGTCTCGACGGGTTGCGCGATTGCGGCCGCGAGGCTCCGGCAGCGCTCGACGCTGTGCCGGTCGATCCGAAGTTCCATGGTGCCGTCTATCTTAGCTTGTGCGCGAGGTACGCCGCAATTCCGGCGCGCCAGGAGGGCATTTCGATGCCTTCCCCGGCGAGCCGCGCGTTCTCCAGCGCCGAATAGCGCGGCCGCGCGGCGCGCGTCGGTCGCTGTGCGGCCGCGATGGGCTCGATCGCCACGGTGACGCCGGCCTGCCGGATCGCCTCGCGGGCGAAGTCGTACCAGCTCACCGGACCGGCGTCGACGGCGTGATAGAGGCCGTACGAATCGGTTTCGATCAGGCTGCGCAGAGCGCCGGCGAGATCGCCGGCGAACGTGGGCGATGCGACGACGTCGGCGACGACGCGAAGCGGCGCCTCACGCGGGTCGTGCGTCAGCACGCGCTCGATGAACGGCGTGCGGCCGTGCCGTGCGGTTCCGTACAGCCCGCACGTGCGCACGACGAATGCGCGCGCATCGAGTCTCTCGACCAGATATTCACCCGCGAGTTTCGAGGCCCCGTAGACCGAAAGCGGACGCGGTGCGCGATCCTCCGCATACGGCGCGTCGGTGGCGCCGTCAAAGACGTAATCGGTGCTTACGGTGACAAAGATCGCGCCGCATTCGCGCGATTGAACCGCGGCGGCGCCGGTCGCAATTGCGTTGATCGCGAAAGCTCGCTCGGGCTCGTCTTCGCAGCGATCGACGTCGTGAAAGGCCGCCGCGCTAACGACCACGTCGGGACGAACTCGTTCGATTGCTTCGCGCAGTTGCGCGCCGTTTTCGAGAGCGAGCCGCTCGCGCGCCGGCGCGACGACCTCGCAATCGGTCCAGCGAGCACGTATCGCCGTTCCGAGCTGTCCCGATCCGCCGATGAGAAGGACGCGTTTCACACGGTCGACCGGCGGGCGCTCGTGTTTCGCTGCAACGTCAGCGAAACCGCAACCGCGAGCGCCGCGACGGCGTTGCCCACAACCAATATCTCGACGACCGTCCCGAGCGTCGGATGAATCAGCGCGATCGCCGCCAGCGTACCGACCGTACACGTCAAGAGAGGAGCGGTGAACGCGAGACGGTGCGTCGCGATGCCGTAATACGTCAGTGCGTTCGTCAACGCAAGCAGCACCATCGCGCTGCCATAACTGACCAACAGCGGCGCCGCCGCATCGAAGGCATGCCCGACGAGAGCGTGGAGCACGTCGATGCCGAAATAACGAAAAACGAAGAGCCCGCAGGACGCGACGATGGCGAACATCGCCAAGCTCCCGATGAGGACCTCGTGGGTTTGCGCACCACGAGCGTGACGATCGGCGGCTTGCGGCAGCAGCACCGTCGGAATGAAGCCGGCCACATAGAGCAACATCTTGCCCCCGAGCGACGCGGCGGCATAGAGCCCGGCGTCCTGGGGATCGAAAAAATGCTTTACCAAGACCACGTCGGCGGAGCCCATCAGAGCAACCGAGATGCTGACGGCCGCTGCGCCCGCACCCGCGTTGAGCAGTCGCCGCCAATCGTAACGTACGCTACGCGACTCGACGACCGCATAACGGCGGCGCAGCCGCACGCCGAGATAGATCGCGGCGCAGAGCGGCCCGAGAAAGAATCCGATGATGCCGCCGCCGAGTTTGAGACCTACCGCGATCAAGGCCCCGATGCCGCAGACCTTGGCAACCCCTTCGGTCAAATTCGAGAGCGCGTAACCCGCGAAGTCCTGCGTACCTTGCGCGAGCGCGCGCAGCGCGCCGGCGAAGAGCGTGATTCCGGCCAGCAGACCGACGAACTGCGCCGACCAGAGCGGCACGTGCAGGAACTGTGCGAACGGGATCGCGGCGAACGCCGCAACGACCATGTAGACCAGGCCGAGTCGAGTGAAGTCGTCCGCCACGCTGCGGATGAGACCGCGAAGGTGCCCGTCGTCGTGAAGGGCCCGAAACTCGGCCGCGAGCTGAGCGACGACGGGCGCGACGAACGCTCCCGGCAGGGCGGCGATCAGCGCCGCATTGATCAGGGCATAGAGTCCGCCGTATGCGCTGACGCCGAGTTGGCGGCTTGCCACGGCATGGGCGATGAACCCGCAAAGGTTGAGCGCCATGCTGGCGGCAAAGACGAGCAGGCTCTGCTTGAGCATTGCGCTTGCCCGGAGACGCTCGAGCCCGCGCCGGAGCACGAACGTTCCGGGCGGACTCACACTCCCGTTCACCGTAAGCCCCTTCGCATGGAGATCGAACAATTACCTCTCGCGGGGGCGTTAACGTTATGGCCGCGCACCCTGCGCGACGAGCGGGGGTTTTTCAAGGAAACCTACTCGCTCCGGCGCTACCGCGAATGCGGAGTTAAGGAAACCTTCGTTCAAGATAATCTTTCCTTTTCGCACCGCGACGTTCTGCGAGGGCTTCACGGCGATCCACGGATGGCAAAGCTCGTCGGTGTCGTCCGGGGCAGCGCGTTCGACGTCATCGTCGACCTGCGCCCCGAGAGCCGAACCTACCGCCGCTGGCACGCGCGTACGCTGACCGCCGAAGAAGGGACGCAGATGTACGTGCCTCCCCGTTTTCTCCACGGCTTTCTCGCCCTGGAAGACGAGACCATTTTGGCGTACAAGCAGAGCGCGGCATACGATCCGGCCTGCGAGCTCTCGGTGGCGTGGGACGATGCCGATTTAGGGATCGAGTGGCCGCTTGCCGGACGGCGGCCGATTCTCTCCCCGCGCGATGCCGCGAACCCGACGCTGGCATCGCTTGCAACAAACCTAAACCAGCCGAGGTAAGAGCCGGAAGAGAAACCGAATCGAGAGGGGATGGCATTCCATGATCAGAGCGACGAAGCTCTGGTACATCGGGTGCGCTCCGGGGAAAGGGAGGTCTTCGGCGTGCTCGTGGATCGCTACAAGCGCGGCATCGCGAACTTCATCGGCGCTACCGTCCGAAACTCGTCGGAAACGGCCGACTTGTCGCAGGAGACGTTCCTGCGGGCTTACGCCCACATCGCGACGTTCAATCCGCAGCTCGGAAAGTTCTCGACCTGGATCTACCAGATCGCGCGCAACGTGATTCGCACGCATTTGGCCAAATCGCTGCGCTCTCCGCAACTGCAAGAGCTCGCGAGCGACCAATCCCTCGAGGCCGCGCTGCCGGATCTCTCGCCGCAGGGCGATCCGGCCGGCGGCGTTTTGCGCGAAGAGGCCGAACGCGAGCTTCGCGCCGCGCTGGCCGAGCTTCCCGAGCGCACCCGCGCCGTCTTGGCGTTACGCTACTTCGACAACATGGAATATCAGACCATCGCTCGCACGCTGGGTCTATCGCTGGGTAACGTAAAGACCCTCATTCATCGCGGTAAGATCGCGCTCACGAAAAAGCTGGGCGAACGCGAGCGGCGCGCCATCGACGCATTGCCGGCTGCGCCGCAGAAGGGAGGCTCCGATGCGGTGCTCTTCGTGTGAACCGCTGTTGGACGCGTACTTGGAAGCGGCGCTTCCCCGCCGTCGCGCCTTTGCCGTCGGCGCCCATTTACGGACCTGCGAGGATTGCGCGGCGCTGCTGCAAGAGCTGCGCGTCGTCGACGCGCTCCTGACGACCGCGCGCGCTCCCGCCGTCGCCGCGGACTTCACCGCGACGGTCGTTTCGGCCACCGCGGCCGCACCGCGCTCTTGCGGACGGCGCGGCAGTCCGCTCGCTCTCGCGCTCGTGGTTTACGTCGCACTGGCGTGGATGCTTGCGGCATTTGCCGTCGCCCGCTGGCACTCGCTCGGCGCATTGCCCCAAAGGATCGCCGCGCTCGGCCGCCCGGACGCAGCGGCTCTCGCAGCGGTCGCGCGCGCGCTGGCGCCGGCGACGCCGGTCGCGGCCGCCGTCGTTACCGGCGTCTTACTGCTCGACGTGCTTTTGCTCGCCATGCTGTTCTTCGGATACCGCCGCCTGCGCCCGCTTCTCGCGTTCTACTTCCGGGGACCGCAACGGTGAGCGCGCGCACCGCCGCCATCGCGCTTTTCTGCCTCGCGGGACTCGCGCTCCTCGCGGCGCCGGCAGCCGCCGACACGCAAGCGATCTATCATGGCGGAACCTACTTCGGCTCGGTGTTCGTCGAGCCGGGGCAGGTGGTCGACGGCGATCTCACCGTCATCTTCGGCGACGCAATCAACGAAGGCATCATCGAAGGCGACGTCAACGTCATCGGCGGCGCGTACGATCCGCGTTCGCGCGGCGTCGTCACCGGACAGATCAACCAGATCGGCGGAGCGGTCACGCAAGCCGTCGTACCGTGGGCGCCGAGCGAGTCACCCTCCAACCCGTTCGTTCCGGACCACCGTCTGCTTTGGCGCATCTCTTGGAATTTGCTCGCGCTCTTGGTCTTTCTGATCTTTCCGCTGCGCACGCGCATGGTGCTCGACCGATTGGAAGGGCATCCCGGACTGAGCGTAACCGCGGGCGTGCTCGGCTCCATGGCGGTCATTCCGCTGGCAGTGCTCTTGGCGATCACGATCCTGCTCATTCCGCTCATCGTGCTGGAGCTGGTCTTTGTGCTGGCCGGAATCTTCCTCGGAACGGCCGCGCTCGCGCTGCTGATCGGGCGCCGCCTCTGCGAGCTGGTCAGTCCCTCGACGACGCCCTCCCCGCTGCTCGCCCTCGTGGTCGGCATCGTGCTGATCTCGGCTGCGGAGCTGGTTCCGGTCGTCGGCACGCTCGTGCTGATCTTCGTGGGCGTGATCGGTTTGGGCGCGACCGTGCTCTCCTTTGCGGGCGAGGCGTTCGCGGGTCCGGCAAGCCCGCCGCCCAGGCGCGCGCCGATAAGCGGACCCCCAATGGCCGCCGGCTAAGAGACGAACGCATGTCCACCATCTCGCGAGCCGCGCAGTTCGCGCAGCGCACCGCGCATCTGCGGGCGTCCACCATTCGCGAGATGCTCAAAGTGACGCAACAACCCGACGTTATCTCTTTCGGCGGCGGTCTTCCGGCGCCGGAGCTTTTTCCGACCGAGGCCATAGCGCGAGCGTGCTCGAGGGTGATGGAGCGTCTCGGTCCGGCCGCTCTGCAATACAGCGTTACGGAAGGCATCCCGGAGATGCGCGTTTGGATCGCCGAACGGCTGACCCGCCGTTTCGGGCGCATCTTCGAAGCGGAGAGCGTGCAGATCGTCAACGGCTCGCAACAAGGGCTCGATCTGGTCGGAAAGGTCTTCTTGGATCCCGGCGATCACGTCGTCCTCGAAGATCCTTCGTACCTCGGGGCGATACAAGCCTTCGACGCGTATCAAACGCGCTATCTCACCGTCGACACCGACGAGGACGGCCTCTTACCCGATTCGCTGGAGCGAGTGCTCGAGCGAGCGGATCCCTTTCCGAAGTTCCTCTATCTCGTACCAAACTTTCAAAACCCAACGGGACGAACGCTCTCGGGCCGGCGTCGTGAAAAGGTCGTGCGCGTTTGCGAGCACTTCGGCCTGCCGATCGTCGAAGACGATCCCTACGGCGAGCTGCGCTTCGAAGGGAGCGATCTGCCGCCGCTCATCTCGTACGAAAGCGCCGCGCCGATCGTGTATTTGGGCACCGGGAGCAAGATCATGGCGCCGGGCATGCGCATCGCCTGGCTCGTCATTCCCGACGACGAGATCCGCGAGAAGATCGTGCTGGCAAAGCAAGGCGCCGATCTGCACAGCGGCACGTTCGCGCAATACGTCTTCCACGAATATGCAATGGACGGGGACGCGTTCGACGCTCATGTCCGGACGATCGCGCAGACCTACGCGCGGCGGCGAGGCGTCATGGCCGAGTCGCTTGCGGAGTTCATGCCGGAGGGCGTACGCTTCACCCGCCCGTCGGGCGGAATGTTCCTCTGGGTGACGGTGCCGGAGGTCGATACGACCGAGTTGCTGCGGATCTCGACCGAATCGAAAGTGGTCTTCGTTCCGGGCGTCAACTTCTATCCCGGGCGCAATGTGAACGACGGAATGCGGCTCAATTTTTCCAACGCGTCGGAGAAGAATATCCGGGTCGGCGTCGAACGGCTCGGGCACGCCATCAGGGTTTATAAAGGCGTCAGTTGATTTCAATAAAGGAGTCCGCGTGGCAGGCTTGGTCGTCGGCATCTTTCCGGAATCCGATCCGGCGGCGCTGGAGAGCGCGCTATCGGGACAACAGATCGATCTCAGCAAGGTGAAGGTCGTCAGCGCAAAGCCCGGTGACCCCGAATCCTCCCAGCTCGAGTTCGTCGACGTCATCGAAGAGATGGAATCGAACTCGCTCTCCGACGACATGACCCAAGGCGTCGGCGTGTGGGACGAGACGGGCACCGGCGTTCCCGGAATCGGCGGCCACCAAGCCCCGCTCGAGTCGTTTGCGCGCCGCGACAGTGCACCGAAGCGCTATTTCGCCGCCTTCTCCATCCCGGCCGACGAAGTCGACAACTTCGGCGATGCGGTAGCGGACGGCCGGGCAGTGGTGCTCTATCCGGATGCCGGCTCGAATGCCGAAGCGATCGCGCAGGCCTTCAGAGCGGCCGGTCTGCGAAACGTTCGCTCGTACTAGGAGGCGCTTGGCCTTCGCGAGCGCGTCGTTCGCGCTCGCCGCGTGCGGGCCGCCGGCGCACTACGATTACAATCACTTGCCCAACGGCTATCACTGGCGCGCCGTTTACGATCCGTCGACGAACGCCGTCGTCTATTACGGACGGGACCCTCTCACGTTGGAAACGGTCTACGTCGGCCCCGACAGCCGCTTCTTCATCTTCCGTCATCCCGGTCCGATCGGACCCAAGGATCTGACGCTGCACTGGAACCCGCACGATGCACGATAAGCGAGGCGACGGCCCCGTGCGGCGCGTCATGGTAACGGCGGCGGGGACGGTCACGGCGCAATCGGTGATCAAAGCTCTCCGCGACGACGGCCGCGTTTCGTTCGTCGCGGCGGGCGACATGAATCCGCTCACTGCGACCGCAGCTTTCGTCGACGAGTTCATCACGCTGGCTCCGGCGCACGCCCCCGACTTTGCCGCGCAGTGCCTCGACGCGGCAAGGCGCTTGAAGATCGATCTACTCGTGCCGCTCATCGTCGAGAGCGAGTTCATGCCGCTCGACGAAGCTCGCCAACGTTTCGAATTGATCGGCTGCCGGCTCGCGCTCCCGGAGCGCGAGATTACGCAGCGCACCGGCGACAAACTCGAGTTCGCCAATTTTCTCCGCGAGATCGGCGTACCGGGACCGGCAACTCGGTGCTACGTCGAGACGATGGGCGTCGAGCGGTTCCCCGTCTATCTCAAGCCGCGCCGCGGATCGGGTTCGATCGGAACCTCGCGCATCGAGAGCCTGCACTCGCTGCACGAAGCGGCCCGCGGCCGCGCCGATCTGATCGTTCAAGAGGCCGTCGAGGGGACCGAGTTCACCGTCGACTGCTTCGCGGCCGCGCCGGGACGCGTGGTCGCGGCAGTCCCGCGCGAGCGGATCGCCATCAAGGCCGGCGTCTCGGTCAAGGGACGCACGTACCGGCATCAACGCATCGAGAGCATCGCAAGCGACGTCGTCGCTCGAAGCGGGCTGCAAGGACCGGCCAACGTTCAGGGCATGCTGCGCGGCGACGGCAGCTTTTGCATCATCGAGATGAACCCCCGCTTCTCCGGGACGCTCGCCCTGACCACGGCGGCCGGCATCAACTTCGTCTCACTCTTGATAGATTCGATCGAGGGCCGACCGATACCGGATCTCCGCGGCCGTCACGAAGACGGATTGGCCATGATGCGCTATTGGAGCGAGGTGTTTGCGGATCGAAACGGCGTCATGCGCCTAGGTACGCCGCTTCAAGCGATCGACCGCAACGATGCCGGCCTGTCTCCAAAACTCGAAGCCGAACGCCGCGCTCACGAACGGATGATAGAGCCATTCGCGGCGGCGGTCGCGCAGCAGACCGTCCACGGCGGCGATCGCGGGCAAGATGAAACTAACGGCGTAGAACGGCCAAAGATAGGCTCGTAAGCGCCGGTTGTCGGGCGAGGATTTCAGCCGTCCCCAGACCGGCTGTCCGGCATCGGTCATGCGGGCGCGAAATCGAGGACCGAACTTACGCAGCGCGTCGCCGATGCCGCGCACCGTGTGGTGCTCGAGCGCCGCGTTTTCCACGAAAGCGATCTCGGCACCCTGGGCGATCAACAGCTCGACCGGTGCGACGTCGTCTTCGTCGGTGCCGAACGGCTTCCGGTAGGGAAGACGCATCGTGAAGCCCTGAGCCAAGGCGATCAGCGGTCGCGGTCCGCAAGCGAAATCGTAGACGGCGTACTCGGCGGTGTGCCGCTTCAGGCGATAGGTGCGATGGTACGAGGCGGGCGACGTCGCTCCGCCGTAGATGAAGTGATTGAACGGATCCGTAAACGCGTTGAAGTACCGCGTGGTTCCTCCGTCTTGGGCCGTGCTGACCAGGCTCGGGAAGGCCGCTGCAACGCGCGAATCGGCGAACGGTCGCGCCATCCTCTCGAGAAACCGGTCGCCGGCAAAGGCGTTATCGGCCGCGAGCCACATCGCGACGTCGCCCGTCGCCCTCTCCAAGAGCATTCCCGCACCCGGTTCGGCGCGGCCGACGGGATTGTGGAAGACGCGCGCGCCGGAGGCCCGCGCAATCGCAACCGTGTCGTCGGTCGATCCGGCGTCGGCGACGAGCAGTTCGACCGAATCGGTCGGGTAGCGCTGCCGCCGAATCGAAGCGAGCACGGCAGGGAGGCGTGCCGCCTCGTTACGGACCGGGAGCAACAACGAAAAGCGGACCGCGCGATCCGTCGTCACACGTCCACTTTTGCTCCGTCGCGTTGAACCGAACGCAGCGCGGCCTCGATCACTCGCACGACGCCCGCGCCGAACTCTCCGTCGGAGCGCGTCGCCGCACCCGTTTCGATCGCGTTCGCGAAGTCGGCCACCAGTTTGCCGAGCGCTTCGCGGTTGTCGACCAGTGGGACGTGGAGATCGCCCAAGCGATACGAAACCATTTGCTGCTGCAACGTCGAGCTCGACGGATCGAGCACGACGCCTTTGTCGTAGACGTAAATCTTCTCGGTGGGTTCGACGTCGTCCCAGACCGCCATCTTGAGGCTGCCCGAGATCATGGTCCGGCGCACCTTCACCGGAGAGAGCCAGCTCAGATGCGCGTGCGCGAGACAGCCGCTCGGGTACCACATCGTCAAGAAGGCGACGTCGGGAACCCGAGCGTGAACGCAAGCGCCGAGCTGCAGCGCGACCGCGCAAGGCATCTCGTCCAACACGTAGTTCACGATCGAAATGTCGTGGGGAGCCAAGTCCCAAACGACGTTGCTCTCCTGAAAGAGTCCCAAGTTGATGCGGATGGAGTCGACGTAATAGACCTTGCCGAGCTCGCCGCTGTCGCGCAGCGCGCGCAGCTTCTCGACGGCGCCGGTATAGAGAAACGTGTGATCGGTCACCAGCCGCACGCCCGCGCGGCGCGCTCGCTCGCAGAGCTCGCGCGCGTCCTCATAGCGCTCGGCGAGCGGTTTTTCGACCAGGACGTGTTTGCCCGCGTCGATTGCCCGGCACGCGAGCGCGTAATGCGTGCGCGGCGGCGTCGCGAGGGCAATCGCCTTCACGCCGGGATCGGCCAGGACCGGATCGAGGCCGGAATGACCTTGCACCGTGGGATAGATTCGCAGCAGCCGCTCTCGCCGCCGGGAATCGGGCTCGACGACGCAACGCACCGCCCATTCCTCCGAAGCATGCAGGTTCCGAACCAGGTTGGGCCCCCAATAACCGGCCCCGACCACCGCTATTCCCAGCGGGCTGCGTTCCATACGCGTTACGCCGAAAGGTTGTAGCGGTTACGCTACCGCAAGCGGTGCGGAACTCGCGAGCGCGTCCGCGACGAACGCGATCTGCTCCTCCGTCAGCTCGGGGAACATCGGGAGCGAAAGCACGCGCTGCGCGCTACGTTCGGTGCGCGCAAAGTCGCCGCGGCGTAGACCAAGGTCGGCATAGGCCGGTTGCAGATGAATGGGGATCGGGTAGTGGATGCCGGTCGCGATGCCCCGTTCGCGCAGCGCCTCCACGACGCGTTCTCGTTGCTCGACCTCGATGACGTAGAGATGGTAAACGTGTCCTTCGTTCCGCAGGAGCGGCGGCGGCTTGATGCCGATCTCCGCCAGACGCGCGTCGTAGGCGGCCGCATGGCGGCGCCGCGCGTCGTTCCACGCGTCGAGATGACGCAGCTTGACGTCGAGCACGGCGGCTTGCATCGAATCGAGCCGGCAGTTGCCTCCCTTGATGAGGTGCTCGTACTTCTTGCGCTGTCCGAAGTCGCGCATGAGTCGCAACCGGTCGGCGAGCGCTGCGTCGTCGGTGACGATCGCGCCGCCGTCGCCGTATGCGCCGAGATTCTTGCCGGGATAGAAGCTGAAACAGGCAACGTCGCCGAACGCTCCGACGTGGCGCCCGTCCCAACGAGCGCCGTGTGCCTGAGCTGCGTCCTCGACCACGTAAAGTCCGCGGCGGCGCGCGACATCGACGATCGCATCCATCGGAACGGCTTGTCCGTAGAGATGCACCGGCATGATCGCTTTCGTGCGCGGCGTGACCGCATCGTCGAGCATGGCCGGATCGATGAGATAGTTTGCGTCGCAATCGACGAGCACGGGTCGCGCGCCAACCGCGGAAACCGCGAGCGCCGACGCAATGTAACTATTTGCCGGAAGGATGACTTCATCGCCTCTTCCGATGCCCAAGCTTTCGAGCGCGAGCTGCAGCGCCGCGGTGCCCGATTCGACGCCGACGCAAAAGCGAGTGCCGACGTACGAAGCAAACTTCTCCTCGAAAGCCGCGAGGTCCGGACCCAAAATGAAGCTCGCTTCTTCCATCACGCGCGTGATGCGCGGCATGACTTCCTCGCGCAGCGCTTGAAACTGCGCTTTCAAATCCACAAATGGAACGAGCATCGTCTTCGTCACGAGGCGCGCTTCGTCGGCGACTGTGCGAGCGCCTTCAGCAGCCAAAGGACGCAGAGCGCACCGGCGATCTCGGCGAGCAACTGCGCGGCGGCGGTGACCTGCACGAGCACGACGCGATCCGGCGTTCCGATAAACCACCCGTTGACCGACATGCCGACGCGAACGTGGGGGAGCACGCGAAAATCCGCGACGGCGATCCATCCTCGATCGTAGCGTTCGTCGAAGCGCAGCAGACCATCGGACGTCGCAGTCCCTTTGCCGTCGACCACGTAGAGCCACGGCGCGAGCGCGCGGAAGTCGAGCGACCGGACGGACGCGGGCGCCGCCGCCGGCATTCGCGGCGGCCGTGCCCGCGTCACCGCGACGAGCTCGCAGAGTCCCACGCACTCCACCGACGTGACGTTCAACGGTACGCGCACCCACGCGAACGCTCCGGGCGCGTTGGCCAGCGAACGGCCGTCCGTCGCGACCAGCGATCCGCGCACGTATGCAAGCAGCCACGATCCCGGCCGGACTCCCGCGGGAAGACGCGATTGCGTCAGCGCGCCCCCGAAGGCTTGCGCGAGCGCGGGATGCTCCGCAAAGGCGAGGCGCGCATCGATCCATGCCGTCCGCGAATCGATCGATTCGCTCGGCGCGATCACAGCGCGAACCGCGGCGCGGTCGTCGGCGTCGCCGAAGAATACGTCGCACGCGCCGAAGAACGCACCGAAAGCGACGATGCGCGGCGTGCCGCATTCCGAGATCAGCGGCATCGCGCCCGCGAGCGTGCCCCGAGCGGTCTGCGCGAAACCGTTCGAGGATGGGCGCAGCGAGGAAGCCGCGAGACCGATCCCTCCGCGCGTTCGCGACACGAGCCAGGGCCGAGCCACGATCTGTGAAACGCCCAGCGCGCGCAACGGCGCAACGTCACCCGATTGCTCGTAGCGCGCCAGCGCCATGTCGACCGGATAGGTGGGAAAGTATTCGTTCAACGCCGGAACCCCGTTTGGATAAACGTACGAGTCCGGATCCGCTCCGTCGCCGCCGTCCTCGCGCAGCCCCAGCGGCTGAAAGGCCGGCAGCAGCGCGACGCGCGTGAACGGGGGCGCGACGACGCGCGGATGGGGATAACGGCTCGCCGCGATCCAGAGATCGCTTGGGGGTGCGACCGCCCATGTTATCGGCAGCGCGACACCAGCGGCGAGCGCGACGTAGCCGAGCGCGCGGATGCGCGCGGTGGCGGCGCCGGCAAGCAACGCGAGCAGCGCCGCGAGCACGCCCGCCAGGTCGTAGAGCTCGCGAAAGACGCCGCTCTCGGTAAAGTTGCGAACGATCCACGCGTACGGCGCCGCAAGCGGTCCGTGCACTCCGATCACGACCGCATACAGACAGGCCGCCGCGAAGACCGCCGCGAGCGCCGCTCGCGAGCGGCGCGCCGCGATCGAGCCGGCAACGCCCAGAATGAATACCAGCCACACCGCGACGGCCGCAGCAACGCCCAACCGGTCGGCGTACCCCGGAAAATATCCGCGCAGCGCGAGTAGCGGGAGCGGCCAGACCGATTGGTTGACTTGCCACTCGACGCTGTAAGGAATGCGCAATAATGCGGAACGCTCGGCGAACAGCCCCAGGATCGAGGGCGAAGCGACGATGGCGCCGATCGCGACGGGGAGCCATCTTCGCGTCGACAGCGCGAACGCGACGAGCGCCGCCATGGCCACGAGGAAGATCTGCAGTTGCACTTCGATCAAGGCGATCCAGAGGGCAAGACGAACGACGGAGGCGCCGCGCCCGCGCAGCATTTCGGCAAAGAGGCCGATGATGGCGCCGTAGGCGAGGACCATGACCAGATGTCCCGCCACGACCTCGTTGTACACCCAAGGGTTGAAGAGCGCGAAGAGCCCGAGTCCGATCGCCGCCGGCGCGCCGCCGTTCCAGTGCGATGCCGCCGCCGCGACGGTGCGCATGCAGACGTAACCGATGACCAAGGCCAGCAGCGCGAGCGCCGGCAGCGGACCGAAGAGCCACAGTGCGGCGCCGATCGGCAGCGCGATCAAGTAGGTTGTCGGATGAGGATTTGCCGTTCCCAAGCCGTCGGAAAGCCAACCCGCCGTCGCCGCATTTAAAAACGAGGGGATGGCGGCACGATCGATCGGCCAGTTCCAGTCGTGGCGAAGCGTCGGGATGCCTTTCGCGACGACGAACGCCGCAAACAGGACCGCGGCCGCGATCGCAACCCCTCGCGCCGGCGTTATCCAGCGGGCTCCTAGGAGCGCAATCTTCGGCACTCCATGGCAACCCCGACGGCCGCCCCGACCGCGCAGAGGTACGCCACGATCGCGAACGGTTCGGCAAGTCCAAACGGCATGAGGCTTGCGACGAACAACGCGGCCACTGCCGCGAACGCCGCGTACGTTGCGGTCCGCTCGAAGACGAACGCGCGCACCAGCCGGTCCACGGTCGCAGCGACGCGCTCGTACGCGCGCTGCAGCCGAACGCCGACGCTGCCCGGGGCCAACAGCACCGCCGTAAGAAAGAGCGCGACGGCGATCATCAGACGGTAGGCGATGTGCGCGAACGCTTCGGCGGCGTCGCCCCCGGCCAACGCGGCGATACCCAGGGCACAAACCGTGCCGAGCACGGCGTACCTCGCAGCCGCCGCCAGAATGCCGCCGCGCACGAGCAGCTCGTTGAGCGCTGCGACGGCTCCGCAGCGAATCGCAGCGACCACCGCGATGAGCGCGAAGCACGCGAACAACGCCAGCACTTCGCCGCCGGGCTGCGAAACGAGCGTGGCGCCCACGCTCAAGAATATCACCACGCCGATCGAGTAGCTCAGAAACGAAGGAAAGGCGGCCACGGCGGATGGCCGCGTCGATGCGCTCTCGCGGAAGAATCGATTGATGACGAGCACTGCGGCGAGAAAGATTGCCGCGAGATAGGCGGTCGTTGCGAAGCGCTCCGCAGCCTCTCCCTCGAGTGCCGCCGCCAGCAGGAGCGCAACGACGCAAGTGCCGACGGCGAGTCCGACGGCGCGCCGGAGAGCCGAAGCTAGAGCGACGCTCAACGGTCTAACGGCTGGATCGGCCATAGCTCGGGAGCCCATGCCAGCACGATCATGATGAGCAGCGCAATCGCCGAGACCGCCGCGGCGATCGCGTAGTACTCTTGCCCCGCGAACGTCAAGACGATCGACCCGCCGGCCGGAAGGCTTGGAACGATCCATCCGTTTGCGACGCCGTCGACGACGACATGAGTGAGGGTTTCACCGGCCAGCGTTGCGCTCCACTCGGGATGGTACGCTTCGTTGAAGACCAAGAGGAACGGAGCGGACGTGCTTTTTGCCGTGACGTCGATCGAGGTTGGCGACCGCCGCTGCCAAACGACGCCGAAGTCCTTGGTCCGCGGGAGCGCGACCGGCTCCAGCGTCAACAGGCCGATGTTGACCTGCCGGTCGGCGCTGGCGACGAGATGGCGGCCGCGCGCGAGAAAGACCGGCGCGGCACCGACGGGTTTGCGGTCGACGAGTATGGGTATCGACGACAAGGATCGCGGTCGCCGCAGGTTCTCGCCGGGCAGCGCGTGCAGGTTGTAATAGAGATCGGTGAATGCGGTCGTGCTTCCGCGAGCGACCAACCAGAACCCTACGATCCGATCCGAAGCGTCGTTCCAATCGTTCGGAAATGCATGCATGAAATTGATGTCGAACGCTCCGTCGCGATCGATGGGAAAGAGCCGGTAGACGACCTTTCCGTTTTGCACGAGTGCCACGGCAAGGGACGCGCCGCGGTTTGCCGCGCGCGAGACGTTGCCGATCACTTCCGGATCACCGGTAAGCCCATCGGTAGGCTTTCTCAGCACGTGCGCGGTGAACGACGCATCGCGCGCCGGCGCACCGGATGCAGCCGCCGTGGCAGTTTGCGTAAAGGACAGATCGGGCGCGACCGCCGCCGAAATGAGATCGAGACCGAGATCGGCGCGCTCGCCGCCGCGCAGGTGAAACCCAAACGCTACGTCGTTCCAGCCGGGTCGAAGGTCGACGTCGAAGCTTGCCGGAACCGGGGGCGGCCCGGCGAGAGCATCGACCGTATCGTAATCTTGTTCGTTCGCGGATGGCCCCGAAAGCACGACGGTTTGCGCCGCACTGCGGTTCACGCTGACGGTCATCAGATGCGAGACTTGTAAGCGGCTGACCCGCATGGAAACGCGCGCGCGAACGCCGCCGCGCCCCGGCACGAAAACGCGCACGTCCGCCGTGCGCGCAAAGAGGAACCACGAGATCGGATCACCGCGCTGCCACTGGTACGCGGAGGGATCGTCGCGGTACCACTGCGGCGGCATCATCAGCGCCGACGTTGCGACGACTCCGGACCGGAACGTATACGGCAGCGTTGCGGCGAGATCGACCGGGAATCCGCCGCGGTACGAACGCGCAAGCACGCGCGCGTTGACCAGGCCGTCCGGCCCGAAGGGCCCGACGGCGCTCGCGCGTACGCGATACTTTCCCGACGACGGCACCGTCACGCTCGCCTTTGGGGCGTAGACCAAGCTCGCCGTCGCGAGATTGCGCGGCAGCGCGCGCTGCAGTGCGGCGACTCGATCTTGCCACGAGCGCAGATCGTCGGAGCTCACGAGCGCGACGACCAAATCGGGATCGAGATAGCCGTCCGAGACCCAATGGGATCCGGGAGTCAGGGCGACGCTGCCGTATTGCGTCCAAGCGCCGCCCAGAACTTGCAGCGGCAGAAACTTTCCGTCGACCTCGAGCGTCTGCGGCGGAGGCCGATTGAAGAGGAGCGACTCCTCGCGCGCGAAGACCGCGTAGATCGCCGCATTCTTGACGTCGAAGCGCGTTAGCCAAGCGGCATCGGCGGAGGGTGGATGCACGCGGATCCCGCGAGCGAGCGCCGCGTTGACGGCCAGGTCGCGAACCTGATCGGCGGAGCCCGGGAGGATCGGCGAGAGCGCTTGCATCGCACTGGTAAACTCGTCGCTCGAACGATTGGGCGGATCGAACTGCGCTCTTCCCTTCGCCATCGCCCCGACGTCGCCGAGATACGCGTCGGTGAATGCCGGCAACGAGCTGACGACCGGATGCGTCACGCCGTAAAAGAGCGGCAAGGACCCGCTGAGGTGATAGACGCGTAGTGGGCCTTCGGCCCGCACCGGCGTCGCGCCGATCACGCGCCGTAAGAGATCGTGGGTCAGCGTCGTGCTGTTGAATCGCCACTCCCCGGGCGAACTAAAGTCGATCGCGGGGATGAAGTCGTCGCGCTGCAGGATCGTGTCGACGCCCATGACGCGAAACAAGTCCGCCGCAAACGGCAACCCTTCACGTGCGGCACGATAGGCGCGGCGCACCCACATGTCCGTGCCCTCCGACGGCTCGCTGCCGAGCAATCCGTAGACCACCGGACGGTTGATGAGCGAGTCCTCGATGTAGAACTGCGGAGTTCCCCAGTCGAACTGCTCGAGAAACTGCGTCGGAAAGAGGGCCACGCGCCGGCCTTGATCGTCGCCGACCAGCGCGCTCTCGCGGTATTCCCACGACGGGATCGGCTGGCCGGGATAGTTCATCTTGTTAACGATCACCGGAATGAACACGAGGATCGGCAGCGCGATGAAGAGCGTTCGTGCGCCGGAGACGAGCCAGGCCCAGTTTCGGCGCTCCAACGTCCCGAGCGAACCGATGCGCTCGCGCAGGGCCGCCACGAGCGCGTATGCGCCGAGTGCGTAGAGTCCGCTTATTCCGAACTCCACGCCCGCGACCCATTTATATGAGAAACGAAACATTTGGAAGCCGGGGAAGTTTCGATAAAACTGATCGTACAGCGGCGTCGTCACCGCATCGCCCAGCTCGTCGTGATAGTAGCCGACGACGATCGGAATCGAGACGATCGCCACGATGAGAAAGAAGAGCGTGACCGGGCGTTGATTGCGCCGCAGGGCGGTGCCGCCCAGCGCAACGATGGGAACGAACCAGAGGAGCGCGCCGAAGAGCCCGCCCGCGTAGGCGGCAGCCCACGGGAAGTACGCGCGCCCGGCGAACGAAACGAAGGTCGCCCAATGGCCGAGCCCGCGCAGGACGTTGGCGAACGACGTAGCGGCGTTGTGCATCGACGGCGCCTCGCTGAGCACTCCGTTCAGCCAAACTCCGCGAAAGTAGTCGACGAACGGCACGATCCAATACAGGTTGATCGCGACGGCGGCAATCGAAGCGGCGACGACGAGCGGTACCGTCCGGCTCGCTACGGCCGCGGGTTTGGGATCCAAGGCGATCGTTATCACGACGAAGATCGCGAGAATCGCGAGGTTGATGGCGACGAGCGGCGGATTGACTCCGGCACCGACGAAGGCAAGCAGCGTGAGCGCGAGCGCGGCGCGCCAGAGATCCGTTTCGCCGCGCATCGCTCGCGCGGTGACCCCCACCATCGCGGGCAGCGTCGCATACGTAAGCAACCAGACGATTTGGGCCTGGGAATTCAGCGCGACGTACATGTTGAAGAGGTACGCGCACGACCCCGCAATCCGCGAGATCTCGTCGAGCCACGGCGCTACGCTGCGCAAGCAGTAGTACATCGACCAGAGGCAGCCGAGATAGACCAAGAAGACCGCGAAATGCTGCGCGTAGTCCTGGGGCACGCGCAGCAGCTGCGCGAGGCCGTAGAACCACGAATAGGGCGTTTGGTACGGCACCCAATACCCCGTGTGCGTGCCCATCGCGAGCAGCGGATTCCACGCGTGCAGCAGCCGGCCGAGAAACTCCAGCGGGTTTATGTGCAGGCCGGCCTGTCCGTCGTTGAGTTGAACGCCGCTGCCGTAGCCCGTCGTCACCAGTGCGGCGAGCGCCACGAAGAGCGCCGGCAGCAGCGCCTTCTGAAGCGCGACGGGCAGCGGCCGGTCCAGAGCAAGTGCGCGCGCTCGACCCGGACGCGCCTGCGCGCCCGGTGCGTTGCCCTCCGCGATCTGCTCTTTCACGAGTAAGCCTTTCCGTAGAGCCTGAATGGACCTTCCAAGGCGAGGCGCTGTTCGACCGTCGGCCTCGCGAAGAGGTCGTCCACCTGCCGGCGTACGGCATCGAACTCGATGTCGCGCAGAATGCACCGATACTCGATGCGCCGCACGCACTCGAAACCGCGCGAGCCCTCGTCATGACAAGCCGGGCAGAGCGAGGGGCGAAACGCAACCGCCGGTCCAATCGGAGCCCCTCGAATTTCGCTAGTCATGCCGTAGAGCGCGAGCGTCTTGACGCCGAGACCCGACGCGAGATGACTGAAACCGGCATCGTTGCCGACGAACACCTCGCACTCCGCCAGCCGCCGCGCGGCTTCCCCGAGCGGCTTGCCGACGATGGTGATTCCCGCGTTCCCCCGAAAATCTTGCTCCGCGCGCCGCGCTTCGCTTGTTTCGTGCGGCCCGAGAAAGAAGCGCACGCTTCGACCGCTCTCCGCTTGCAGCCGCGCCAGCGCGACGAATCGTTCGTAGGGCCAACGCTTTGCCTCGTTTCCTTTGTACGCCATGGAACCGGGATGAATGCCGAGCGTACCGGGCACGCGATCCGATCGCCAGGAGGGCGGGATCCAATAGGTGAGGTCGTCGTCTCCCGCTTGCAAACCGAGCGCGCGCGCCAGGCGCAGGTTCTCGGCCAGCCGATGACCTCCGCGCAGCGGCACGCGTTGGTTGCGGGAGGTCCGCGCGATCAAGGTCGAGACGCCTCCATACTCGTGCACCCAAAGTTTCTTGGCACCGACTCCGCGAGCGATGATCGCGTACTGCCAGCGCGTCGCCGGAAACGGAAGCACGCACGTATCGTAACGGCGCTCGCGCAGCGCCGCGACCAGACGCAGGACGTCGGCCGGGGTCGGCCGCAGCGGAAGCTCGACGACGTCGCGGACGATGCCCAGCGCGCGCAGATAGTCGCTGACCGGCGCGTGCATCGTCACGGCGTCGATCGTGGTGCCGTCTCGGGTCAAGCCGCGCAGGATCGGACCCGCGGCCAGGGCGTCGCCGAGCCCCGGGAGCAGCAGCACCAGCGCCGTACCCGAGGCCACGCAAAAACTACTTTCCGATAACGATGGGAACGACGATTTCTTGCGAGCCGGCGGCGCGATCGAGCGCGTGCTCGAATCGCTCGGATCGATCGTAATAATGCAACACTCGCATCCGATAGAAGATCGCCAGCGTATCGAGCAAGACGTTCCAGACCGCAGGCAGGCGCAGGCGGCTGCACACTCGCTGAAAATTCAGCGTCACGGGAGCTTCGACGATTCGGTATCCGAAGTGATGCACGTTGGCGAGAAGCTCGAGATCGAAAGCAAACCGCTTGACCAAAATGCGCGGGAGCACGTTCTCCAAAACGGGGCGTTTGAACAGCTTGATGCCCGTCTGCGTGTCGCGCAACGGTAATCCGAAGAGCGCGCGAACGAGCATATAATAGATAAAACTATAGAGCCGGCGCACGGGCGGGTAGTCGACCTTTGAATCGGGATGGAACTTCGAGCCGATCACCGCGTCCGCATCGCGAGCGTCCATGATGGCGAAAAAGCCGGCGAGCTGCTCGGGGTGCAGATCCATGTCGGCATCGAGAAACGCGACATGATCGCCTTTTGCATAGCAGGCTCCGCAGATGAGCGCGTTGCCCTTTCCTTCGTTGCGATTGCAGCGGACGACGCGAACGTGTTCCGGCCACGTCCGCAACGCATCGCTCGCGGCCGCGTGCGTGCCGTCCATGCTGCCGTCGTCGATGACGACGATCTCGAAATCGATTCCGATGGCCTGCATCGTCTCGACCGTTTCGCAGACGTTTTGGGCAATCGAGTTCGCCTCGTTGTAAGCCGGCATGAGGATGGAGAGCATGGCGCTGGAAGGTTTGCCCTTGAGAAAAAGCGAGCCTGCTCTCAAAAGTTGATTCTAATCATTGGGCTACGCGATCGGCGCGTCCCGATTTTCGGGCGGGCTCACGAGGTTGCGCTCGAACTTCGCCACGATCGTCCGCCAGGCGAGGTTGAGCTCTTCGACGCCGAGCATTCGCGCCACCGCGACGAAGACCGTGCTGCCGATCGCGATTTGTCCGAAGAGAAACCAGGCGCGCGAGGCGAGCGTCGCTTCGGGAGTGACGCCCAATGCCCCGATCCAACCCAGCGCGGCGAGCATGGCCAGCGAGCTGACCACGACCTTGACGGCGGCGAGCAGCAGCGCAGCCCAATCGATGCCGGAAACGAGTCTCGCGATCACGACCAGCAGAAGCATCGCTTGCATGCTTTGACTGAGCGAATTCGCCAGCAGCAGGCCGCGAGCGCCCAAAGTGGGCAGCCAGATCATCGAGAGCAAGACGTTGACGATCACCGTAACGACCGAGATCGTAACCGGCCAGAGCGTTTCGCGGCAAGCGAAGCAACAGCGCGTCAAGACCACGTTGGCGGCGAGCGCAATCAGCCCGATTGCGGCGTACGGCAGCAATGAAGCGGTGAGATCGGTCGCGCTCGCCTGGAACGTTCCCCGCTCGAAGAGCGCCTGTACCATCGGGTGCGCGAGCACGATCAGCGCGCAGACCGACGGAATCGTGATAAAGTTCACGATTCGCAATCCGGTGACGACGCTGCGCGCGATGCCGCGCTGGTTCTCGCGCGCGAACTGGGCCGCCAGGAGCGGAAAGATCACGGTCGCGATCGCGGCCGCAAAAATCTGTTGCGGAAAGTTGACGAGCTTCGTCGCGTAGTTCATGCCGGCGATGTACCCCGGCGCGAGCGTCGAGGCGAAAAAGCGATCGAAGAAGAGCGCGAGTTGACCGGCCGCCGAGCCCACGATGATCGGCCCGAGCAGGACCCAGATCTTGCGCAGGCCGGGATGCTTGAGGTCGATCATCAGGCGGTACCTGCCGATCGAAAGGAACGACGGCACCTGCACCAGCATCTGCGCGGTCAGGCCCAAGACGGTTCCGAGGACGAGTGCGTAGATGCCCATGCCGTGCGCCAAGATCACGACGCAGGCAATGGTCACGGCGTTCACGGCGACTCCAACGAGCGCCGCGGATCTGAAACGATGGTACGCGTTGAGCATGGCTGACAACACGCCGCTCAGACTGACCGCGACGATGCTCGGCATCAACCAGCGCGTCATGCGAACCGCCACGTCCATCTGGGGGCGCGGGAATCCGTGCGCAATGAGCGGGACGTACCAGCGCGCCGTGAGGAAGCCGATCACCGCACAGGTCGTCAAGACGATCGCCAGGATGTTGAGCACGGTGCTGGCCAGACGCCAGGCCTCCTCTTCCTTGCGGTGCGCGAGGTATTCGGAAAACGTCGGCACGAGCGCGCTCACGAGCGCCCCGTTGAAAACACCGAAGAGAATCGTCGGAATCGTGGCCGCGGCCAGAAACGTGTCCATCTCCCAGCGCGTGCCGTAATAACGCGCGCTGACGACCTCGCGCAAGAAACCCAGCAGCGTGGACGCAAAGGTCGCTCCCATGATGAAGAACGTCGAGGCCGCGATCGAAACGCGATGGCGCGGGCGGAGCTCGCGTACGACCCTGAGGTGGGAAGCGGACCTAATGCGCTCCGTCCCTCCGTAAGACGGCGGGAATCGTTTTCAAGACGATGAGCAGGTCGTGTAGCGGCGTCCACTCGTCCACGTAGCGGTTATCGAGCTCCATCCAATGCTCGAACGAAACCTCGCTTCGTCCGTTGATCTGCCAGAGGCAGGTGACGCCTTGCGGTACGCTGAGCCGGCGCCTCGCGAACGCGTCGTAATGCTCGACCTCGGTCGGTAGCGCGGGCCGCGGACCGACCAGCGACATCTCGCCGCGCATCACGTTGATCAGGTTGGGAAGCTCGTCGATGCTCGTCCGCCGCAAAAAACGACCGAGCGGATGGAGTCTCGGATCGTTGCGAATCTTGAAGACGGGCCCGTCGACTTCGTTGAGATGCATGACGCTCTGGCGCATGTCGTGGGCTCCGGTGACCATCGTGCGCAGCTTGAACATTCGAAAGCGCCGCCCGTGCATGCCCACGCGCTCCTGTGCGAAGAACGGCGTTCCGCCCGTCACGCAGATAATTGCCAGCGCCGCCAAAACGACGATTGGTATCGTGACGAGCACGAGCAACGTGCCGACGACGACGTCGATCGCCCGCTTTCCGGCATGCCAGTATTCGGGGACGTCGCGGGCCCGGCGGCTCCCGACGACGGCGCTGACCGCGCTCGAGGACCTCACCTCAACAGCGCCCGCTTGACGGTGCGTCCGACGAGGTCGAGCCCTTCGATCTCGCCGAGCATTCCGCCGCCGGCCGGCCCAAGGTGGACGAACGGAACGAACTCGCGAGTGTGATCCGAGCCGGGTGCGGTGGGGTCACAGCCATGGTCGGCGGTGAGAATGACCTCATCTCCGGGGCGCAGGCGTGCCTCCAGGCCCGGCAGCATGCCGTCCAGTTCTTCGAGAGCCCGGCCATACCCGCGGACGTCCCGGCGATGACCGTATTTGGAATCAAAGTCGTTGAGATTCGTGAAGATGAAACCGTGGCCGACGTTTTCGAGCAACTCGAACGTTTTCTCCATCGCATCATGGTTGTCGGCGATGCGAGCCGACGACGATATCCCTCGCCCGCAGTAGATATCGCAGATCTTTCCTACTGCGTGCACCTCGATATACCCGGTTCCGAGCTCGTCGAGCAGGTTCGGGGGCGGCTCGATTGCATAGTCCCGTCGATTCGGCGTCCGCCGGAAAGCCCCCGGTTT
>JASHOM010000137.1 GCA_030041115.1 Vulcanimicrobiota bacterium | reverse complement strand
TGCTCATGCCGAGCCATGCGAGGAACGTGAAGCTTTATTCGGAGATGCAACCGCTGTTGTCCCGCTACGGCGTCGAGAACCAACTCGACGCCATGTTCTCGCCGGTGGTGCAGCTGCGTTCCGGCGGCTACATCGTGATCAATCAGGCCGAGGCTTTGGTCGCTATCGATGTGAACTCCGGCCGCGCCACCCGCGAGCATCATATCGAGGACACTGCGCTCAAGACCAACCTTGAAGCGGCGGACGAAATTGCCCGTCAACTGCGCTTGCGCGATCTCGCCGGCCTGATCGTCATCGATTTCATCGACATGGAGGAGAAACGCAATAACCGCTCGGTAGAGCGCCGGCTGAAGGAATGTCTGAAGCAGGATCGCGCCCGCATCCAGGTCGGGCGCATCTCCCATTTCGGCCTTCTGGAAATGTCGCGGCAGCGCATCCGCACGAGCGTCCTGGAAAGCTCGACGGAGAAGTGCCCGTATTGCGGCGGCAGCGGCCATGTCCGCTCCGTGTCGTCGCTGGCGCTACAGGTTCTGCGCGCCCTCGAAGAGCAATTGATGCGCGGGGGGACGCACAATCTCGTCGCTCGCACCAGGCCGGACGTGGCGCTCTATGTGCTCAATCAGAAGCGCGCGCATTTGCGCGGCCTGGAAGAGCAGTTCGCCATCACCATCACAATCGTGGCCGACGCGTCGATAGCGGCGCCGCAGGCCTTCGCGATCGAACGCGGCGAACAGGTGCACACGGCCGAGGCCGCACGCGCGATAGCCGAGCAGGTCCGTCCCGTCACAGCCCCGCTGGAAGAAGAGGACGATCTCGAGGACGCCGCTGCGTTGGAGGCCGAAGAGACCGAGGAACCAGAAGAAGCGAGGGCGGCAGAGGAAGCCGCGGCGGAAACGGCCGCGATCGCCTCCGAGTCGCGCGAAGGTGACGGACGGCGGCGAAGGCGGCGACGGCGCGGACGTGGACGCGAGAACGGCGACGCGGCGTCTCACGATCAGCCTCCAACCCACGAGGCAGCCGCGGAGTCCGAAAGCGAAACGTTCGCTGAAGCCGACACCGAAACTACAAGCGAAAATTTTCCAACCGAGGAGGTTCAGAGCCAAGCGCAGCCGCGTGAGCGCGAAGAGCGCGGCGATCCCCGGCGTCGGCGCCGCCGTGGCCGTCGCGGCGGGCGGCGCAACCGCCCCGACCGCGAGCGTAACGGCGATTACGCACATGATTCTCAGCTCGACGCGCCGCGATCCGCGCGCCAAGAGTTCGCGCCCGACCCGTTCGACACGACTGCGCAAACGGAGCCTGAGCTTTCGCACGCCGTCGCCGATCTCGACGAACCACCGCCGGCGGATGTTGCTCCGACAGAGCCGATACACGCAGCCGAAGAGCAGCCGCACCCAGCAGCCTCGGCCGAGCCGGCGCCCCCACGGCGGCGCTCGACCGTGCGCGAACCGGCGCCCATATCTGGCAGCAATGCCGGCAGCAGCGCCGACACGCCGACGCCGACCGCGGCTCCCGCTCCAGAGCCGGCGGTTACCGAAGTCGATGAGACGGTGAACGCCGCCAAGCCGCGCCGCAGCGGATGGTGGTCGCGCCGTTTCGCCGGCGGTTGATGCCGTCTGCTCGGCCGCCTCTCCGCTCGCTTGGAAGCGCGCCATGAAAAGCGGGTGGGTCGATAGCGACGCCGAAGCGATGGTGGCGCACGGCGCCAACTCCGGCGTCGATCGCGATCTGGCGCTGCGGCTCTACACCACGCGCCTGCTCGGCCGCGATCCCAAGCTCGTGCTGCACGGCGGCGGCAACACGTCGCTGAAAACGCGCATGCGCGACCGCCTCGGCGACGAGGTGGCAGTGCTGCGCGTGAAGGCGACCGGCGCCGACATGGCCTCGATCGAACCCGATGGGTTCGTCGCCGTGCGGCTCAATCCCATGCGCAAGCTGCGCGCCCTCGACCGCATCGAAGACGAGGACTTGGTCGGCATCCAACGCGCCAACCTGATCGATCCGGCGACACCAAATCCGTCGGTCGAGATGATGCTGCACGCCTTCCTGCCGCACAAATTCGTCGACCATACCCATGCCACCGCGGTACTCAGCGTGATCGACCAGCCCGACGGTGAACAAAAGTGCGGCGACGTTTTTGCGCAGCGGTTGGGTTTTGTGCCTTACGTCATGCCGGGTTTCGGGCTGGCGAAAAAAGCCATCGAAGTCTTTGAACGCGAGGAGCCGAGCGACGGGCTCATTCTCGGCAAGCACGGCATCGTCACCTATGGCGAGGATGCACGCGAGACTTACGAGCGCATGATCGAGATGGTTACGCTCGCCGAAAACTTCATCGCGCGCGGGCGCAAAACCGCGGCGGCCGCGGCGATGCCGCATAACATCGCCGCCGAGGAGCGCGTCGCGCCGATCGTACGCGGCGCCTGCAGCGAACGGGATGCGAAAATCGAAGGGGCGTGGCGAAGACTGATTCTGGACTTTCGCCACAACGATCGCGTGCAGGAATTCGTGAACGGCGAGAACCTTGCGCGTATCGGCCAAGCGGGCGTGATCACGCCCGATCACACCATACGGACCAAGAACTGGCCGCTCATTCTGCCGGCGCCGGACAACGACAGCCTGGACGAATTTGCGCGCGCGGCGCGTGAGGGGGCGGACGAATTTGCCGTCCGCTACCATCGATATTTCGAGCGCAACAACAAACGCGTTGGCGGAATCAAGCACGAGCTCGATCCCCTGCCTCGCGTCGTCCTAGTGCCGGGTCTTGGCCTGTTCGGCCTCGGACCGACCAAACGCGACGCTGTCATCGCCGCCGATATCGCCGAAG
>JASHOM010000136.1 GCA_030041115.1 Vulcanimicrobiota bacterium | reverse complement strand
GTCGCCCGCCGCGTCGCCGGCCATCACGCCGAAGGGCAAACGCCCAACCCCGCCGCCCAATGCACGCAAAGGCCTCGACGGCGTGTGGGAAGTGCAGATACAGCACATCGACACCACGGACTACACACACTTCAAGATCACGCAACAGGGCGACGCGATCAGCGGAACCTACCTCGACGCGAAGGGAAAGCGATATCCGCTCTCCGGCAGCGTCGACGGTCAAGACATTCGGCTGATCGTCGCGATGCCCGACGGCACGACGCTTTTGCTCGAGGGTAAGCTCGACGGAACGACCGACATGGTCGGCATGCTGACGATGCCGTCCGGCCAGGTGCCGTTTACGGCGTCGTATCGCGCAAAACAGAAATGGATCGAGAACGTCAACCCGTCGCCGGGCGGGATCTCACAGCCGGGAACGTATACGCCGCCGTAGTCACGTGCCGTCCGTCGCCCCTCGCCCTTCGACAGGCTCAGGATGACGGAGGCTTAGGACGACGCGGAGTCGCTGAGTCGCTTTTCGACGTATGGAACGAGGCCGCCGGCGTCGATCAGCGAGCGCATGAACGGCGGAAACTCGGCGGCGCGATACTGCGTTGCGCGCGTGATGTTGCGGACGATTCCCGTTGCCGGTTCGAGTTCGATCTCATCGCCGCTTTCGATCCCGTCGACCGCTTCGGCCGACTCGAAGATCGGCAACCCGATATTGAGCGCGTTCCGATAGAATATACGCGCGAAGCTCTTGGCAATCACCGCCGACGTACCCGAAGCCTTGATCGCGATCGGGGCGACCTCGCGGCTCGAGCCGCAGCCGAAGTTCGTCTCGGCGACGATGATGTCGCCCGCCTGCATCCGCGAAGTGTATTGGGGGTCGAGTCCCTCCAGCGCGTGCTTGCCGAGCTCCGCTTGATCGATGATGTTACAGTATTTGCCCGGGATGATCACGTCGGTGTCGACGTTCTTTCCGTACTTATGGGCGTGACCGCGTAGCGTTGCTTCCATTTTCGTCCTTCGACAGGCTCAGGATGACGTCGGCGAAGCGGATGACATGGGCGCATATTCGAGGACGCGCGGGTCGGTGATGCGGCCGGTGACTGCCGAGGCCGCGCAGGTTGCGGGCGAAGCCAAGTAGATCTCCGCTTTGGGCGAGCCCATGCGCCCGACGTAGTTGCGGTTTGTCGTCGAGATCGCGCGCTCGCCGTCGCCGAGCGTTCCCATGTGACCCCCGAAACAGGCGCCGCATCCGGGCGTGTTGACCGCGCACCCGGCCGCGGCGAGCGTCGTGAGAATGCCCTCTTGTGCCGCCTGCATCCAAACCTTCTGCGAACCCGGATTGACGATGACCCGAAGGTTTGGCGCGATGCGCTTACCCTCGAGAATTTTCGCGACCACCCGCAGGTCGTCAATGTAGCCGTTCGTGCACGAACCGATGAAAACTTGATCCACCGGAAGGTCGTCGCCCGCGACTTCAGAGATCGGATGGACGTTGTCGGGCGTGTGCGGGCAAGCGATCTGCGGCTCGAGCGCCCCGACGTCGATCGAAACGACGCGCTCGTACGTCGCATCGGGATCGGCTCGTTCGACGACGAACGGACGATCCGTGCGCTCCTTGACGTACGCGATCGTCTTTTCGTCGGCGCGGAAAATGCCGTTCTTCGCGCCGGCTTCGATCGCCATGTTTGCCATCGTAATGCGGCCGGTGATCGAAAGCTCGTCGACGGTCGTCCCGTGATACTCGAGGGCGCGATAGGTTGCGCCGTCGATGCCGAGCTCGCCGACGGTGCGCAACATGATGTCCTTTGCGTAAACCATCGGCCCGGGTGCGCCGGTGTAGATAAGCTTGATCGAAGCGGGGACTTTGAGCCAGACCTCACCGAGTACGAAGGCCGCGGCAATGTCGGTCGAGCCCATCCCCGTCGCAAACGCGCCGAAGGCGCCGTACGTGCACGTGTGGGAGTCGCCGCCGACGATCAACTCCCCCGGCGCGACGAGCCCCTCTTCCGGGAGGACGACGTGCTCGATGCCGCCGCGTCCCACGTCGAAGAAGTGCTCGATCTCCTGTTCGGCCGCAAACTCTTTCATCAACTTCGCGAGGCTCGCCGACTGCGCGTCTTTCGCCGGAACGAAGTGGTCGGCGACGAGCGCGATCTTCGTCGCATCGAAGACGCGGGTTGCACCTTGAATTTTGCGCATCACGCCGATTGCCACGGCGGCTGAAAGCTCGTTGGCGAGGACGAGATCGACCTTCGCGTTGACGATCTGCCCGGGCTCGACCCGTTCCAGACCGCAGTGGCGCGCCAGGATCTTTTCGGTGAGTGTCATGCCCATGATAAGAGGATTATAGCGCGAAGTAGGGCTTAGAACCTACCGATGACAGAGCACGAGCGAGAATTCGGCTTTGAGACGCGCGCGCTTCATGCCGGGGCGCCGCCCGATCCGGCGACGGGCTCGCGCGCGTTGCCGATTTACCAAACGGCTGCGTACGTTTTCGGGTCGACCGAGCAGGCGGCGGAGCTCTTCGCGCTGCGCAGCTACGGGCACATCTACAGTCGCATCAGCAACCCCACGGTCGCCGCATTCGAGGAGCGAATGGCCAGCCTCGAGGGCGGACTCGGCGGCGTCGCTTTCGCGAGCGGCTTGGCGGCGCAGCTATGCATGGTGCTCTCGCTGGCGGAAGCCGGCGATCACCTCGTCTGCACGCAGAACGTCTACGGGGGTACGGTCACTCAGCTCAGCGTCACCGTTCGGCGCATGGGGATCGCAACGACCTTCGTACCGGTCGACGACCTCGACGCCGTGCGCTCGGCGATCCGTCCCGAAAGCAAACTGCTCTTCGTCGAAACGATCGGCAACCCGTCCGGCGTCCTCGCCGATCTGCGCGCCTTCGCGCGGCTCGCGCACGATGCCGGTCTCCCGCTCGTCGTCGACAACACGTTTGCCACGCCGTACCTCTGCCGGCCGATCGAGCACGGCGCCGACGTCGTCGTCCACTCAGCGACGAAATTCATCAACGGGCACGGCACCTCGATCGGCGGCGTCCTCGTGGAGTCCGGAAAGTTTGCGTGGGACAGCGGTCGCTTCCCACTGCTTTCAAAGCCCAGCCCCGGCTATCACGGGAAAGTATTCACGGAAACGTTCGGCGAGTACGCGTTCTTGATGCGCGCTCGCGCCGAGGTCCTGCGCGACGTCGGTGCACAGATGGCGCCGATGGACGCGTGGCTGCTTCTGCTCGGTTTGGAAACGCTCGCGCTTCGCATGGAGCGCCACGTCAGCAACGCGCGGACGATCGCGGCATTCCTGCGGACGCGTCCCGAAGTCGCCTGGGTTCGCGAGCCGCAGCTCGGGTCGATTTTCACTTTCGGCCTGCGTGGCGGCCGAAACGCCGGGCGCCGCTTCATCGACGCGCTCGAGCTGTGGAGCCATTTGGCGAATGTCGGCGATTCGAAAAGCTTGGTCATCCATCCGGCCTCCACGACACATTCCCAACTCTCCGATGAGGAGCTGCACAACGCCGGCGTCGAGCCGGAGTCGGTGCGCCTCTCGGTCGGGCTCGAAGACGTCGATGATCTCGTCTGGGACCTCACGAACGCCTTGCAGCGCGCCGGTTCGGGATGATCCTGACGACGCCGGCGCAGCGCCGCTCGCTGCTCGAACGGGTCCGAAGCATTGCGATGGTCGGCGCCTCCCCAAATCCGCTGCGGCCGAGTTACACGGTCTTCTCCTACTTGCGCCGCCAGCCCGGTTACGCGGTCACGCCGATCAACCCGACGATCGAGGCGATCGACGGCATCGCCGCCGCTCCTTCGCTCGGGGCATATGCCGCGCAGCATGGCCCTCCCGACGTCGTCGACGTCTTTCGCAAGCCCAGCGAGCTCGTGGCCGTCGTGCGCGAAGCGATCGCTGCCGGAGCGAAAGCGATCTGGTTTCAGTACGGCGTCGTCAACGAGGAAGCGATCGCGGCCGCCGATGCGGCCGGTTTGAGCGTCGTCGTCGACCGCTGCATGAAGGTCGAGCACGCGCGCTTCTGCGGCGGTCTTTCGACCAGCGGCCTCAACAGCGGACTGATTACGTCACGTTGGCGCAGTAGCACGCGCGAGCGCCGGTGATGCTTGCGGGCCTCCGCTCTTCGCCGCGGCTCGACGCAGCTCTTCGGCATCGAGCGAGCAGCCGCGCGGCGCGGCCTCCCGGCCGCGGCCGGCGAGGATCAAACCGTCGCCGCTTTGCGCGCCCAGATCCTCGGTTTGAATCGCAAGGCACGAGGAGCGGTTCGCGAGATCCACGTGCAGCAGCGCGCCGAGCCTGCCCCGCGCAAGCGTCGTGCGCTCGGGCCCGACGACGCGCGTACGCAACCACGGCGGACCCGCGTACGGCTTGGCGGCCCAGGCGTAGTATTGCGACGTCAGCTCGGTCATGCCGTACTCCGAAACGATCGCATCGGTTCCAAAGCCGGCCGTAGTGCGGGCGTAGAGCTCGCCACGCTCGACCGCGCGAACGCGGCCTTTGAATCCGCCGGTTTGCAGGATGCACGAACCGCGGGGCAGCGCGAACCGGACGGCGCGCTCTTTCATGAAGTCGAGCAAGTGGACGAGCGCAAACGCCGTCGCGGCGATGCAGACCTGCCTTCCCGCACCGATCGCTGCGCGAATGTCCGTCTCGAACGCGTCGGTGAGGAGCTCGTCTCCACGCAGATACCAGCCGGTACGCTCCTCGCCGCGAAGCTGCGCCACGCGAGCCATCATGTAGCCGAGCGACGAATGCGGCCGTTCGGCGGGATTGGGAACGAAGTTGAAATAGCGCAAGCGCGCGCCGCCGGATAAGACGAAGCGATCGAATCCGGCAAGCAGGGCCGCGTCGTAGAGCGCCGAGGTCTCCATGTAATGCCGGCCGGATTCGCCGCGCGTCGTGCCGCTCGTCTCGAAGACGAGCGCGGCGTCGCGGGGATCGAACGTCGTCAGCACCGCCTCCTTGAACGCCGCCGCCGGTACGGCCGGAATCTGCTCCCATGACTGCGGAGCCGTTACGCCTAACCGCTCGCAGTATCGCCGGTAAGGCTCGTTGCAGCGCAGCTGGTACGAAAACAGCCGCAGGGCCAGGTCGTCGAACGTCGCGTCGTCGAGCGTCTCGCCACGCCGGTGCCAAGCCTCGATGACCGCACGGATTTCCGCGTCGAGTGCCGCGGGCTCCGATTGATACGCGTGCATCGAATTCCGCCGTCCTCCGGCTGCTCTCGCTACGCTCGGCATCACAGAGCGAAGCGCTACGTAATCAGTTCGATTTGAGAGAGCTCGGCGGCGTCGCCGGGACGGACACGCGTCTTGGTGATGCGCGTGTAGCCGCCCGTGCGGCCTTTGAGGGCCGGTGCAATCTGCTCGACGAGCTTCTTGACGACCGCGGGCTCGGTGATGTACTCGGCGATCCGGCGGCGCGCGGCGAGGTCGCCGGTCATGGCGGTAGTAATTAGCCGCTCGGCGACGCGGCTAATTTCCTTTGCCTTCGTCGACGTCGTCTCGATCTTTTCGTGCTTGAAAAGCGAGGTGGCAAGGTTGCGCAGCAGGGCCTTGCGGTGGCCATCCGTTCGGGAAAGCCGTTTGTAAGCGATCGAATGCGGCATTGCTCGTCGGCGCTACGCTTGGCGCAGCGACAGCCCCCTCTCTGATAGCACCTGCTTGATCTCGTCAAGCGACTTCTTGCCGAAGTTGCGCATCTTCATGATTTCGTCCTCGGTCAGATCGAGGAGCTCCGAGACCTTTGAGATCCCCGCGCGTTTGAGGCAGTTGAACGAGCGCACCGAGAGGTTGAGCGTTTCGACGGGAATGTCCCATTCGTTGGGCGGCGTCTCGGGAAGCGGCTCGGAGCGATTCGTGAACGAAACGAAGAGGTCCAGCTCACCCTGCATGATCGACGCCGCGGTCGAGAGCGCGTCGTCCGGGGTAATCGAGCCGTTCGTCTCGATCTCGATCGTCAGGCGGTCGTAGTCGACGCTCTGACCGACGCGGGTATCGTCCACAGTGAAGTTTACTTTGCGGATCGGCGAAAACATCGAGTCGAGCGGGATCAAGCCGATCATGTGCTCGACGTTGCGTTGCCGATCGGCCATCACGTATCCGCGCCCTTCCTCCACGCCGATCTCCATGGTCAACTTCGCGTCCTTCGCCGACAGCGTGCAGAGACGGTAGCCCGGCTCGAGAATCTCGACGTCGGCATCGGGCACGATGTCGGCGGCCGTCACGTCGCGCGCGCCGCTGACCGAAAGCGTGAGCACTTTGGGCTCGTCGCTGTTGAGCTTGACCGGCAGTCCCTTGAGATTGAGCATCAACGCGATGGTGTCTTCGACCATTCCCGGGATGGTGGAAAACTCGTGGAGGACGCCGTCGATCTTCATGTAGGTGACGGCCGCGCCCGGAATCGAGCTCAGCAGCACCCGGCGCAGCGCATTCCCGAGCGTGATGCCGAAGCCGCGCTCCAGCGGTTCGATGACGAACTTCGCGTAGTTCTCACGGCGCTCGCGCACTTCGATGGCCGCGCCGACGGGCGCTTCCAACATGCTTGTCATTTCTTCGTTTCGTATCCTTTATGACTGCTTACGTTATCCGCCTCGAACGACCGGCGGTCGAGACGATCCCACGTCTAGCAGCAACGTTGGGTGATGATCCGATTTATCGCGAATAGTACTCCACGATGAGCTGCTCGTCGACCGGAGCGTCGATCTGCTCGCGCGGCGGCAATTGCATCACCTTGGCCGTGCGATCCTGATCGTTCCATTCAAGCCACTCCGGCGCCCGCCGGCTCTGCGCCACTTCGAGGTTCGACTCGAAGACGGGCGACTTGAGGCTGCCCGGTGCGATCGAAATCACGTCGCCCGCGCGCACGATGTACGACGGAATGTTGACGATGCGTCCGTTCACGCGAAAATGCCGGTGCGTAACGAGCTGGCGCGCTTGCGCTCGGCTCGTCGCGAGGTTGAGCCGATAAACGACGTTGTCCAAACGACGCTCGAGAAGCTGCAGAAACGTACGGCCCGTTTGGCCGGGCACGCGCGCAGCCTCACGAAAATAATTTTTGAACTGCGTTTCGTGAACGCCGTAGTAGCGGCGCATCTTCTGCTTCTCGCGAAGCTGGCGGCCGTATTCCGACACTTTCGTGCGAGCCTTGCCGGCGGTCTTTTGTCCGGGCGCGGTTCCGCGCCGTTCGACGGCGCAGTTGCGCGACAAGCAGCGATCGCCTTTGAGGAAGAGCTTGATCTTCTCCCCGGTCTTGCTTGCCGCGGTCTCGCGGCGGCAGAGACGGCAGACGGGTCCGATGTAACGCGACATGCCTTTGCTTTAAACCCGGCGGCGCTTGGGCGGGCGGCAGCCGTTGTGCGGGATCGGCGTCACGTCTTTGATCATCGTGATCTCGAGGCCGGCGGCCTGGAGCGAGCGTATCGCCGCCTCGCGTCCCGCGCCGGGGCCCTTCACGAGGACCTCCGTCGATTTCATGCCGTGCTCCATGGCCTTGCGCGCGGCAGCCTCGGCGGCCATCTGAGCGGCAAAAGGCGTCGACTTCTTCGAGCCCTTGAAACCGAGATTTCCCGCCGACGCCCACGAGATGACGCCGCCATGGGGATCGCTGATCGTCACGATCGTGTTATTAAAGGATGCGTGAACGTGTGCGACGCCCGCCAGTACGTTTTTTACCTCGCGTTTGCGGCGCGTCTTCGTTTGTTTTTTGGCAGCCAAAAAATTCTCCGCTCAGACAAAACTTTTCCGTCACCCTTCGACCCCGCTCGCTGCGCTCAAATGACGCCTTCCGAAATTCCGTAGCGGCAAGCGCGCGGTCCGCAACGAAGCCGCGGGCCGAGCCGAAGGGCCCAAGGAGGTATCTTACCTGGAGAGGGCGGGCAAAGGCAAGGGGCCCGGCGAGTCGGCCGAGCCCCCTGTAGCTTTTTCGGAGCCTGCCCGGGCTACGGGTAGAGCCACCTGAAGCCGACGCCCGCGAACGGACCGTTGTTCGAACGGTTAACCGGGGCGTTTTGCTTGTTCGTCCAGCTATCGCCCATCCAGCCGCCTTCGACGAAGACGGGCGAGTTGCCGATCCCCACCGTCAGGCCAACCTGATACTTCAGGATGTTGTACTGCAGGGGCAGCGACGTGCTCGAAAAGCCGGTGCTGGGATATGGATTCGGCACCATGACGCTCGCCGTTCCCTTCACGCTCGGATAGTACCAAACGCTTCCGAAGAACGAGAACATGTGGTTGAGATCGGGCAGCTTCTCCGCGCCGAAGCCGAAGCCGTTCATGCTCGGATACCCGTAGTTGTTCGTCACCCATAGATAGCCGACGCCGACGTAAATCCTCGGCTGCAGCACGCGCACTGCGAGGCGTCCGTCAAGGTCCTGATCGACCAGGTTCGTCGTGGTGAGCACCGGCGCGCTGCCGTTGGCCCCGATAACCGTGACGTAGCAGGTCGGTCCGTAGACCGGTGCCGTGGACGTCCCGGTGTTGGAGCAGTTATGCGGATACTGCCAGCGCTCGTACGAGCCTTCCAACATGAAGGGAATGCTGCCGAGACTGAACTCGCCCGCGCCGCGGACGGCGAACGAACTGGTCCCGGTGTTACCCGGACTGAACTCGTTGTAGACCTTCGGCGAGATGATGTAGTCGCCGGCCACGAACGCTTCGCCGAGCAGAGGCTTGGGCGTAGGCGGTGGCGGCGGGGGGGGTGGCGGAGCCGCGCTCGGCGGCGGTGGTGCCGGACTCGGCGGCGGCGTCGCGGGAATGTACCGCACGACGACCAGATGCCGGTCGGGAACCCACTGCACGTACGCGCCCATGCCTTCCGAAATGACGCGGACCGGCACCAGCACGTTGCCTTGGTAGATCATCGGCGGCACGTCCAGCGGACGAGACTCACCGTTGATGACCACTTCCGGTTTGCCGACCGTTACCTTGACCTCGGCACCCGGTTTGGAAACCGTCGCGGTCTTGCTTGCAGGGTCCCACGAGACCGTCGCGCCCATCTGCTCGAACATCGAACGCAACGGAATCAGCAGCGTCCCGCCTTTCACGAGCGCCGCCAATACGCGCCCTTGCTTGAGAACGTCGGGTTTGCTGTAGACGTGATGATCGTTATAAAGAATCGGAATCTGGCCGGACGGCGGAGATCCAAAATCCGC
>JASHOM010000135.1 GCA_030041115.1 Vulcanimicrobiota bacterium | reverse complement strand
GCTCTCGTCCCAGCTAAAACGCGCCGCGCGCTCGAGTCCCGCGGTGCGCAGTCGATCGCGCAGCGGCTCCGACTCGACGATCCGCCGCAGCGCAACGCTCCACGCATCGGCATCGTTAGGCGGCGCGTAGAGCGCCGCGTCGCCGCCGATCTCCGGTAACGATCCGGCGCGCGACGCGACGACCGGTGTGCCGCACGCCATCGCTTCGAGCATCGGCATGCCGAAGGTTTCGTGATATGAGGCGAGCGTTAGCGCGAGCGCGCCGCGATAGCAGGCGCGCAGCGACTCGCTGCGCCCGGCGACGAGGTCGTCGCCGAGATTTCCGGCATGGATCACGCCTTCACGCGCCGGCGCGCGCGATCCGGCAACCACGAGCGCCGGTCCGTCGCCGGCCGGCCACGCGCGGCGATAGGCAGCGTAGAGCAGGTCGAAGTTCTTGCGCGGCTCGCCGATCGGATCGCCGACGAAGAGCAGAAACGCGTGTCCGCGCAGCACCGCCGGAAGCGGCTCGGCGACTCCGGGCGCAAATGACGGGTCGACGCCGTGTTCGATCACTTCGATCCTCTCCGGCGGAACGCGGAGCGCGTCGCGCAGCTCGTCGCGCCCAAACTGCGAAACCGCTATGACGCGGGTCGCGCTGCCGGCCGAGCGGAGAAAGGGAGCCTGCGCGTGCGCCCGGCGCTTGAGGTCCGCATCCGGATAGCGAAACGGCACCGCGTCGTGAATCGTGACCACGCTGGGAAGGGGCGAGGAGAAGAACGTGCCGTTGGCCGGGTGCCAGATCACGTCGAGATCCCTACCCGCACGCGCACGAACTGCAAACGCTGCGCTGCCCAGGGCGCGTGCGTACGCCGCACGGCGGCGCCGCGGAAACGGCCCGTCGGCCAGCAGCGTCAGATCGACGTCGTCGCGGGTCGCCAGCCGCCGCAGAATAGCCCGCGCGTAACGCCCGATGCCGCGCGTGTCCTCGGCAATCACGCGAGCATCGACGGCCAGACGCAAAGGCGGCACCGCAGCGACTTCGAAGCCGCTTCCTCTCTGTCATCCCGGCGCGGGCGCGCAGCGCCGGAGTCGAAGGGCGAAGGGCGAAGGTCAGCCTAGCATGACGGTTGCGGCTCATCTGATCCTCGGCCCGCGTGAGGAGCCGTTCCTGGCGGCGATGCTCGAGTCGATCGCGGGCGCTGCCACGATGCTGATCGTCAACGACAATTCGCCGGACCCGTCGCCGCACGAGCGCACGCTGGCGCAAAGCTACTTTGGCAGCGAGAACCGCATGCGGGTGGATCGCACGCCTTTCTCGGGATTTGCCGCCGCGCGCAACGTCTGCATCAGGTTGCATGCCCGATGCAGCGACGCGCAGTGGGTTGCGTTCGTCGATGCCGACGAGGTGCACGGACCGGGCGTGCATCGCATCGCCCGGCGACTCGACCGCGTCCCCGACGCCTACGACTTCGTGGATGGCTACACGTGGCATTTTTTCGGCTCGTTCGACTACTACACGTCGATCGAACGGCGGATGATGTTCTTTCGCTTTCGGCGGGAGCTGCGCTGGGAAGGCGCCGTGCACGAGCAGCTACACGGTCTGCGCGGACGGCGGATCGTGCTGCCGTACGTCTACGCGCACTACGGTCACACGCTCGCGCCCCGTCGCCACGCGGAGAAAGCGCGCCACTACTCGTCGCTCGGCGCACCGGGCAACATCTTGCGCGAAGATCAGCTCGCGAGTTTCGACGTCGAGCGCTACTTCGCGCCGGTCTATCCGCGCCTGCTGCGCTTCACCGGCTCGCACCCACCCGCGGCACGGAGCACGCTTGCTCGCCTCAGCCGGCCGCTGCGATCGGACCACGAGCTCACGGGGCGGGTCGTCCGGGCGCAGGCCGCGCGGGTCAAACTTCGGAACGTGGCCCGGCGCCTGAATTACGAGCTGCGCTGGCGCTCCCGCGTGCTGACCCCGCTCGCTTACTCGCTCGCTCGATAGATCGGCTGCGACAAATGTTGCGTTTATCCGCGCAAGACGCTATACTTGGCTACCAGAGGGGGCCAGCTTTAGAGGCCACCTTTAGGAGCCATGAACTCAGGGATGACACCCCGCCTCGGTCCGTGGATCGTACGGCGCCAAGGCCTAGAAGAATGGTTGGGACGCTTTAAGAGTGTTCCTGTTCGGTTTTTGATCGCGCCACCCGGATTCGGAAAAACCGTGGCGGTGCTGGGTTACCTGCGCAACGTCGCCACGAACGGACACTACTGTGCACTGCGCGCGCGGGCCAGCCGCGAGGCGATCTACGAGGCCGTCCGGCGCGCGTTGCCCGATGCCGGCGCGCGTCTCGAGTCGCACGAATCCCTGCTTCGGGCGCTGGCCTCGCGCGCGCCCATCGAGCTTGCAATCGACTTCGACGACCTCCCCAACGACGACGGCGCGGCGGCGATCGTCGAGCTGATCGACGATCTCCCCGACGACGTTTCGTTGCTGGTCGCCTGCCGCTCGCGCGCGTCGCTTTCGGTCGGACGCTTCGTTTCCGACGGCGTGGGCGTGCTTTGCGACGCCGAGCGCCTCGCCTTTGGTTTAGCCGACATCCGCAACGTCGCCGAGACCTGCGGCGTGCAGTTCACGCATCCCGACGTGCTGCGCATGCTCGAGGTGACCGACGGCTGGCCGCAAGTCGTCAGCGGAGCCTTGCGCAAGGCTGCCGAGGATAACTGCAGCCTGGCCCAGGCTTTCGAAAACTGGCGAACGCGTCACGGGCACCTGTTCAACGAGTTTGTCGCCGAGACGCTCAAATACGTTTCCGAGGGCGATGCCGATCTGGTCTTGAAGGTCATGATCGGTTCGAGCGTCGGCGACCGCTCCAACCTGCAAACGCTCGAGGAGCAAGGTCTCTTCGTCATCCATACGTCGGGCGGCTATCGGCCGCTGCGGGCCCTGTCGCGCAGCCGGCTCTACGATCGCTACGGGCGACAAGCCGAGGCCGCGGAGCCGCTGCAAGTGCGTCTCTTCGGCTGGTTCCTGGCCGAGATCAACGGTCAGCCGATCGAGTGGATTCGGCGCCGCGACCGGCAGATTTTCAAATACCTCGCGCTCAAGCCCAACGGAAGAGCATCGCGGACGGAGATCGGGCAAATCTTTTGGCCCGAGGCCGAACGCCATTTGGTCGCTCAGAGCGTCCGCACCGTTTGCTCGAACATTCGCAAGGCGATCGCGCGGATCGTCGGGTTCAACCAAGTGGAATCGTATTTCCGCTCCGAAGACGAGCTGGCGCTCGACTTGGAGAACGTGATCGTCGACGTGCATCAGTTCGTGCAGCACGTGAACGACGGCGACGCTCAGTACGAGCGTGGAGAGCTGCGTGCGGCCCACGGTCACTATTGCAGCGCCGCGCACGTTTATCGCGGCGATCTGCTCATTGCGGATTCTCACGAGCCGTGGGTCGCCGCCCTCGACCGCATCTTCAACCAGCGCAACGCCGTCGTCGTCGATCGGGTCAACGAGATCGTCGCAACCCTCGATTACCAAGAGGGGGAGCTGCCCCGCGCTTCGGGCGAATAAGCGGTGCGCGCCGCCTGGCTCGGCGTAGCCATCGTGGTGGCGACGCTCGTCGCCTTGGGATTGCAAGCCCACGTCGTTTCGCGCGCGGGCTTTCTCATGGGCGACTTTCGGGCGTTCTATTGTGCCGCCCGGGTGGCTGCGCACGGGGCCGATCCCTATCATACCGAGCCCCTGCACACGTGCGAAGCGGCTCTTTCCAAGCGTTTTTTCGCGGCGAATCCGGGCGTAACCGTGCCGGCACCGTTGCCCGGCTACGCGATTGCCGCGCTCGTGCCGCTGGCGCAACTGCCGTTCGGCGTTGCGGCCGCGCTGTGGGCCATTTTGCTGTGCGCAGCGTGGGCGCTCGGCGTGGTGACGCTGGCGCGATTTGCGGCGGTGCCGTGGGAAATCACGTTTTCGGCGTTTGCCTTGGCGCTGGGCGCGCTCTCGCTTCCCTTTGGCGAAGTGGTTCCCATCGCGGTGGGCTTTACGTGTTGCGCCGCGTACTTTGCGTGGAAGGCGCGCTGGCCCGCAGCGGTGATCTGCACCGCCGTTGCCATGGTCGAGCCGCACATCGGGCTGCCCGTTGCGCTTGCGCTCGCGATTTGGGCGCCGGCGACGCGCCTGCCGCTGGTGCTCGCCGCCGGCGTGCTCGGCGGCCTTTCACTGCTGGCGCTCGGCCGGGCGGCGAATCTCGAGTACTTTACGGCCGTGCTTCCCGCACATGCGCTCTCCGAGGCGACGCGCGATACGCAATATAGCTTGACCGCGGTGCTCGCGGCGTTCGGCATTCCGGCCGCTGGAGCGGTTCGCGCCGGCGGATTCTGGTATCTCGTCATGCTCGTGCTCGGAATCATCGCGGGCGGCCGGCTCGCCAAACGAACGAAAAACGGCGCGTTCATCGTCTGCGTTCCACCCGCGTTCGCCGTCTTCGGCGGCGCGTTCATTCACATTACCCAGATCGCGGTCGCGCTTCCGGCGGCGGTGCTCCTGCTGTCCTACGTTCGTCCCCAATGGAAGGCGCTCGCGGTCGTCGCGCTGCTCTTGCTCGCCGTGCCCTGGGGATGGGTCGTCTCACCCGCGCTGATCATCAGCCCGCTCTTTCCGGTCTGCTACCTCGCATGGCGTTATTGGAACGCAAACGTGCCGGCCGTGCTGTTCGCCGGCATCATCGCAGCCGCGCTCATCTTCGGCTTGCAGGAGCTCTACACGATCGCGGGGTTGCACCTCACGGCACACGTCGCCGCGCCGGTCATCGATCCGCGCTTGCCCGAGGCGTCGTGGAGCGCGTACGCCCGGCACATGTCCAACGCCGGCGTCGCGGCGTGGGCCACGCGAATACCCACTTGGGCAGCACTGCTGGGGCTCGTGGCGCTCTTGGGCGGCGAGGCCGGACCGTAACGTGCGAGTGGCGCTCGCTGCGTTGGCGGTTTTCTGCACCATCGTTCCTTTCGGCGCGCAGTTTCGCGCGGATCGCGCGGCAGGATGGCTGGCGATCGATTTTCGCGCGTACTACTGCGCCGCGCTCGCGCAGCGCGAAGGGCGCAACCCGTATTACGCCGCTTCCGTGCACGCGTGCGAAGCGCAAACCCCGCGTCCGTACTACCGCCCGCCGGGCGGCGTGACGGTTCCGGCACCCTATCCGCCTTACGCGCTCGCGCTCTTTGCGCCGTTGACGTTCGTCCCATTCGGCGCGGCTGCGGTGCTGTGGTGGCTGCTTTTGGCGCTGAGCCTGCTCTTGGGCGCCTGGGCGATCGCGCGCCTAACGGCCCAGCCGGTGCTCGTCGGATGGGCTGCATTGGCCTTGTCGCTCGGTCTGGTCGCGTGGAGCTCGGGGAACGTCGTCCCGGTCGGCGTGGCTGCGGTCGTGCTGGCCGCGTTGTTCGCCGCGCGCGACCGTTTTGGTTGGGCGGCGGTTGCCGTCGCCGTCGGCATGATCGAACCACAGATCGCGCTGCCTGCAGCCGTGGCGCTGGCGATCGGCTACTCCGCTGCGCGGGTTCCGCTCGTTGCAGCCTTTGCACTGTTGGCGGTCCTCTCGCTCGCGACGGCGGGATTCACGCAATCGCTGGCATACGTCACTGCCGTTTTGCCGGCGCACGCGCTTTCGGAAGTCTCGCGCGACAACCAATACAGCATTTCGACGGTGCTCGCCGCGCTCGGCGTCGGCGACGCGCCGGCCGCCGTAGCCGGAAGCGTCTGTTATCTCGCGATGGGTGTCCTCGGCCTCGTCGTCGGGATTACTCTTGCGCGGCGCTACAGCGATCCGGCGATGGCCGTGCTCGTTCCACCCGCGGTCGCGTTACTCGGCGGCTCGTTCGTGCATACCGGCGAAATCGCGCTTGCAGCTCCGGCCGCGCTATTGCTCTTCACCCGCGCAGCCGCACACCGGGCGTGGCTGCTCGGCGCCCTGATTCTGCTCGCGGTGCCGTGGTTGCTCGCAACGTCGGCGGCGATGTTGCTCGCGCCGGTCTTTCCCGCTGCGTACCTGGCCTATGCGCTCCGGCCGCACGACCGTACCACGGCGCTCGCCGTCGGGACGGCCTCGTTGGCGCTCATCGCCGGTTTCCTTACGCTATCACTGCATCCCACGCCGGTGCTCGTCCACGCTCACGCCCATCCGCCGATCGATCCGCGTTTGGCCGAGGCGAGCTGGCGACGCCTCGTGCTCGGAAACACGACGAATCGCCCGATCATGTGGCTGCTACGGATACCGACTTGGGCCGGACTACTCGCCTTCGCCGTTACGGCGATTGCCTTGTCGCGAAGGGCGGGACTTGCATGCGGCTCCCCTGATAGGCGATTATTGGGGTCAAGAGCATGACCGTCTGCTGCATCATTCCTGCGTATCGGGCGCGCAGAACCGTTTGCGACGTGGTGAAGGGAGCTCTTCGCTACGCCGACACCGTCGTCGTCGTCGACGATGGCTGTCCCGAAAGCTGCGGTGACGCCGTCAGCCAGGCGTTTCGCGCGCACCCATCGGTCGAGGTGCTCAAACGCGAGCAAAACGGCGGCGTGGGCGCGGCCATGAAGACGGGCCTCGAGCGAGCGCTCGAACTCGGCGCCGACGTCATCGTCAAGATCGACGCCGACGGCCAGATGGACGCGAGCTACATCCCGAGCATCGTCGAGTTGTTCGTCAGCGATCCCAATCTCGCATACGTCAAGGGGAATCGCTTCTTCGACCCCAGAGTGCTGTCGAAGATGCCGTGGATCCGGCTCTTCGGGAACTCGTGTCTGTCGCTGCTGGCGAAGTTTGCCTCGGGCTACTGGAACGTCGTCGATCCCACGAACGGCTACCTCGCGTTCAGCGGCCGCCTTTTGCCCGCAATTAACCGGCAGGCGCTGGCAGATTGCTATTTCTTCGAGATCTCCGCGCTGTGCGAGCTCGGCCTCAAGCGCGCCAACATCGCCGAAATCGAGATGGACACGATCTACGGCGAGGAGTCGAGCTCGCTCTCGATATCGCGGACGCTCTTTGCATTTCCGCCAAAGCTTCTGCGGCTCTTCCTGCGGCGCGTGCTGCTGCAATACTTCATCTTTGACGTAAATCTCGGCTCGCTCTATATCTTGCTGGGCCTTGCTCTGGCGGGCTTTGGCACCGCGTTTGCGGGTTTCGAATGGGTCCAGAGCATCGTGACGGGAATTCCGCGCACGACCGGGACCGTCATGCTCGGCGTGCTGCCGTTCCTCATGGGTTTCCAGCTTTTGCTGAACGCATTGCTTTACGACGTGCAATTTTCTGCAAAGTCGTCGCGAGAGCTGCTAGGTCAGCGAGTTCGAAAGGAACGCCTGCGCGCGGCGAATAGCGAGTGAAATACATGCGAAATGACGGGCTGGCCGTACGCACCGCGCGGATACGTGCGGACGCGTCGCGCTTCGGGGAAGCGGCTCGATGATTCACTCGGAGTCCGAGACCGAACGATACTACCCGCAGCGATGGTACCCGACGTGGATTCGCTTTGCGCATCGGGCGCGCTACTCATGGGCGGCGGGTTTCGTTAACGGTCTGCGGGTCTTAGACGCTGCTTGCGGTACCGGTTACGGCTCCGTGATCCTCCGTGAAGCCGGGGCGGGCTACGTCGAAGGCGTCGACCTGTCGGCTGATGGGATCCGGGAAGCACAAAGGAATTGTGGCCGGCGCGACATTACCTTTCGCCAGGGCAGCGTCTTAGCGTTAGACAACCCGAACGACTCGTTTGATGTCGTTATATCCTTTGAGACAATAGAGCACGTCGGAGACGACGCACAATATGTCCGGGAAATGCGGCGCGTTTTGAGGCCCGGTGGGATCTTTCTGTGCTCCACGCCCAACCGCCGCGTGACAAACCCGGGCACAAGCATTCGCGAAAAGCCGTACAACCCAAACCACGTCCGCGAGTACGGCGCCGGCGAACTGTCCACGGTGCTAAAAAAAGAGTTTGGCGACATAGTGGTCCTCGGGCAAAAAATGTGGTCAGTTGCATACCTGACCGGGCTCGGCGGTCTCGCAGGTCTGCTGCGGCCTATGGCGGCCGTTCGCGTTCACCAAACTCGCAAAATGCTGCGGTCGATTATCGACAAACCCGACGAGTACGCCCCGCTGGGAATTCCGGCCGGATTCGAACCGGAAACTCTTGTCGCGAAATGCCTGTGATGCCGCAGCGACGCGCGAGCTCCTTGGCACTCCTAGGAGCCTAGCGAAGCGAGGGAACCATCGCGCGACTAGAAAATCCGGCCGATGCATCGTAGAGATGGGCATCGTTGCCGGCGATGCAACGCCGAAGGGATCTCGATCCTGCAGCAACTCGGGTTGGCCAAGAGTTTGGGGAGCGCTCTCGCGGTCCGCAAAGGCATCGATGCGGACAAGACGAATTCGTCGCCGCGTGCCGAACGAGTTCGTAACGGTCGCCCTGCCGTACCACCGCGAAGGCATGGATTATTTCCGTCGTGCCGTCGATAGCCTGGTTTGCCAGGACTACACGCATTGGCGGGCCATCGTAATCGACGATTCTCCCCATGGAGAAGGCGGACTGGCGTCGGTCTTGGCGCCTTTAAGTGAGAGGATATGCTATCGAAGAAATGAGGGTCCGCACGGCATCGGCAATGCGTGGAACGCCTGCCTGGACGCTGCCGACAGCGAGTTATTGTGCATCTTGCACACTGACGACGAATACGAGCCCGCATACCTCTCGCGCATGGTGGGGCTGGCACGCGCGTTTCCGCAAGCGGCCATGTATTTTTGCGGGGCCACGGTCGTCGACGGCAGCAGCCGCTCGATCTTTTCCATGCCGGATCGCGTCAAGGACTTCATTCGACCCCGCAGCGAGCCCATGATCATCAGCGGGCCGGCCGGGATCAAGCGGCTCATGGTAGGTAACTACATCATGTGCCCGACGCTGATGTACCGTCGGTCGAAGATTGGCCTGCGACGATTCTCGCCGTCGCACCAATTCGTTTTGGATTTCAAGTTTACGCTGGAGGCGCTCCTGAGCGGCGATACGATCGTTGGCACGGCCGTGCGTCTTTACCGATATCGGCGTCACCCCGAGCAGGCAACTGCCGCGCTATCCGCTACCGGAAGGCGGTTTGAGGAGGAGCTGGCTCTATTTCGCGAGATCGAGCGGATGGCCAAGGAACGGGGATGGAAAGACGTAGCCCGATGGGCGAGGCTTCGTCCGACGTTCCGGGCAAATGCCGTTCTGTCGCGCCG
>JASHOM010000134.1 GCA_030041115.1 Vulcanimicrobiota bacterium | reverse complement strand
AGGCGTCTGCCCCGCCGACTCCCACTCGTTTGCCGACGGAACGTAGACTTGCGCGTACGGCGGATCGAACACGTTGACCGTCAAAACGTCGCCGTTGGGCAAGAGCGTCCAGCCTTCTTCGCTGTTGACGTCATCTTTGCCGGTTCCGATTTGCGTCCAGCTCGACGACGTTTCGTTGAACAGGGCCTGATAGTTGTAGCAACAGTTCCCCAGCATGTAGGTGCCGTTGCTCAAAACGGCGCTTTGGCCGTCGCCGATCTTACTCCATCCCGACGGCGCCGACAGCGCCGCCCAAGTGTTCGTGAACGGATCGTAAATCGCGCCGAGATTCGTCTCCGCCGCGTTGCACGTCAGGCCGTTGTATTCACCGCCTTGGACCACCATGTAGCCGTTGGGAAGAACGGCCGAGGCGAAGTAGAGCGGTGCGTAGTCCGAAGGCATCGATCCGGACTTCGTCCAGGTGCCGTTGGCGTAGCTGCCGGTTGAGTTCGGAGCGAGATCGTACCAGTTCGAGGTGCAGTAATCGTGCACCATGATCGTTCCGTCGGTCATGAGCAGAGCGGTGTCCGGACCGTTCGTGAACGACGGTATCGATGACATTTGCGCCCATCCGCCCGCGCGGGCGCGGGCGCGCTCCGCCGCCGTGATCCGGTGTTTGATCGGCGGGGGATGCGGCGGCGTGCGCATCAATCGCAAAAAGCGTGGATTCGCGATGCCGGAGTCGACGAGATGTCCCGACGCGGACGGGCCGGCCGGGACGCTGTTGCCGACGCCGCTGCTGCTACACGCCGCGGCAAAGAGTAAGGCAAGCGCCGAGAGAGCAAGGGATAAAGGTCGCATTATACCTCCTAGATGCGGAGAATGGTCGTGCTATTGGCGTTTCATAGCGAAACGTCATTTTGGCAGTACGGAACCTCGCCGGCCGATTATCCGGCAAGCAATCCGATTGCGGACTCGGCGTGGCGCGAGGCGGCGCGACTAGCGCTTCTTCTTCCGCCCCGCGGGCCTCCGAGCTGCGGCAGGTGCTTTGCGCGCCGTCGCCTTGGATCCGGATTTCTTCCGAGCGGCTCCGCCACGGGATCCGCGCTTCGACATCACCGCTTCTTTGAGCGCCTTTGCCGGAAGGAATTTGAAGACGCGCTTTGCAGGCACTTTGACTTGCTCGCCGGTCGCGGGATTACGCGCCATGCGGGCCGCCCGATCGCGCACCTTGAACTGGCCGAAGCCCGGAATCTTTACCGCCTCGCCCGCGATAACCGCGGCTTGAATGTCGTCGAAGAGACCGTCGACCAATGCGACGGCATCTTTGCGCGAGAGCTCGAGGCGATCGACCGCGGATCGCACCAAATCTAGTTTATTCATCGTTTCCTTTCGTGTGGAAAAGCAGCCGCTATTCGACGAATTGCTTCGCGCTGCTTGCTACGAAGTGATGATAGACTCCTTGTCAGAACATCTGCCGATTATGCCCGGCAAGGTCGTTACCTTTCATCCGGGCCCGCTGCGCGGTACGGTCGCCGTTCCAGGCGACAAGTCGATCTCGCACCGGGCGTTGATTGCCGCAGCCCGCTGCTCCGAGCCGCTGCGCATCGCTCGTCTCAATGCCGGCCGCGACGTGACCGCGACGCGCAAGGCGTTGGCGGCGCTCGGGATACGCAGCCGCACCGAGAACGACGCCGCCGTGGTGAGTCCGGGCCGCCTCGCGTCGCCCGCCGGAACGCTCGACTGCATGAACTCCGGCTCGACGGTGAGGATGCTGCTCGGCGCCTGTGCCGGGGCCGGTATCCGGGCTCGCTTCGACGGCGACGCTTCGCTGCGCCGGCGGCCGATGGAGCCCGTTGCGGCGCAGCTGCGAGCCTTCGGCGCGAAGATCGAGACGAGCGAGGGGCGCCTTCCGCTCGCACTGCTCGGAACGCCGCAGATCGAGACGCGGCACTTCATCTTGCTCGCTCCCTCGGCGCAGGTGAAGAGCGCCCTACTCTTTGCCGGGCTGTTCGCCGGGGTCGAAGTGCGCGTCGCGGGCGATCGCGGTTCGCGAGATCACACCGAGCGTCTGCTGGCATATCTCGGGGCCGACGTCGAATGGGACGAACGCTGCGTGCATCTTCGCCCCGCGCGGCTCGTAGCCGCGCCGCTCGAAATCGCGGGCGATTTTTCCGCGGCCGCCTTCTTTATCGTGGCCGCGGCAGTCACGCCCGGAAGCTCGATCCGAATCGCGAACGTCGGCGTGAACCCCAGGCGCACCGGCCTACTCGAGGTGCTGCGGGCAATGGGCAGCGCGATTGAGCTGCACGACGAGCGCATCGTCTGTGGGGAGCCGGTCGCGGACCTTTCGGTCGAGTACCGGCCCTTGACCGCGGCGAGCGTCGACGGCGATCTCGCGCTGCGGGCGATCGACGAGATTCCGCTCGTGGCGATTGCCGCGGCCTTCGCCGGGGGCACCACGACGATTGCCGGCGTCGCCGACCTACGCACGAAGGAGTCCGACCGGGTAGCAGCCATCGAGCGCATGCTCGCCGCGGTCGGCGTCACCACCGGCTACGATCGCGGAACCTTGCACGTGAACGGCGGCGTTCCGAGCGCCCGTGCCGGCGATCTGGAAACGGCCGGCGATCACCGGATCGCCATGGCCGGCGCCGTCCTCGGCTGCGCGGCGGGCCCGTTGCGAATCGATAGCGACGAGAGCCTCGACGTCAGCTTCCCCGGCTTCCTGGCCCGCTTGGACGAGCTGCGCGAGCCCTAACCAGCCTTCCTAGGCCGCGGAACCCTTGCCGGCCGCGTCCTTGCCCTCTTTTGCGGGCGGCGATTCGGCTTTGGGGGTGGTGCTTGGGGCTGCGTCCGCTTTGGGCTTTTCGGGCTTGCCGGTGGCGCTGGAACGGCGCGAATCGGTCACGTAGAAGCCGGAGCCCTTGAATAGCACCGGGGCCGGATTAAAAACGCGCCGCAGCGGCGCGCCGCAAGCCTCGCACGGCTCGGAGTAGCTCTCGTCAAAACCGTGACGCACCTCGCGCACCCGGCCGCATTTCGTGCAGGCATAGTCGTAGAGCGGCATGGTCAAAGTATAGCGAGGTTAGCACTCACGATCAATGACTGCTAGAAATCGGCCAGCACCGCGGCGTCCCGCTGATATTCGACCAAACCTTTGAAGTGAAGCAGCGAGTCGTCCAGGGCGCCGGCCACGCGCCGTCCGCGCTGCCATCGCGCGAGGAGCGTTCCGATCTTGCCGTGGTACGCGGGATATGCGAGCAGGACGTGGAGCTTCGTGCACGTGCTGCGGCGCTCGACGCGGAATTCGAGCCGCCGGCGCAACGAATACGCGCCTACCAGCGAGAGCCGGTAGTTTGCGATGAACCCGTCAACTTCAAAGAGCTGCTCTTCGTCGCCCGGGAGCCACGACCGAACGACCACCTCGCTGCCGAGGCTCAGCTCGGGCTCGGCTTGCGCGCGCCGCGCGCTGCGTAGGAAGGAGAGCCAGACCGGCCACTTCTCGATGGCGCACAGCAGTGCGAACGCCTGCTCCGCGCTGCAATCGAGGTCGAGGCTTGCGCTGTGCGATTGCAGCCCGGGCGCAATGGCATCATCACCAACGATCATTAAGGCACGATGCTTCTGCGTAGTGGATTTTCACCCTTCGACGAGTTCACGGCGAGAAAGGAAAAAAGCTATCCACACCGCTTGTGGATCGTTATGAACGGATCTCGCCGCTCGTGACGGCTATCGCAAAAAGCACCAACGCGATAATTCCGAGCGGCAGTGCGGCTTCGTCGATGCGAAACTGCGGACTGTGTCCCGGATGTGTCGCACCCGACGATTCGCGGCGCACGCCCAGACGCATCAACAGGCCGGGAGCGCGTTGCGCGAAGTAGGCAAAATCCTCCGCTCCCATCGTCGCCGCAGGCCGTTCGACGATCAATGAGCTGCGCTCGCGCAGATACTGCGCGAAGCGCTCGGCCAACGCCGCATCGTTGTGCACCGGCGGATACCCCCGGACGACGCGCACGTCGGCGCGCACGTTATAGGCCGACGCCACGCCGGCGACGATCCGGCGAACGCGCGCTTCCAACTCGTCGCGAACGCCCGGGTCCTGCGCGCGCAGCGTGCCGCTCATGTTCACTTCGTCGGCAATCACGTTATTGCGATACCCGCCTTCGATCGTTCCGACGGTCACGACCGCGGTTGCCAGCGGGTCGGTCTCGCGCGCCACGACGTTCTGCAGCGCGAGAACGATCGCGGCCGAGGCGGGAATCGCGTCGACTGCGGTATGCGGATAAGCACCGTGACCGCCGCTGCCCTTCACCGCGACGTAAAACTCGTCGGCCGAGGCGCTGACGCCGCCGGGCGAAATGCCGATCGTGCCGACCTCCAGACGCGAATCGACGTGAAGCATCGCAACCGCATCGACGCTGGGATCGTCGAGAGCACCCGCTTCGATCATGGGGAGCGCCCCGCCCGGTCCTTCTTCAGCCGGCTGAAAAATCAGAACGACGTTCCCGCAAAGCCCGCCTCGCATCGTCGCCAGCACGTGTGCCGCGCCCAGGAGCATCGCCGTGTGTGCGTCGTGCCCGCACGCGTGCATCTTTCCCTCGACTTCCGAGGCGAACGAAAGGCCCGTGCGTTCGCCGATGGGCAGCGCGTCCATATCGGCGCGCAGCGCAACGGCCGGCCCGGCCTTGGTGCCCGAGATGCGCGCGACGATTCCCGTTTTGGCAAGCCGTCGATGCTCGATGCCGAGCGCATCGAGCTCCCGCTCGACGAGTGCGGCCGTTTGGTGCTCCTCGAAACCGAGCTCGGGGCGCCGATGAATTGCGCGCCGCAGCTCGATGACGCGCGCCGCCAACGCTTCGTTTACTTCGATAGCCATGCAAGTGGAGTTAAGGGACCGGTACTTTCGTTCCCGCCGCCGAAATGAGGCTGCCGATGATGATGACCGCCGATCTAGCCTTTGCGACGTTGATCAACCGCACCAGCGCGTTCTATCAGGCGAACCCTCCGGTCTATATGACGTACGTCGAGCACACGCACGTCACGGCGCCGGCGCTGGGCCGCTCGCAGGACATCAATCGCTCGATTGCGGTCCGCGTCGCCGACAACTATGCGGTGATGAAGGATTTGCCCAACGGCGAGGAACGCACGGGACAAGCCTTCCCCATCCTCGCCTACTTCGACCCGCTCTCGGGCTTCAAGTTCGGCTGGTTCGCGAATCTCAAGCGGGTCGACATCACGCTGGACCAAGGCGCGCCGTTCTACTATAAGATCCCTCAAGCCGACCCCGGCGTCACCGTGGTCGTGCCGTACAACAGCTACTGGGCCGCGCGCTACGCCTCGGACTCCACCGAGACCGCGCTGCATCTCTTGATCGATCCGACTCCGCGCTTGCAACAAGGGCTGCTCTATCCGTCGGAGATCGTCGAAGATGCCGGCAGTTCGCTTCCCTCGCACATCGAGATGCGCGTCAACGGCGGAAGCGACGAAACGATCACGCTCGACTACTCGATGATCGACGGACATTGGGTGATCGTGCACGGCACGTTCAGCCAAACGATGCACTTCGCCATTTTCACCGATAAGATCATCGCCGACGTGACGTTCAGCGACATCGCCTTCCCGGCAGAAGCGCCCGACCCGCGCTTGAGCGGAACCCCGGCACCGGCGCCGTCGGATTAGAACTGCTGCGCCGAAGCGCGTACGTACGCGACGTAGCCGTCGAGCGCCCAGCCGAACAGCAAGCCCAGGAGCAATGCGAAGGCGCAGAGCGCGGGAACTATCCGGCGGCCGCGCTGCGCGACCAGTCCGCGACCGGCCGCGACGGTCAGGGCGCTGCTCAGCGCCAGCCCAAAGACCCAATAGGCAATGCGCTCGCTCACGCGGGCTGCGGCTCGCCGCGCTGCGACTGCAGCGTGAGCTGCTCCGCAGACGGATGCGCCTCACCGTTTTTCGACGGATGATCCTTCGGCGCGACCCACATATAGACGTTGGGGATCAGCAACAAGGTCAGGATCAGCGAGCTGAGCACGCCGCCGATCACGACGATGCCGAGGCTCGAGCGCGACGAAGAACCCGGATCGAGCGCAAGCGCGAGCGGAACGTTGCCCGCCACCACCGAGAAGCTGGTCATGATGATCGGCCTAAATCGCGTGTGCGCGCTCTCTTTGATCGCTGAAAGCTTGTCGAGCCCGCGCGTGCGCAGGGTATTCGCGTAGTCCACCAGCAGAATGCCGTTTTTCGTCGCAATTCCGATGAGCAGAATCGTGCCGATCAGCGAGAACAAGTTCAGCGTGCGGCCGGTCAGGTACAGCGCGCCGATCGCGCCGATGGCCGCAACCGGAACGGAAAAGATGATGATGAACGGCGACAGGTAGCTATTGTAGAGCGCGACCATCAGCAGGTAGACTAAAATCACGGAGATGATCATCGACATGCCCATGCCCACGAGCGTCTGATGCATGAAATCCTGCTGGCCGAGCGGCGCCGGCCGCACTTCGATGTTCGGCGGAAGATGCAGCGAAGGCAAGCGCTTGAGCAGGCCGTTCTCAACCGCGGAGAGCGACGAGTTCGATGCGTAGTTTGCATCGACGTGGATGACGTTGTTGCGGTCGGTCCTGGTGATGAGCGGAGAGGTCGGCGTGGACACGAACCTCGCGATGTCGCCGAGGTAGACGATGTCGCCGTTGGACGAACGGATCGCGACCGACTTGAGCGCGTCGATGTTCGTCATGTCCGACGACGGGTAGATGACCTGCACTTCTTCCAAGCCCGCGGTGGTCTCGAACTCGGTCGCCTGATTTCCGCCGAAGGCCGCGCCCGCAGCTTCGGCCGCTTGCGCGAGGTCCACGCCGAGCGCCTGCGCCTTGTTCCGATCGAATTGAATCGTGATCTCCGGCGCGAGCTGCGACCCGGTGCTGTTTACGCTGGTCGCGCCCGGCACTTTCTGCAGAAGCGCCAGCACTTTTTGGGCGTACGGAGTCGGGTCGCCCCCGGTGACGTCGGTCACGAGAAAGTCGATCGGCTGTGCGTTGCCGCCCGTGGTCGAGGTCGACGGCACGACGACGGCCGTTACGTCACGAGGCAAATACTTCTTTGCGATCCGTTTGAACTGCCCGAGCCAATAGGTCGTCGAATGCTTGCGATCGTCCTTGAGCCACACGTGGACCTGGCCGACGTTATTCTGCGTAACGAAGCCGCCGAAGGAGGCCGCGTAGGCGCCCGCTACCGCGGTGTTCGCAAACGTATCGGACGTATCGAGAATCTGCTTCTCGAGTCCGAACGTGCCCTTCTCGACGGTCTGAATCGGCGTGCCGATCGGATACATGAGCTGAATGTAAATCTCTCCGCGGTCCACCGGCGGAATGAACTCCTCGCCGACCAGGCCGATCCCGACCATGCCGATCGCCAGCACGAACGTTCCCGCGCAGAAGAGCGCGACGAGCCGGCCGTGCTCGAGGCTCCAGGGCAGCGCTCGTTGCGTATACCAGCTACGCAGGTCGTCGAATCGAGCGCCGAACCAGTCCACCGCGCGCCACGGTTTCCAATGCGACCGCAGCGCCCACAAGCCGGCCAAGGTCGGCGTAATCGTGAACGAGACGAAGAGCGAGGTGAGCGTGGAGATGACGACGACGATGCCGAACTCGGCGATCTCACGCCCGACCTGGCCTTGAATGAAGGCGATGGGCAAAAAGACCACCACGTCCACCAGCGTGATGACCACCGCGGCGGCGCCGATTTCTTCGCGACCCTCCACGGCCGCGTCCTCGGCCGACTGCTTGAGCTCGGTGAAGTGCCGTTCGATGTTCTCGAGGACGACCGTCGAGTCGTCGACCAGGATGCCGATCACCAGCGACATCGCCAGCAGCGAAATCGTGTCGATCGTGAGGTGCATCATCTTCATGACGGTGATCGCAATGGCGAGCGACGTGGGGATCGAGACGCAGACCACGATCGCGTTGCGCCACGATCGCAGGAAAAACATCATTGCGATGCCGGTCAGCAGCATTGCCAGCGTCAGCGTCCGGGTGACGATGGCAATCTGCTGCTCGGTAAACTTCGATTGCACGTTGATGACCCGGAACTTGATCTCGGGAAAGCGACGCTCGATTTGCGGCAGGGCGCTCAGGACCGCGTTCGAGGCATCGACCTCGCTGCCGGTCGAGGCTTTCTGCACCTGCATGAACAGGCCCGGACGCCCGCTGATGTGTGCGAACTGCAGACGCGGCTCGAAGCCTTCCGTCACCGTTGCGACGTCGCCGATGCGGATGACCGCGTTGCTCGCGGTCCAGGGATTGACCACGCCGGCGAGGGCGGAAAGCCCGCCCTCGTAGTTCTGGACCTGTCCGCCCGTGGTATTGAGAATTTGAGCCGCCGTCGTCGACGTTCCCGCCGGGATGATTGCGAGGTTGCGTACCGTGTTGAGATCCTGAATGTCGCCACGGACGTCGATCGTCGTCTGGCGGTTGGGCTCGTACGCAAACCCGCCCGGCACCCGCTGATTATCGGTTTGCAGCGTGTTGACGACGTCGTTGATCGTGAGATTCGCCGCCGCCAGCCGGACCGGATCGACGACCACCTCGTAGGCCGGCGTAACGATGCCGCCGACGTTCACGAACGAGATGCCGGGAACTTGCTCGAGCTGAGGCGCGATCACGTTGACGGCGTACAGCGCGAGGCGCGCCAAGGAGAGCTTCTGCGAATAGAGGGCCAGCGTCACCACGACCGACTGAGTGGGGTCGTAGAGGTTCACGGTCGGGGGCGTGAGGTTCGTGGGCAGATATTTCTCCGCCGCTTGGATCGCCTTGTTGGTCAGCGCGAGATCGGTCGCCTCATCGGAATCGAGGTAGAAGATCGCGCTGATCGTCGCTTGGCCTTGCTGGACGACGGAGTTGAACGTTTGCAGATCGGCGGTGCCCGCGAGGTTCTGTTCGATGGGCTGGACGATGTTGTCGCGCATCTCCGTGACCGAGGCGCCGTTGTACTGGACGGAAATCGTCACGGTGGGCTGCGAGACGTCGGGATAGAGTTCCTTGACGATGGTCGCCGTCGAAAGGATGCCGCCGAACGACATGAGCGCAATGATGACGAAGACGAGCGTCGGCCGTTTGATGAAGAGCCGGGTGAGGCTGAACTTCACTGGCGGTACGAAACCTTCTCACCGTCGCCGAGACTCATTTGGCCGTTGCTGACCACGCGCGCGCCGGCGTCGATGCCGGTCACCACGGAGGTCGTTCCATCGGTGCCCAATTCGGCGACCGTGACGGTCTTGACGGTGTCGTTCGCCTGCACCGTCATGACGGCGTCGTGGTTGTCGTCGGTAAAGGCGGTCACCGGTATGCGGACGCCTCGCAGCGGTTGCGTCGCGACGGTCCCCTGAACGACCATTCCGGGACGAAGCCTCTGCCCGGGATTGCGAAGCAGCACTTTTACCTGGAAATCGGTCGAGCCGGGATTGATCTCGTTGAGAATTCCCGTCACCCGGCCGGCAAAGCGCTGGGAGCCGCCGAGATCGGCGGCCACGACGGTTGCGGCCGCATTGTTTTGAATGCGGGCAACCTGCTCGCTCGACGCGTGCAGCACCGCGTAGATCGGATCGACTTGCTGCAGCGTGAAGATCTCGCGATTGCCGGGATATTCGCCGGGATTGATGTTCCGGTTGACGACCACGCCGTCGATCGGCGAAACGATCGCGGCTTTCGCGATTTGCACCCGCACTTGATCGGCTTGGGCGAGCGCGACTTTCTCCTGCGCCGCCGATTGCTGCACGGCCGAGGCTTGGAGGCCTTGACCCGAGATCGTGCCGTTTGCCTGGACGGTCGAACGCGCACCCGCTAGCGTTGCGGCTGCGGACTGGAGCGCCTGCTGATCGTTGTGCACCAGCGTCGCTTGCGTATCGACCGATTGCTGCGAAACGTAGCCCTGCCGCAATAGATTTTGATCGCGCGCGAGGTTCAACTGATCGTTGTCGAGCGTCTT
>JASHOM010000003.1 GCA_030041115.1 Vulcanimicrobiota bacterium | reverse complement strand
GACGATTCCGACCGCTCGCTGCTGGGCACGCTCGGCAACGGCGTTAATAATGAGCTGCTGGACACGCCGGAGGTCCTGCCCGGACCGCTCGACATCAACACGAATCCGCGGAACGGGAAGCCGGAATTTAACACGAGCATAATCGTCCCAGAAGCGCTCGGCCAGTTAGGCGACGCCGGCCGGCGCATTTTTTTCGGACCCGGTATCGAGAACTTCGATATGCAACTGAGCAAGACCGTGCGGCTCACGGAAGTCAAGTCATTCGATATTCGGCTTGAGGCTTTCAACGTCTTCAACCACGCTCAGTTTTACGGCCCGACCTCGGTGGACGGCGAAGTTAACGATCCCAACTTCGGGCATGTGGTCAGCGCGGCAGCCCCAAGGCTGCTGCAGGCGGCTCTCAAATTTCATTTCTAGCGCGCGATGCGCGCATAAAGGTGCTCACCTGTGAAACTTTGCCATTTCGATGCGTTTTCCGGGATCAGCGGAGATATGACGGTTGGCGCGCTGGCTGACGCCGGCGCGGACCAGGCCTCAATTATTGAAGTGCTGGAAAGCCTCGGAACCGGGGCGACATACGAATTCGTGGAGGTCAAACGGCTGGCGATCGCCGCGATAAAGTTTCGCGTCACCGTGACCGATGCCAGCCGGCATCGGCATCTGCCGGCGATCGTCAAGATGATCGAGGCAAGCGTGGCGCCCGAGCGCGCAAAGGCGCGGGCCATCAGCGCCTTTGAGCATCTCGCGCGAGCGGAGGCCTCGGTGCACCGCATCCCCATTGAGAAAGTACATTTTCACGAAGTCGGCGCGGCGGATTCGATTGCGGACATCGTCGGCGCGTGCGTCGCGCTTGAGCTGCTGGGCGTCGACGAGATTACCTGCTCCCCCATCAATGTCGGCTCGGGCATCGTTGAAACCGAGCACGGAACGCTACCGATCCCCGCTCCGGCCACGGCCCGCCTGCTTTTCGACAAGCCAATCTATACGAGGGGGCCGAGCCTTGAATTAACCACGCCGACGGGTGCCGCTCTTGCGTCGTCGCTCGCGTCGCGCTTTGGCGCTCTTCCGGCGATGACCGTGGTCGCCAGCGGGTACGGGGCGGGCGATCATGATTTTCGCGAGCATGCGAATGTGTTCCGCGTGCTGATTGGAGAACCGCTCTCTGCGGACGGCAAGGAGGCTGCGTAGCCCATGTTGCGGACCGGCATTTTCGTTCTCGCGTCGTTCTCATCGCTCGCGGTGGCGCAAGAGACCGCAAGTATCTCCGAGAATGCCATTCTCTCGAAAGTCGCGGAGTTTCACGGCGCGGCGGGCGTTTTCGCTGTGGCGGGATACCGGATCGGGGTCCGCGCGCTCGGCGAGCTGCAGGAGAAGCGCGACAGCTTCAGCCTGGACGTCACCCATTACACCCCGTTCCAGGTGCAGTGGAGCTGCATCGCGGACGGCATCCAAGCTGCGACCGGCGTGAGCGCGGGCAAGCTGAACCTCCGCCTAGTGGAAACGACGCCGGACAAGCTGGAGACCGTCATACGGGACAACCGTTCCGGGAAAATCCTCTCTTTCCGTCTCCGGCCGGAGTTCCTGTCCAAGTACCTCGACACCCCGGAAGATCGGCAAGCCGCGGCCGCACGCGACGTGCTGAAGCTGCCGGACAGCGCGATCTTCACGATCAAGGAAACCTCGAAGCCCTAAGAGCCCGCCCGGATGCCGCATTTCTTCGGGGCTCTCCTCAACGACGCCGCGGGCGACACCCGGCGCAAGGCCATCGGCATCTATGCCCTGCTGCTCGCCATCAATGTCTTCGCCTGGACCTGGGCTGTCTTCTCGTTCCGCCACTATCCCGTCCTGCTCGGGACGGCGTTTCTCGCCTACAGCTTCGGCCTTCGGCACGCGGTCGATGCCGATCACATCGCCGCGATCGACAACGTCACGCGCAAACTGATGCAGGAAGGCAAACGCCCTGTGGCCGTCGGTTTCATGTTTTCGCTCGGCCACTCCACCATCGTCTTCATCGGCTCCGCGCTCCTCGCCGGCACGGCCCTAACCCTGCAGCATCACGTCGATTCCGTGAGGCGCTTCGGCGGCATCGTCGGCACCCTCGTATCGGCGCTTTTCCTGTTCGGAATTGCGATCGTGAACGTCTTCGTTATGCGGTCGATTTACCTCGCCTTCCAGCGGGTGCGCCGCGGCGATCGTTACGACGATGAGGATTTCGACCTGCTGCTCGCCGGCCGCGGGACCCTCTCCCGCTTCTTCCGGCCGATGTTCGCCCTCATCCGCAAAAGCGCGCACATGTACCCGCTTGGCGTGCTGTTCGGCCTTGGGTTCGATACCGCAACGGAGATCGGCCTCCTCGGCATCTCGGCCACCGAGGCGTCGAAGGGCCTGCCCTTCGGCGCGGTCCTGGTCTTTCCCGCCCTCTTCGCCGCCGGCATGTCGCTGATCGACACTACGGACAATATTCTGATGCTGGGTGCTTACGGCTGGGCCTTCGTCAAGCCCATCCGGAAGCTCTACTACAACATGACGATCACCTTTGTTTCGGTCATCGTCGCCCTCGGCGTCGGAGGGATCGAGGCGCTTGGCTTGGTGGCCGACCAGTTTCGACTTCAAGGCGCATTTTGGACCATGATCCAAAAGCTAAACGAAAACTTCGGGCTCTTAGGCTATTTCATCGTTGCACTCTTTGTTCTGAGCTGGGCCCTTTCGGTCGCTATCTATAAGTGGCGCCGTTACGATGAGTTCGAATTGAAAGGGTAAGCCTTAGCGGCACCTCAAGGCTGTTCGGTGTCGTTTGGATCAATCGCCACATCGCCTGCGGTTTGCTGGTAACCGCATTTGCCGAACCACTCACTTCCGGAACGCCGCAGATGGCATCAGTGCAGCACAACAGGATACGTTCGCCATTCCTCGCCTACCTTCTGAATCGCGAGCATGTGCTTTCCCGGGGAAAGATTATGTAGATCTAGCTCCACGCTCGCCGTGACGATGTGATTTTGAAGAGTCGCCGTTAACTGTTGTTTCAAAAGCGTGTGCAATTGCCCGTCGAGTAGTTGAAGGGTGTACTCCCCTTCGTC
>JASHOM010000133.1 GCA_030041115.1 Vulcanimicrobiota bacterium | reverse complement strand
GAGGTGCGCGTCGGCGGCAACGGCGTCGGTATAGCCGGCGGGTACAACGGTGGCGGCTCGGGCGGCAGCGGCTTTGGCAGCTATCACGGTTCGGGCGGCGGTGGAGCGACTGACGTGCGCGAGGGGGGCGGTGGCTTGAAGGATCGCATACTCGTCGTCGGCGGAGGCGGAGGCCAGGGCGGTGCCGACACGTTCAGTAGACACGAATACGGCAACGGCGGCAAGGGCGGCGGCAGTACGGGCGGCTCAGGCGCCGATGGTTACTGTGGTCCTTATGAATCGTGCGCTCGGACTCGTTCGCTCTCGTACAGGACCTATGGCGGTGGGGGCGGCACGGGCGGCACTCAAACGTCCGGCGGCATCGGCGGAAGCGGCGGCGGTTGCGGATACGGCTGCGGCGTCGACGGCGATGGCGGAGCATTAGCGCGCGGCGGCGCCGGCGGTAGTTGCTGGAGCACGAGTTCGTGCGACAGCGGTGGCAACGGCGGTGGCGGTGGTGGCGGCTACTATGGCGGAGGCGGTGGTGGCGCCGGCGGAGTGGGTTACGGCAGCTATAATGACGGCGGAGGCGGTGGCGGCGGCGGCGGCTCGTCCTATATCGAGCCCAGCGCGTTGAAATTCCAAAGTTGGCGAGGCTGGAAGGCGTTCGACGGCCTTCTCGTGTTTAGCTGGTAGCCCCGGCGCCTGATTAGCCGATACCGTCCGCGTTGCGTCGAGAGCATTCGTTGCGTTCGAGGATATCCTTAAGTTTCGTGACCGAAGAGCAACGAAGTGTTCGGACAAAAGGCGGACCGAAGACGGAAATCGACCATAGCCCTACAGCCTCCTAGGGTATCGCATCACGACGACCTGGGCTGCTCGATTGATGCTTTGAGTTCACGAATAGCGGCGATTACGCGGTCGTTAGATTCCAAGATCACTTCTACGACATCATCGCGTTTTGCCGAGCGCAGGGCGAGCGCATCGAGGGCCAAACCGGCGCCGTGCGCGAGATGCGCGATCGCATCCGATTCGTCCGGAGCGTAGGGCTCGGCGCTGCGTTTTGGCCCGAGGACGACGACGCCGGTTAAGCGGCCGCGGGCAACCATCGGGTAGGCGAACTCCCCACGGAGCACGCTCCCCGTCCCGTGAAGGTCTACGGGACGGTGCCAGGCTCGGCGTGATCGAATTGGCGGCGCGGGCGAAGGTTACTCCGATCACCGCTCACTGCCTGCGCGACACGCACGCATCGCTGTTGGCAAAAAAGGGCGTGCCGCTCGAAGTGGTGAGCAAACGGCTCGGCCATGCGGATTTCCACATCACGGCAGAACGGTACTTACACATCTACAGAGAGAGCAACGCCGCTGCGGCGTGGGCGCTGGGTAGCGTCCCGATCTAGGCCCGCGTCGCCCTTCGACAAGCTCAGGGTGACACGGCGTTTGGGATGGCCGGGAGTCGAACCTACGCTTGGGGGTTCCGGGCAGTACCGTCCACTACCGAATAGCGTTATTTTGTATGGCTTTTTCGCTCCCAGCTTCCCGACCGATACCGTCCACTCCCGACCCTTCCCGACCGCTCCGTTAGAAAATGTTAGACGTAAGCCGCCTTGCTGCGGCTGGAGTTCGACGCAGTAGGTAGACGCTGGGGCGTATCGATGGTGTCGACTGCAAACCTGACAAGTCGAGCAGCTCTGGGTTCGGCTCCCGGACGCTCCAGCCGCATCGCTGCAGGCGTTGCGGATTGGGCGATGGTGTGTTATGGTCGGCTGGTCAGGTTTGCAGACACATCGATCCCCGCGGAGCGTCTCACTAACGAGACGCTCCGTTTCATTGCGTCGGACACCGTAACTTGCTCAATACAAATGCATCGAGGCAAATCGCAACTTTGCGGGCTATTCCGTTGCCGTCCTTCGACTCCGCGCCCTTCGACTCGCCTCGCGCGCTCAGGACGCTTCGCTCAGACCCCATAGCGCAGCGACGTGGCTCCTTCAAAGCGGTATTGACGTGCGGACCGTCGCCGCCGTGCTCGGGCATAGCACGCCGGTCACGACGCTCAATACTTACGCCCACGTCATGCCTGGTGCGGAAACGAGAGCAGTCGAGGTCCTTGCGAATCGCCTCGGGGGAGCCAAGTCCGGCGCACCCTGACATAGTCACAACGCTCCCTAATCCTTTACGGCGGTCTCTGCGGGTACGCGTAGGATCAACCACTCCACTGAGAGACGTTCAGCCTGCGCGTAGACATCGGCGTTAAGAATTCTCATTGTGCCAATGCGCGGACCTAGCAAGTTAATGCCAGCTTTAGCGCAATCCTGCGAGGCTTTGTGATACCAGTTTTCGAGCGTCGCTCGCGCAGAGTCCACGTCGCCGTTATCTTCGAGCACGACTACGAGCTCTGCATCTGTTCCGGAAACGCGCAGCCGTAGCTCTCGCAATCTTGCAGTCTCTCGCATCGCTCTTCGGACCGTCTCACGCCTGCGAAAATAGGTGCGAAGCGGTTTGACTATGCACTCTACGATTTCTTTTTCGAACGCTGGACGCATCGCGAACTCTGCGAGACGACGAGCAAATTCCCGCGCCTGGTCCGCCGTCGCAAAGCCCTTGCTAATCGGCGCTCCGAGTATGAGGCCTTTGTCGATCGATTGCTGATACCGTAAATCGGCAACCCATGTGCCTCCTTCGAAACGTGGGCCCGTCAAGCGCACCAGATACGCGACTCCTATGTTATCGACTTCGAAGGCAGGTCTATCTCCGCCGGGGCCGTCGTGGTATACAGGCGCCACCGAAATGAATGGAAACATGGGTTTGGGCCGATCTTCTTCTGCGATGTCGCATGATTGCGTTAAGACTATCCAGGCATCGGGCGCCGGAAGAGCCTCAACAAACTCGATGGATGACGGGTCGGCCTCAAGAAGGGCCGCCCCTTTCGTGGCAGCAGTGCTCTTCCGCCCGAAATAACCGAATGTCGGCAAGCCCTCGATAACGTCGCCCTGGTCGAGGCCCGCTAAGGCTTCCTCTAGCCCAGTAGGCCACGGCTGGTGCAAGTGATCATCGATCACGACCTGAAATATCCACCTTCGCCGCGCGTCTGCGCGTTATATGAACGTTCAAACCCGCGCGGGTTCGTTCTGCCGCAGTACCGAACGGCACATAGCCACCAGTTGGCGACGGCCCAAGCGGAAAAAGAGTCGCTGAGGCTTGAACTTGGACATCCGGCATTCTTCCCGCCAAGATCAAATCACGCCGTGACACCGGCGAACCAAGCTGCAACCACGCACGGGCCTCTGACTCGCCCAGACGATTAACGAGGGCTTTTAGTAAACTACGTAGTGCAAAAACCTTTGCGGCGCGCGATGGGCGCGGCGTTCTGCCCGCCTTCCAGTGTCCGATGGAGGAAGGGCTGATTTCGAGCGCTTCGGCGACGTGCCGATCGCTCGCGGATAGTAATTCCTCCGCGAACCCGATTGCGTGAAGGACTTCGACCCTGGTGTCGTATTCTTGTAGCACTGGGATTGGATCTAGTGGCACTTCTGTCGTCGTAGCTTCTGATATCCGCAGCGACGGCGCGAGATGCTCGTTCGAAATCCGCGTCTCTTCATAGAGCGACTTTATAGTTATGAGAGGCCCTGAAAAGATTCTCTTCGCCGAGAAACAAAACGTCGATCCCTCAGAGAGTCTGACCTGAAAAATACAAGCAGGCTGCGTAGGACGAACAGCACAAATCTGCTCCCATTCGTTTAGCACGCTCGATATCTTCGGGGCGCTAAAGGAAGTCCTCATCTCGCTTCCTCCGTAGTTGATAACGTGATCATCATAGCTATAGAGAAACGCAGGCTTGTAAGCCTCTAAAGTGTTTGCTACTCCCCAATAATAGATGGCGTTCAGCCCCAACGCATGTTCCGCACTTGAAGCGAAAAAAGGAGCCTTCGGCGGCGAATATGAGTTTTCGAAATCAGAAATCGCTGCATAGGAGGCAGCATTGTAGCCTCGCACACTGGGTGCAAACGTTGTACGGTTTAGTAGACCTACGCTCATATTGACCGCCCCAGTTCAGCGCGAAATTCCGGTGTTATCATCGCTTGAAATAACGCCAAGGCGCTGCGATGGAACCGATCGGTTGCAGCTTGAATATCCGTAACGTCAAAGGCTAACAGACGATCGCGAAAGATATCGGTATCGAGAAGGTAAGTATACACGCCATCACGTGAACCGTCTTGAAACGTGCCGTGACGAATAACCGCGCGCGAATCATCGTCGAGGTCCAATGAAAGCTGCTGTTGCATCATCGTTAGCGCCGGGCCCACATTATCTTGCAGAGCCGGCGCCAGGAGCCAGTCGGAAATTCGCCCGCGCCATTCTCCCGGAGATCGCACGATCGGTGTCGTTATCAGGTCTATAAAACGCAGTCCGAGTCGAGACTCCGCTCCAGGCACCGCGATCTCAGTCAGGGCGTGAAGCGCTGCATCAACTCGAGCGCGAAAATCGGCAGTCCAGGTCTGATACCTTGTCGTCTCTACACTGAGTGCGTCGTGGGAAATTGCAACTACCCAACCATCTTCGCTTTGCAGCCGCCAGCCCGCAGGCACAGCCGAGCCTTCCGAGGCGCCGAGAAACGGATTTACGTTTACAGTCATCGCTTGGATGCGATCGGCCTTGGAGTAATCGAAGCCACGCTCTTTCACGCAAGCGGTGAACTCTGCCGCCAGCTTCGCCGTTATCGGCTCACCCGCGTCAAAGCGGACTTGCCAAACGACTTGAGCCAGGGGCGAGCGAGCGAGCATCTCCTCGCTTGGAAGGGGCAGGCCAAGTGTCACGTTTGGGTCTCCGGGTAAGAAGTTGGTATGTATTTGGATATACCCGACCCACAGCTCCTTTGTTGCACCTTAGCTACTGCCTGGGCATTTCAAACGGCCGAGACCAGCTCCTGGGCTTGGTATGGCAACCGGATGGCAACCGCACCCGATCGGCCGCATTAAAAAAGCCCGTAAAGTAAGGGCGCTTTTTTTGGGATGGCCGGGAGTCGAACCTACGCTCGGGGGTTCCGGGTAGTCCCGTCCATTACCGCACAGTGTTATTTTGTATGGCTTTTTCGCTCCCAGCTTCCCGACCGGTACCGTCCACTCCCGACCCTTCCCGACCGCTCCGTTAGATAATGTTAGAAAAATCGCGCGGGCGGCCTGGAGGAAATCTAGTCGTCGCTGGCTCCTGATTCTTGGCCGACGCCAGGACGCAAGCGTAAGCGCGACATGTGTAGCTCCGGCGTGAGCCAGCGTCGACGAGCAAGACACGACTCCGAATCGTTTAATTACCAGCTAATCACGACGAGACCGTCACCGACGGCGTTCTTCCAACCTGGCCAGACGCGCGCGTTCTTGGCGCGTTTGCCCACGAAAGACGGGCCACCACCACCGCCGCCGCCGGCACCAACACCGTAAGAAAGCGATTCGGCTCCGCCGCCCCCGCCGCCGCCGCCGTAAAAGCCGCCGCCTGCGCCGCCGCCGCCGCCCCCGTCGTAACCGTCGCCGCCTGCGCCGCCGTTACCAAAGCTACCGTTGGCACCCGGATAACCGTAAGCGGTTTCGCACTGGCCGCCGCTGCCGCCCGCGCCACCGGCGGTAAGCGATCCGCCGTCACCGCCGCCCCCACCGCAGTCGTAGCCGTTGCCGCTGGAACCATTGCTGCCGTTCCCGCCTGTGCTGTTGCCCCCGATGCCGCCGTTGCCGCCGGAATACTTGCCGGTCATAGTGCCGGCGCCATCGCCGCCGCCGCCGCCCGCCACGATCACGCGATCACCGAGCGTCCCGGCGGCGATACGAATGTCGGATGCGCCACCGCCGCCGTAGCCATCGTCATTCGAACGGAACGTATCGACGCCGCCCGCCCCGCCGCCGTTAAAACCGCCCTTATTCCCGTTTCCGGCGCCGCCAACGTACACCGTGAGTGCCCGGCTGAGCGCGGCGGGAATGAGCGCGTAAACGCGAGCGCCGCGTGCGCCGCCGCCCGATGCCGCGCCACCGCTGGCGCCCCGCACGACAACCTGAAGCCACTGTGCGTGCGGAACCTTGAAGCGCTGCGGTTTGCCGGTGTACTTAAATGTTTGGCTGTGCGAAAACGTCAGACTTGAATCATCTGCCGTTGAGATCGTCGGAGCGGCAGGTCCGCCGCATGCCGCTAGCAAGGTCGCTAACGCAACCGGCCCGACTCGCGTTGCATCGCGTGCACTCATCCGAAAAGTCATGACTTTCTCCTAAGGTCGTCAGGCTAGCGGCTCGTCGCCGGACTGACGACCGTTCCGAATAACTCGAAGTTGCCGAACTGCGACCCGTCGATCTTTTTCCGCAGCTTCCCTCCGCTCGGATACCGCCAGAACCCGATATTATCGGGCAGATCGCCCGTCCCATATGGCTCGATAATCGTCCGGCCCTGAATCCAAAACTGCACTTCGATGTCCGAGACCGGCCCGTTGAGAACGGTGCTCCCGATGACCGTCCCCTTCGCGTCGCTGACGGCGACGTGATAAATCACCGTTGGGCTGTCCGCAACCGCAAGATACTTGCCGTCCCACTGGATGTCGTACCAGAAGCCCGGTGGGTTATCCAGTTTAATGTTCTTGAACGTGTAGCTGCCTTTCGGCATTTCTACCAACGCGTAATCGCCGCTTCCGACCGGCTCACCGTCAACGAAAAGATTGCCTTTGTCGTCATACGTGCAGAAGCCGATTAGGTCGGCTTTTGCGTCGGTATGGTAGGTCGGGTCGCCCTTCGCACCGGCGTAGATTGCGATGGGGCCGCCGTCGTTCGTAACGGCAAGATTTCCAGTCGTTGGATCGATGGAGCACGACTCCGGATAGTACCCCGGGTCGCTGAGCGTGGCGATCGGACTCGTTCCGCCGTGCGCGTACTCGAGGATGGCAGCGGTGCCGGTGTCGCCTCCGAAATCCGCGACAAAAACATCGCCGGCCTTATCGACGCACTCACCGAATGGATTGTTGGAATCGCTGAGTTGTTGCACTAGCGCGCCACCGGGATAGGTAAACACGCAGATACCCCCGCAATCTCCGGTAACATAGAGCAGATCCTGCGAACTGGTGTTGGAAGCTATCCACCGATGGCCGGCAGACCATGCCGCGGGAGGAAGCATCGTCGGCGCCGCTGCCTGGTGCGCGCCGCATCCGGTGCACAACACGGCGCCGAGGCAAACTGCAAGCGCGCGATCGTAATGACAGAGGAAACTCATGACTTTGATGCCTTACTGACGGTGATGCCATAGGGGTTGCTCAACCCGTCGATGATGCTCGCAAACGGCCGCCCTCCGGCCGGGTACTGGAAAAACTCGACCTTGTATGGATCGTCCTCGGTGACGATAATCTGATTTCCGCGTCCGCTTCTGCCGCCTATTGACGCGATCCAGAACTGCGCAATCGAACTTGAGGGCGAGAGCATCGAGTAACCTTCGAATATTCCGTGGTTGCCGGTGATCTTGAACCAGTCGAGCGTCTCTAACCCGACGACCCAAAACTGGCCGTCCCATTGCACGAAGGTCGGGGGCGCCCACTGCAGCGTCTTCGAGAATACCACCTGCTGCAGATGTGTCGCGTTCAGCGGAAGTTGCGCAAATGCGATAAAATTAGGGTTGTCATAGCTGCCCCCGTCAACCAGAAGATCGCCATGCGCACCGTAGCCAAGCGCGTAGTCCCCGTACACTCCACCACCTTTGTAACGCTTCGGTGATCCGCTCGCGTTTCGATACACGGCGACATCGTTGGCGTTGAGGATGGCCAGGTTTCCGGTCGTTGCATCGACCGAACATGCCAGCGGCTGTTCGCTCCCGTCGCTTAGCGTTTTAATCGGTTGCGTGCCGCCGTGGGCGTACTCGATCACGTTGTTTCCGCCCTCGTTCGTTACCCAAACATCGCCGGCGGTATCGGCGCACAAACCGGCGGGACTAGAGAACCCGTTCAGCGTGCCGACAAGTTTCCGGCTTTGATATGCGTAGACGGTTACGGTGTTGTTTCCTGGATTCGAGACGTAGAGCAAATCGCTGCTCTTCGCCGCCGCCCGCATCCACGTACTCTCTAGTATTAGAGCTGCGGACCTCTTCACGTCATGCTGAGCGGAGTCTAAGGAAGAAAGGGTAACCTGACCCTGCGGTCCACTGCACCCGGCTACCAATGCCGCGGCCGCACACATACCCAATGTATAGCGGCTGACCCCGGTCGTACTCATCGGTTTCGCTCC
>JASHOM010000010.1 GCA_030041115.1 Vulcanimicrobiota bacterium | reverse complement strand
AGGCTCCTAGGAGCCGAGGCTTCTAGCCTTTCGCGGAAAAGGCCGTGCACCAACCGGTCGGGCTGATCGAGCCGTCGACGATCTTGCACGTGCCGCTTGCCGTGGCCGAGCTCCCCGGGACGAAGAAGGTGCACTGCGAGCACTTATGCCCGTTGTTGGGCGTACTTTGGTATTTGAACTGCGCCTTCGAGCCCTTCGCTTGCGCGGTCGCCGTTTCGGCGAGGAGGAGTCCCGCAAGCGCCGGGAGCACGACCGCGCTGCCGACGAAGGTTCGGCGGGTCATCCGGCTGCTGAAGTCTCTCATCTTGGTTTCAACCTCCGCTCGTATCATTGGCGGAGGGTCCGCGCTTTTCTTGCTCGCGGAGCCGCTCGGCGGTCGGTCGAACGCGTCGCGCGCCTCTCACGCTACGTTAATGGTAAGCTAATCGTGATTCGATGCTTTGCCGGCCACGTTCAGGTTCAATGTTGGTGAGGGGATTGATTGCACAACGATGAGACGCAAGTGGTTAGCCAGCCTAATTTCAGGGATCGCCCTTTGGGGGATGACCCTTTCGAGCGTGCTGCCGGCTTCGGCCGAGCAGGCGCCCGACAAGAACGGGCCCGGGGTGACGCGGGTCAGCGTCGTCCAAGGGTCGGCCGTCGTTCAGCGCGGCGACAGCAACAAGCAAGTCACCGCCGTGGTGAACGCGCCGCTCCTGCCGGGCGACTATATTTCAACCGGGAACGGCTCGCGTGCCGAGCTGCAGTTCGACGGCGCGAGCGCCGTTCGGCTCGGCGGCAACGTGCAGGCGCGCATCACCAACGACGATCCGAACGACCGGCAAATGCAGCTTGCGGACGGCACGATCGAGGTCGGCCTGGTTCATGGCGGCGCGCCGGTACAGGTCGAGACTCCTTCGGTAACGGTGCGCGCGGTCGACCCGGGAGATTATCGAGTTTCGATCGGACACGACGGGTCGAGCTGGGTAACGGCCCGCCGCGGTCAAGTCGAGGTCATCACTCCGCAGCGCGCCTATACGCTGGACTCAGGCAGAACGATGGTCGCGCGCGGTTCGGCTTCGAACCCGTCGATCACGTATGCGGCGGAAGTCGGCTATGACTCGTTCGACGACTTCAACGCCAAGCGCGACCAGACGATGGTCGCGGCGCTCGACGCGAGTCCGAATCTGAATCCCGACATCGCCGGTTACGACGACCTCGGCGCCTACGGCCAATGGCAAGATGTCGCCGGATACGGTCAGGCGTGGGTTCCCGATCAGTCGTCCGGCTGGTCGCCCTATAGCAACGGTTCGTGGACCTGGGAGGACGGCTACGGTTGGACCTGGGTCGCCAACGAGCCGTGGGGATGGGCGCCCTATCATTACGGCAACTGGTTCTACGCCAACGGCTACGGCTGGGCATGGTACCCGCCGGCATATAACGCGTACCCGGCGTGGTCGCCCGCGCTCGTCGGATTCTTTGGGTTCGGCGTCGGCGGACCGGGGTGGGGCGTCTCGCTCGGCTTCGGCTATCCGTACATCGGCTGGTATCCGATCGCGCCGTACGCGCCGTACTATCCCTGGTATCCCGGTTGGGCCTGGACCGGCTGGGGCTGGGGCTGGCCCGGCTGGGGCTGGGGCGGCTGGGGCACGCGCGTCGTGAACGTGACGCACGTGACGAACATCACCAATATCTACCGCAACTTCCCGCACGGCGGCGTGCATGGCACGGCGATCGGCAACTTCCAGCACGGAACGGTCTCCGGCCACACGTTCGCGGTTACTCAGCACAACATCAGCGGACACGTGGGAGTGATTCACGGCGCCGTGCCGGTCGCGCCGACGCATGACAACCTTGGCTTCGGAGGCCGCGGCGTCAGCGCGCCGGTCAGCATCGCAAAGTCGTTCGATTCACCCCGCTTCGCATCGGCGAACCGCTCGCTAGCCGGACGCGAGAGCTTCGACGCGCAGCAGAACGGTGTCGCCCGAGCGTTGGCGCAGAGCTCGCACGAGAGCTCGCGCAACGATGCGACGGCATCGCGCGGCTCCGACGCCGCCTCTCGCGACGGCGCGCCCTCGGACTCGTGGCAGCGCTTCAATCAAGCGCGCGGCGACGAAGGACGCGCTTCGACCGTAGCCGCGCATTCGCAGCGGGCGTCCTTGCAGACCGATCGCGCGCCCTCGGATTCGTGGAACCGGTTTGCCCAAGAACGGGGCGGCGTCTCATCCGACCGCGGCTCGTACTCGCGCGATGAATCCTACGGGCGCGATTCGTACGCTCGCGACGGCTACGGACGCAGCTCCGGCGAAAGCTCGTACGGACGCAGCGAGAGCTCCTACGGCCGCAATCCGTACGCGAACGAATCCTATGGACGCAGTTCGTATCCGTCGTACTCACGCGGCTCGTATCCGTCGTACTCACGCGGCTCGTATCCATCGTACTCGCGCGGTTCGTATCCGTCGTACTCGCGAAGCTCGTATCCGTCGTACTCGCACGGCTCGGCTCCGTCGTACTCGCACGGGGGCGATTCGGCCCCGCATCCGTCGGGGGGCGGCGGCTCGCACGGCGGCGGCGGTCGTCCTCCCCGCTAAACGAAAGCTCGCCCGAGGTCAGTGGGGCGGCGCCAAGGCGCCGCCCTTTCGCTTGCAGAACCCAAGGCCCCCAACTTGGTTATTTCGACAAGGAGCTTTTGCATCGATGAATCTCACGCGCACCATCGCGGGCGCCGCCGCGCTCTGCCTCGCCGGCAGTTTCCCGGCGGCCGGCTTGGCGTACTCGCACGTCAACACCACGCATCCCATCAAGGTCAACGGCTGTAACCCCAAGCAGAATCATTACATGGCGACGGGCTACACGCCGGCGTTCTATCCGGCCGGATACGGTTACTACGGCCGCTATTGGGGTTGGCCCTCGGTCTACGGGATGAACTACTATCAATATCCGGTCCAGGGAAGCCCGACGCTGGGAATCGACTATGTGAACGTCACCAGCGTCGTCATGAAAGAGATCGAGTTCGGTCTCGTCGTGCGCGGTAGTCTCGTTGCCGAGGTCAAAGACGTCGGAACGTTTTCTCCGGGCGCCGAAATCAAGCACGAGTTCGGACTGAATCCCAACGTTTTCCCGATTCAGACCAGCTTCGCCGAGTGCGTACCGTTGAAGATCGCCTTTGTCGACGGATCGAAGTGGAAGAATCCGCACCTTCCCGCGCTCAAGCGTTCCATCTACGGTCAAGCACACTAGGATCCGGCGGCCCTACGGTTTTCCGGCTGAAATTGCCGGAATTCCGGCGGGCGCCGCGGTATAGGTCCGTATGGCTCAAGATCTTTCCGCGCTTCAGTCGAGCGAGAACGTCTGGCAAATGGCGCAGCGCCAACTCGACGAAGTCAGCCTGCTCATCGGCTTGAACGAATCGCTGCACGGCTACCTGCGTCAGCCCAAGCGCGTGCTCGAGGTTTCGGTCCCCGCTCGGATGGACAACCACGATTTTCGCGTGTTTACCGGCTATCGCGTGCAGCACAACCTATCGCGCGGACCGGGCAAAGGCGGCATCCGGTTTCATCCGGACGTCACGCTCGACGAGGTCAAGGCGCTGGCGATGTGGATGACGTGGAAGTGCGCGCTCATCAACATTCCGTTCGGCGGCGCGAAGGGTGGGGTCGTCTGCAACCCCAAGGAGATGTCGCTTCAGGAGCTGGAGAACGTAACGCGGCGCTTCACGACGGAGATCTCGATCATCATCGGTCCGGAGAAAGACATTCCGGCACCCGACGTTTACACGACCCCGCAGATCATGGCCTGGATCATGGATACGTTTTCCATGCAGCACGGCTACTCGATTCCCGGCGTCGTGACGGGGAAGCCCGTTGCGATCGGCGGTTCGCTCGGACGCGACAAGGCGACGGCGCGCGGCTGCATGTACGTCGTCGACGAGGCGATGGAAGCGCACGGAAGAACGATCGAAGGAACTCGCGTTGCAATTCAAGGTTTCGGAAACGCCGGCATGTATGCCGCGCAGCTCATGGCACAGCACGGATACAGGATCGTCGCCGTCTCCGACTCCCACGGCGGAGTAGCCAACGATCGCGGCATCGACGTCAAGGGCTTGGTCGCTCACAAGTACGAGACGGGCTCGGTCGTCGGCTTCACCGGCGGAGAGCGCACCGACAATAGGGAGGTGCTCGAGTACGATTGCGACGTGCTCGTGCCGGCCGCGTTGGAGAAGGTCATCACGCGGGAGAACGCGCCGCGCGTTCGCGCCAAAATCGTCGCAGAGGCAGCCAACGGTCCGACGTTACCGGATGCCGACGACATTCTGTTCGATCGCGGCATCATGGTGTTGCCCGACATTTTGGCGAATGCGGGCGGCGTCACCGTCTCGTACTTCGAGTGGGTGCAGGATCTTCAAGCGAACTTTTGGGAGGAAGACGAGATCAACGCGAGTCTCAAGCGAAAGATGACGCGCGCGTTCCGCGAAACGTTCGAGCAGGCGAAGCGTCACGGCGTTTCGATGCGGAAGGGAGCCTACTGCGTCGCGGTCGAGCGAGTCGCCGAGGCGACGAAGCTCCGCGGCCTCTATCCCTGACCAACTCGGCCTCTTCGGCGAGGGGCGGCGCATGCTCGTCGACGACGAAAGCGGCTCCATCTTCTATCTTCCTGCGTTCGCTCAGGCCGCGACGGCCGGGCGATGGTTCGAAGCGCTCCATGACGAGGTTCCGTGGCGCACTCAGCGGCGCCGGATGTACGACCGGGACGTCGACGTACCGCGACTCATTGCGAGCTACCGTCTCGCCGGTGTCGAGCTCCCCGGCGCGCTCGCCGAGGCGGCTCTGAGAATCGTCGAAGCAACGCAAACGCCGTTCAACAGTGCCGGGTTGAACCTTTATCGCGACGGACAGGACAGCGTCGCGCCGCACAACGATCATCTCTACGAGATCGTCGCATGCCACCCGATCGCGCTGCTATCGCTGGGAGCGACGCGCCGCATGACGATTCGCAGCAAGACCTCCGGCGGCGAGGCCGGACGCGAGCGCCGGCGCAGCTTCGATCTGGATTTGGAGGCGGGCAGCCTGCTGCTGATGAGTTACGAAACGCAGCTTCATTACGACCACGGCATCCCCAAAACACGCGCGGCAGTCGGGCCGCGGATCAGCGTCGCGCTGCGGGTCCGCCCAGAAACGCTCGAAAGAGACGGCGGTTAGGTCGGCAGGGGTGTCGGAGAGGCGGCCGGCGATGGCGTCGGTCCGTAGATCGCCTCGGCGGCGGTGCAAACGGTCGATCGCAGGGAGAAATCGACGAGCTGTTCCCCTTGTCCGGTTACGGCCGTTCCCCGGATCGCGACGTCGGTCCCGACCGGAAGGACGAGCCGATTGTACAGCAGATCCGTTTGGCGCGTGAGCGCGTCGATCGAGCGGTCGTTGAGATTGTCGTCGAACCATTTGCAGGTATCGACCGGCGCTCGCAGACCGGTGAAGCTGTAAAGTATCGTCTGAGCGGAT
>JASHOM010000132.1 GCA_030041115.1 Vulcanimicrobiota bacterium | reverse complement strand
ACGAGCGCGAAGATCGCAAGAACCGCAACGAGAAGAGCGGCCGTTCTCTTATTTGGCGCGTCGGGCGGCGGGTACACCGCGGAATCCCTTGTGCGCGCATCGGTGTTAAGCCTCTACGAATGGCTGCCGTCGCAAGCATTGGGAGTCGCTTTTCGCAGCGCGAAGGAGCATCGGTCGCCCTCATCACGATAACCGTGATGCTCGGGCTCATCATGGCGATCATCGACAGCACGATCGTCAATGTCGCGCTCCAAACGATCGGCGGCAACCTCGGTGCGACGGTCGACGAGGTGGCTTGGGTCGCGACGGGTTACATCCTCGCCAACGTCGTCGTCATGCCGCTCAACGGCTGGCTGACGGCGCTCTTCGGCCGCAAGATGTTTTACGCGACCTCGCTCGCGCTCTTCACCATCGCCTCCTTACTTTGCGGCACCGCCCACTCGATTTGGGTGCTGGTCTTCTACCGGGTCGTTCAAGGGATCGGCGGCGGAGCGCTCCAGCCGACCGCGCAGGCAATCCTCTTCGAGACGTTTCCGGCCGAGCGGCGCGGCGCGGCCATGGCGATCTTCGGAATGGGCGCGATGGTTGGACCGGCGATCGGACCGACGCTGGGCGGCTGGATCGTTGACAATGCCAGTTGGCCGCTGATCTTCTACATCAACGTGCCCATCGGGATTGCCGCGTTCCTCATGACTCTGGCCTTCATCCCGAACCCCAGGTACATCGCGCGGCCCAAAGGCGGGATCGATTGGATCGCCCTGGGTTTGCTCACCGCCGGCTTGGCGTCGCTGCAGTTCGTGCTCGAGCAGGGGGAGCGCGACGAGTGGTTCCAGTCGCAAACGATCGTCGTCTTCACCGTCATCGCGGTGGTCGCTCTCATCGCCTTCGTGACCAAGACGCTGCGCGATCGGCATCCGATCGTCGATCTGAACGTCTTCAAGTTCCGGTCGTTTTCGATCGGCTCGTTTCTGGGCATCATCATGGGCTTCGGACTCTTTGGGACGGCCCTAATTTTGCCGCTCTTTTTTCAAACGATGCTCGGCTTTACCGCGTTCGATACGGGCCTCGCGCTCATGCCCGGCGCGTTTGCAACCGCCGTCTCGATGTTGATCATCGGCCGGCTGCTCAACCGGATCGACGGCCGGTGGTCGATCGTTTTCGGTACGCTGCTCTTCGCCTGGTCAACCTGGCTCCTGGGCGGCTTGACGGTCCAGGCCGGCTACTGGGACGTCTTTTGGCCGCGGCTCATCCAGGGCTTCGCGCTCGGCTTTCTCTTCGTGCCGCTGACCACGATCTCGCTCAGCGACGTTCCCGTTCCGGAGCTGGCGGGCGCGACGGGCGTCTTCACGCTCTTGCGTCAGTTGGGCGGAAGTTTGGGCATCGCGATCCTCACCACGTTATTGACCCATCAAACCGCCGTCGCATGGAACGTTCTAGCGTCGGGAGTCACCCAGACGCACGGGTATTCGCTCGCTGCGCTCACGGCAATGGTTTCGCAGCAGGCGACGATGATCGCCTACGATTATCTCTTTCGCGTGACCGCCGTCGTGTTCGTGCTTTCGACGCCGTTGATCTTCCTGGTCAAACGCCCCGCGCGCCTCGCGCCCGCCGCGACAGCAGCAGCAGAGTAGTTCGCGGAAGACGCGAGGGTGGGCGGGTTATTGCGATACGACCATCGTCGACGTACTCGACATGCTGATCGTAGCTTTGGGCATGAAGCCCATGATGAAGGTGAACGGGTAGGTGACTTTGACGGCCACCGTGCAACCCGGCGCCGCGGAGGCCGTAGCGCCGTTGGGGCAGCTCACCGGCGCGGGTGAGACTTGGATCGAAGGCGCCTTGGTTGCGCCCTCGTTGAGGCCTTGAACGTAGCTCTGAATCTCGGCAGTCGTGGCGTTGCAATCGGCCAACTGATTCGAGCTGTTCGTGCACGAGGTCGTGCCGCGAACGATCCACCAGCGCGCGCCCTCGCGCGCCAGCGAGGCGACGAAGTTATACGTGTAGAGCGCGCGGCCGAAGTCGACGATGCCGAAGAGCAGCGTGAAGAAGGCCGTCGCCGCCAGGGCCATCTCCGGCAGCGAGGCGCCGCGCTGGGCGTGACGCCGCCTCATTGCGCCTCGACCCGCATCGTCGACGATCCGCTCACGTTGATCGACGATGGCAACCCGGGGTACTTGATCAGCGGAGTGAACGTTCCGGTCGTGGTGACTTGAACGTAGGCGGTGGCGCCGCTCGTCCCGCAGGTCACCTGCGTCGTCCCGCTCATGCAGATCGGGATTCCGTTGACCGTCAAATTGCTCAAGCCGGCCGCGTCGGCTTGGCCGGCCGCGGTCATGCCCGGCCCATTCGCCGCGGTGATCAACGTCTGGGAGCCGTACGCGGCCGCGGCGCGCGCCGCGTTGGCAGCCAGAATCCCGTCGTAGGTGTAACGCCCGAAGTCGATGAGGCCGATGAGTAGGAACGCCAGCACCGGCGCAACGACGGCAAACTCGACGAGCGCGGCGCCCCGCTCCGTACGGAGAAGAGCGCGCGCACCCGCCGCGACTAGCTTGCTGCGCATCACTGCGAGAGTACGACGTTCTTGACGTAGGTGGCGCCTGCCGTCGGAGTTCCGAAGGTATACCCGGAGCCCGAGCTCAGGTTCGCCGAACCGAGGATCAAGAGGGTGTAGTCGCCCTGTGCGCCGTTGAAGGCGACGTTGTTGGCGCTCGGCGCGTACACGAGACCCTTCCAGTGAACGGTCTGACCCGCGAAGTTCGGCGCCCCCGTGTTTGCCGGCACTTGATAGTACAGGACGTTGGCCTCGTTGCCGCTGGTCGGCGGCGAGATCGTCGCACTGTTCGACTGACTGAAGTCCGGCGGCGTGGCGTTGGCGGTCACGTAGAACGTAACGCCGGTTCCGACGAAGTCCGAGTTGCTGAACGTGCTCGTGCCGTTGAGAACGTAGACGCCCGGCTCGAAGGTCACCGTTCCGCACGTGCCGACGTTCAGAGTGTTGTAGCAACCCGGCGAGATGGTGGGATTCATGTTCGCCTGGAGCGACTGACAGTTCGACGTCGAGGGCGGATTGTTGGCCAGATAGTTGCAGCCGGAGATTTCGGGGCAGGGATTCGTGACCGGGACGCTCGGCGCGGGCGTCGCGCTCGAGAACGTCGCCTTGCTGCAGCTCGGAGCGCTGCCCGCGTAGCCGATCGCGGCGGCGCTGATGGTCACCGACCCGCAGGTGAAGGTTCCGTTCGTCACGATGCCGCCGCCGCTCGCGGTGATGTTGCCGCCCAGCGTCGACGAACCGCTTCCCAAGAAATACATCGTGGTCGGGTTATTCGAAATGAGCTGTGCGGTCGCCGAGGTCTGCGCCGTGATGCCGTTCGCAAAACCGAAGAGCCGCGTGAAGAATGCCGGGTGCTGCGCTTTGATGGTCACCGAAACGGCGCAATCGTTTCCGGAGTATGCTCCCGAGGCGGGCGGGTTATTCACCGTGACCAAAACCGATTGTCCCTGCATCAACGCGCCGTTCTTGTACCCGTTGCTCGTCGCGTCGTTCTGGGCCGCGGTGTTTGCGTTGGTTGCAGCGGGGCAGCCGGCCAACGCCAGGGCCTGCGCTCCACCGACCGCCGCGGCGTCGGTGGCGCTCTGTTGCTGCCGTTGCTGGTACGACCAGTAGCCGCGATCGACCGCCATGCCGCTAAATCCCATGAGCGCGGTAAGCGATACGGCGACCAAGGGCAGGATCTGTCCCGACTGGCCATGGCGTCTAAACATTCCGAGCCTTCTCATAGTTTGGTCCCTTACTCCCTAGGCGGGTGAGTTGGGCCTCCGGCTTTGCTGGAGGCGGGCTGCCTACCTGCTAACGCGCGAACGACTGTTAACGCGACCGGCTAGATCGAGCCGGCCGCGTTGGCGTAGAGGGTGCTCACTCCGGTCCCGAGCGCCCCGACTGCGACCATCACGACTATTGCGACCAAAGTGGCTAGCAGCCCGTATTCGACCAGCTGGGCGCCTCGCTCGTCGGAAATTAAGGTTCGTAGAGTTTTTAGCATTGCAAAGTGTCCTCACCGATGTTCGAGCCGCCAACGGCCCTGTACAAAAAAACGTAATCTGGCGACGTAAAGTCGCCGGTGGCCAGTATACCGGCCCGCCGAGCAACCTCTCGTCTAGCCCTATTATGCCCTATGGAGCGTTCACCCGTCAACAAATCGCAACGCCGGGGGAGGGGCAGGCCGCTCGGCAGACGAATGAGCGGACCGGCAGGCAACCGTTTTTGCAAGCGGCCGCTTGCTTTATTACCTAGCTACTGTAAAATCGCTAGTCCTACAGGAGATAGCTATGCTTAAGACTCTGCAGTCGATGATCCGCGACGAAGAAGGCGCGACGATGGTCGAATACGGCCTGCTCGTAGCCCTCATCTCGATGGTGGCCCTTATCGCCGTCACGACCCTCGGCAAAAACCTCAGCTCGCTGTTCAGCACCGTCGCCACGTCGATCTAATCGTTCGAGCGTCATCATGCGTGAGGGCGCGGCCGTTCGGCCGCGCCCTCTCCCTTGCCTGGACGAAATTTACGCCTTTGCGCTAAGGCAGAACGGTGACGGGCTCGACGACCGTTTCCTGACCGAACCCGTCCGTGAAGCTCGCCTCGACGACGAAGCGCGCCGGCTGGCTGGTCGAGGGCGCCCGCAGGTTGACGACCGTGGCTTCCGCTCCGACGTCGACGCCGGTCACCTCGCGGCCCTGCGAATCCATGAGCGCGATTCGCATGCCGTTTCGCGGCGAGAAGATCTTCACTTGGATCGTGCCGCCGCTTGGAACGCTCTTCGTCAGGACGTCGAAGGTGCCGTTTTCATCGTCCATCGTGGTCTGCACCGCGTTGGGATCGTCGTCACCGACGATCGCTTGCGGTTGCACGACGTTACTCGCCGCCGGCGCCGCCGCCACCACGAGACCGGCCATGGACTGCGCGCTCGAACGGCCCCTCGTCACGTGCAAGAGAACGCGAAGCTGGCCGTCGCGGACCGGCGGAATCACGAATGTGGTGAGACCGCGCTTGGAAAACTCGTGCTGGCCCCAAATCGCACCGTCGTCCCCGAGCAGTCGCACGTAGCCGCCGTCGCCGACGGCCGAGTAGGCGACGTTGACGGTCTGCCCGGGACGAGCGACGATCGGGCTCACCGAGATGCTGGCGATCTGTGCCGCCGCGCGCGCTTTGCCGGGGAGCGTGGTCAACACGCGGGTCGCGCTCGCCTCACCCAACGGACCGCTCAGCGCCATTTGAACCGTGTAGGCACCGGGCTGGCGCGATGCGGGAACGGAGATCGGAATCGTGCCCGCTCGATCGGTCAGCACGCCGCCTTGAATCTCCTTGCCGTCTGGCGCGAGGACCGTGTACCAGAGGCGTCCGGCACCTTTCGCATCGTACTCGGCGCGGACGGTCGTGCCGGCGAGCACCTGCGGCGGTACGGCGAAAGCTTCGATGCGCGGAACCGCCGGCCAAAGACCGGCGGCCGTTCCGATGGCCAGCGCGCCGGCCAATAGGCTGCCGGCGGCCAGGGCGAAGCCCCGGCGGCCGCCCTCGCCGGCCGGCGCCGCCGCTTCGACGAGGCAGTGGACGTCGTCGCCGGCGACCTCGACGATCGCCCGGTCGAAGCGCGGCAAAGCCGGCGTGACGACGGGAATCTGCATCGCAAGCTCCGAGTTGGGCGCGACGTCGATGGCGACGGGATAGGCCAAGACGGCGCGCCCCTTCTGGGTAATCGCCCAAGCCTGGCAGGCGAGTGCCGAGGCCGTGTAGTTGATCACGCGCAGCGAGTACGTCGCGACGCCCGTTCGGCGGTCGAACCCCTCCAACGCAAAAACCGCCGAAACGGCGCCGGCCGCCGTCTGCATTGCCGTGCCCGATCCGCAGCGGGGCGCCGGCCAGCGCCGGCCTTGCGTCCGCACGACGGGCTGCTGCCGGCGCACCGCGAGCGCGTTCACTGCCGCCTCGCCGTCATTGCGAGATCACCATTTGCGAGCTGCTCGTCATCTTGATCGCGGGATTGGCGCGCAAGAACGGAACGACGAGAAACTGGAACGGGTAGGAGACGGAGACCTGGACCGTGCAGCCCGGTTCTTCGTTACTCTCGCCGGGCGGGCAGGTCGGCCATGTGGTCGTCACGCTAATGGAGCTCGGGACGGTCGGTCCTTCCGAGAGGCTTTGCACGTAACTCTGCACTTGAGCCGCGGTCACGTTGGGACAGTCGTTGAGCAGCGTGCATTGCGATCCGCGCACGATGGCCCAGCGCGCTCCCTCGCGCGCGACTTGCGCCAGAAATGCATACGTGTACATCGCGCGTCCGAAATCGATGATCCCGCCGACGAGGAGCAGCAGCACCGTTAGGACGATCGCCGTCTCGGGTAAGCTCGCGCCGCGTTCCCGGCGTCGTGCGTTCATTGTTGCCTTCACTGACTGGCCACCCGCATCGTCGCCGACGCGGTGACCGGGACTGCCGTGGGAATTCCGGGATAGTTGACGAGCGTATTGAACGTGCCGGTGACCGTCACGCTGACGTAATACACGAAAGTGCTCGGCACGCTGGTGTTGCTCCGTGGGCACGTCGTCGGCGAGCCGCTCTCGTAGCAGCTAATCGCGGGCGTGACGGTCAGGCCGGAAAGGCTCGAACTATCCGACGCGGCCGCGGTTTTCATTCCGGCGTCATCGGCTGCCGTCGCCACCGTCTGCCCACCATACTGCACGGCGGCGCGTGCGGCGTGCGCCGCTACGATGCCGTAGTACGTGTAGCGGCCGACGTCCACGAGCCCCATGACCAGAAAGATCAGCAACGGCATGACGACCGCAAGCTCGACCGCCGCCGCGCCTCGGTCCGTGCCCTGCGCAAAGCGACGCGTCACTCGACGATCACCGCCTTCGTGACGAGTCCCCCTCCGGCGGAGGGAGGTGCGAAGTCCTGCACGCCGGCGCCGTTGAAATTGATGCCGCCGAAGACGAGAACCACGTAGCCGCCGCCGGTGCCGTTGAAGTTGACGTCCGATCCGCCCGGCGAATAGATCAATCCGCTGTAGTAGTTGCTCGATCCGTTGAAGTTCGCGCTCCCCGGATTCGCGGGAACCTGATAATAGACCACGCCGGCCGGGCCCCCCGTCGTCGGAGGAGTGAAACTGACCGAAGCGCCGTTGAAGTTCGGCGGCGTTCCCGCCGGCGTCACGTACATCGTCACGCCGGTGCCGTTGATGGTCGCGCCGTTGAAGTTCGAGGATCCGTTAAAGACGTATTCCCCGCTCATCGTGACGTTTGCGCCGTTAAGGTTGAGACTGCTGTAACAACCCGGAGCAAGCGCGCCGCGATAGCCGTTGCCGTTGAAGCTCTCACAGTTGCTCGTCGAGGGCGGGTTTGCCGCCAGGTAGGCGCATCCGGGAATCGTGGGGCACGGGTCGGCGATCGGCAGGATCGGTTGGGGCGTGGCCTCGGTAAAGGTCGAACCGTTTTCGTTGGGCGCGCCGCCCGCGTAGCCGATTTCGGCCGCATTCACCGTCGAACCGTTGAAGTTTGCCGTGTCGTTGATGAAGATCGCGCACTGCGGCGCCTGAACGTTCGCGCCGTTCATGTTTTGATCGACGCTCGGATTGAGCAGGTAGATGCAGGGAGCGGCGTTGGTGATCGGCGTCACGGCGGCGACGGCTTGCGTGGACTCGGGCATGCTCGAGATGCCCAGCACGCGCGCGAAGAAGGTCTGCACCTGGGGCGTGGTGATCTGCACGCCGATCGCGCAGTCGTCCGAGGCGTAGGGTCCGATTTGCGGCGGGCTGTTCGCAGTAACCGTGTTGCCGGCAAAGCCGTTGCTCCCCGCGTCGCCGTCCGCGGCGGAAACGGCATTGCTTTGGCCGTCGCAGCTCGAGCGCGCGAGCACTTCGGCACCGCCCAATGCGGCAGCGTCGGTCGCCGTTTGTTGGACTTGCTGGCGATACTCGAGGAACCCGACGTCCACGGCGACGCCCCCGAAGCCCATCAGCGTCGATAAGGCTAGCGCGATGAGCGGCAGCACCTGACCGGCCGATGTACGTCGGCGGCTCATTGCTGCTCGACGCGCATCGACGCGCTTCCGACCACCGGAATGTTGTTGGGGATGCCCGGATACGGCAGCAGCGCCGGGAACGTTCCGGTGACCTGGACGGTCACGAAGTAAACCATTCCCGCCGCGACCCCGGTGGTGCTCGAAGGACACGTGTAGTTCTGGAGCGCCATCATGCACGAGTACGACGGGTTGACGGTCCAGTTCGAAAGATTTTGGCCGTCGCTGCGCGCGGCGTTCGTCATTCCGGTCGAGTCGGCGGCAGTCACCATGTTCTGGGCGCCGTACTGCACCGCGGCCCGCGCCGCGTGGGTGGCCAAAATCGTGTAGTACATGTACCGTCCCACGTCGATGAGCCCCATGAGCAGCACGAGCATCATGGGCAGCGCTACCGCAAACTCGAGCAGGCTGGTGCCCCGCTCCGAACGCAGCAGACGTTTCATTCGCCGAGCACCGCGGTCTTGATGTATGAGCCTTGCGGCGGCGGCGACGCGAAATCGTCGGCGGTGTCGCCGTTGAAATTTGCCGAACCCGCTACGATGACGAGGTATTTTCCGGCGTTGCCGTCGATGTTGATTTGCGCTCCGGGCGCGTAGATCAGCCCTTGCATGTTGACGTCGGGCCCGTTCAAGTCCGGATTGTTCGTGTTGGTCGGGACCTGGTAATATAGGACGCCGCTCTCGCTTCCGCTGGTGGGCGGCGAGAGGTTCACCGTTTCCCCGTCCCACTGAGGCGGATTGGCGCCGGCGGGTATGTAAAACGTGACGCCGCTGCCGTTGATGTTGGTCTGATTCGTGTTCATGTTCTGGGTGATGGTGTAGACGCCCGGATTCATGGTTACCGTGCCGCCGTTGAAGTTCAGGTACGTGTAGCAGCCGGGGTTGATCGTTCCGCCGGTGTTGGGCATGTTGACGCCCTGGCAGTTCGTTTGCGACGGCGGATTGGCCGCCAAATAGGCGCACCCGGGAATTTCGGGACACGGGTCGGCGACCGGAAGCATTTTTGCCGGGCTGGCCATGGTAAAGTCGGTGCCGCCGTAGTTGGGGCTGGGACCGGCGTAGCCGATGTACGGCGACGCGATCGTTCCTCCGTCGAAGTCCGCGCTGTAGTTGATGTTGATCGGGCAGGTCTGGGCTTGAACGTTGACGGGGCTGTTGAAGCTCGACCAGGTGCTCCTGCTCAAGAGATAGATGCACGCCCCGCCGTTGGCATTGACCGTGCCCACGGCTTGCGTCGATTCCGGCATTCCGTTCTGCCAGCCGAACATGCGGGAGAAAAACGTCGCGACGTGCTCAGTGGTGATGGTAACGCTCACCGCGCAGGCATTGCCGGCATACGGCCCGCTCGCCGGCGGACTCGTCGCTTGCACCGAGACGGTATTTCCGAGCCCGCCGTTGGCGAAGCCGTTCCCCGCGGCGTCGTATTGCGCGGCGCTCGACGCGCCCGAAGCATTGGTGCAGTTGGAAATCGCCAACTGCTGTGCGCCGCCGACGGCGGCCGCATCGGTTGCGGTTTGCTGGGCCTGCTGCCGGTACTCGAGATAACCGACGTCGACCGAGATGCCCGCAAAGCCCAGCAGGGCCGTCAGACAAACGGCGATCAAGGGAAGAACCTGCCCCGCCGTTCGTCCGCGTTTCACCGGTTGATGACTTCCGGCGTCATGACGAAGACGACGTCCGTCTGCTGATTTTGATAAGCCGTCGAGGTGAAGAGCTTCCCGAGAATCGGGATGTCCGAGAGCAACGGTATCTTGGAGATCGTCTTCATTTCGAGACGGTTCACCAATCCGCCGAGGATGATGCTCTCCCCCGGACGCGTGATCACGTCGGTGGAGAGTTTGCTCACGAGCAACGCGGGAATCGTGAAACCCGAAACGATCACGGCGTTGGTGTAGTCGAGTCGCGAGACTTCCGGAGCGACCACCGCGTGAACGGAGCCGTTGCCCAGGATGTCCGGCGTAACGTTGAGCTGCACGCCGTAGGGTTGATACTGAACGTTCACCGCGCCCAGGCCGGTCGAGGTGACGACCGGGATCTCGCCGCCGACCAGGAAGGTCGCCTTTTGACCGGGGCTCGTCACCAGGTTCGGGCTGGAGAGCACGCGCGCGTGCCCCTCCTCCATCAGCAGGTTGAGCGTCGGCGCGAGGGTGATGGTCCGGAAGAACGGCTGAATGGTGAACCCGAGACCGGAGCCGATGGCCGACGGCGATTCGACGACCGGGAAGGACGGCTGACCGAGGTTGTAGGTGCCGCCGGTCGTAAAGGTCGCCGACTGCAGCGAGATGCCGAGATTCGATTGCGCCGTTTTGTCGACTTCGAGGACGTAGACTTTGATGTCGATCTGGCTATTGCTCAGCGCGTTGAGCCGATCGATCAGCTCGCCGTTGCTGGCCAGATACGGGCCGGCCAAACCGCGAGCCCGGTCGAGAATCGCCTGGGCGGTCACCGCGTCGGTCGCGTTGCCGCTGACGATGACGTTCCCTTTTCCGTCGGGATCCACGCGGATGTCGCTGGCCCCGGGAATGTTCGCGATCGCGCGCTGCAGATCGGCGAGATTCTGCGAGATGGTGACGGCGTTGACCAGCACCGCTCCCTGAGCCTTGGCGATCGGATCGAAGCGCGTGAGAATGTCGCTGATCTGCTGGAACTGAGCCCCGTCGCCGACCGTGCCGCGAACGACGATCGAGTGATCGAAGCTCACGACCTGAACGCCGGGAGCGGAGATGGCGCTGCGCAGCATCTGGGCGAAATCGTCGAGCTCCTGCTCCGTAACCGTGATCTCGTAGGTCACGCGTTTGCCGCCGGCCCAGACGAAGACGGTCGTGTGACCGGGAGATTTCCCGTTGACCACCACCTGCGAGGTGCCGATCGGAACGACGCCGGCGATGCGTCCGTCACCGACGGCGACTCGCGTCAATCCCTCCGCCTTTAAAAGGATGGAGTGCCCGGATTGAATCGAGATGAGGGAGACCTGATCGGCCGCGACCGGCATGGCGGAGGCGGCCATGACAAGCATGGCGGCCGACGCAATAATGCGGCGAGTTATAGAAATCATCAACCCTCCATGGGTATACGCGGGCGCTATTCACGCCCGCCCTACCAGGGATTATGCCATGAAATTTTACGTTGAGGCGTTAACAAAACCTCGACGTTGTGTTAGAATATACCACAGATCGCTCGGGTTTTCTTGCAAACCCGGCGGTTTCAGTGTCATGATACACCGGCACCAGGAGGTAGGAGGTTCGCCCATGCGGCCTTATCAACAGGTGGCTCTTCTCGTGTTCTTTTCGCTGATCGCGGCGCCGTGCGCCGGGGCGGCGGCGAACCAAGAGGTTCCACTCGCCAACGTCGCTCGAACGGCTCATCTCGAGTATTCGTGGCTGCCGAACGCCGTGGCGGTACAACTGAGTGGTCCCGGAATCGTGCTGGTTATCCGGCCCGGTGATTACCTATATAACGTCAACGACCGGGTCGAAGTAACCGCAATCTCACCGCGATACGTCTCAAACGACATCTACGTCTCAAAGAAGCTTGCCGATCACATCATCTCCTTAGCACGGCAGGCGGAACTCGCCGACAGCGAACAGCAAGCGCAACTAGCGAGCGCAGCAGCAGCAGAGGCAAACGAAGCACGCACGGAGACAATCGTCGGTGAGGCTCATGGCACGATCGTTCTCAACGCCACTCAGCTGAAGGGCGCCGAAGCTCTGCTCATCACGGGCGAGGCACCACCGTCGGTACCCGTGATGATCACGCTCCTCGCGACGATCGATTACGACATCCCCAACGTTCTGCTCGGCCGCCATACCCTGACGGCGGGGCCGGACGGGCGATTCCAAGCGATCGTCCCGATCGGACCCTCGTACATGCGCGACACATTCATCCACGTTCTGGCCACATCGGTGCCGGGCGTCACGTCAGCAAGCGCGCAACTCCTGGTCGAATCGCCGAACGCGGGGGTACAGATTCCGGCTGATAGCTTCCCCGGCGGCATTTGGTAATCGGGCTCCATTGGAGATTCGCGAGTAAAGGAGAAACCATGCTCATGAAATCGATGCTTCTCGACGAAGAAGGCGCAACGATGGTCGAGTACGGTTTGCTGGTAGCGCTGATCGCCGTCGTCGCCTTGGTCGCAATTCAGACGCTCGGCCTCAACCTCAGCACCCTGTTCAGCACCACCGCGTCTTCGCTGTAGCAAGCGCGTCGTAGTGACCCACCCCTAGTTTACCCTCAACCACACATAAGGAGACAGAATGCTAACCACCCTCAAATCGATGATGCGCGATGAAGAAGGCGCGACGATGGTCGAATACGGCCTGCTCGTTGCCCTGATCGCGATGGTCGCGCTCGTCGCAGTCACGCAACTCGGCAAGAACCTCAGCACGGTCTTCAGCACCGTCGCCGGTTCGGTCTAACCTACAAACCACCCAAGCCGTATCGCGCCATTTCTCAAGGGGCGCCTCTCGGCTTAAACTCAGCGGAGTACTGAGAAATGGCGCGAGAATGGCCAAGACGAACTCTCTTTAAGAAGTTCGCTGGTACTTCTCGCGCCTCATCATTATGTCGATAGCAATTACGCTCACACTCATCGCCTGTCTGACGGCCGGCTTTTTCGACGTCCGCAGCCGGCGCATTCCCAATTGGCTCACCGGAGCCACCGCGCTGGCGGCAATCGCCGTGCACGCGTCCGGCGGCTGGAAAGCCTTGCTGATCAGCCTCGGGGTGATGATCGCCCTGACCGTGGCCGGAACCGTGATCTACTCGTTCGGCGGCATCGGCGGCGGCGACGTCAAGCTCGCCATCGCAACCTCGGGGCTGCTGAGCTATCCTCTATTCGTTCCCTTCTTGCTCTACACGGCGATCGGCGGAGGTCTGCTTGCGCTGGCGATCCTCGTACGCCGCGGACGAGCGCGAGCGGCCCTAACGCGCATGGCCATGACCGCGTCCGGCGCGGTACCAGGCTTGCCGCCCGACCAAACCGAAACACTCCCCTACGCAGTTGCCTTTGCATTCGGGGCGACGTTGATCGCACTTGCGCACACCGTCGCGCCTTTCTTGAGGATCACGTTGTAACATGAATGTTCGCCGTACGACGCTTTTGATCGCGATCGTTCTCGCCGTTGGAACCGGCTGGCTCACGCTGACGTATCTCAACTCGGTGCGCCCGGCCGAAAAGGCGCCGCGCCAAGTGCTGATCACCACGCAAGAAATTCCCGCCCGCGTGCGCATCACCGCGGATATGTTCCATACCGAGATGCGCCCGGGGGATACCCTCCAACCCGACGCGCTCTCCGATCCCAACCAGGCCACCGGCTCGCTCGCGCTCATCACCATTCCCGTGGGGTCGCAATTGACCGCCTCGCAAATCGGCATGAACGCTCCGTCGGCTCTGCCGGTGCGGCTGCAACCGGGCATGCGCGCCGTCAGCATTCCGATCGATCGGGTCAAAGGCGTTTCGGGGCTGATTCAGCCCGGAGATCGGGTTGACGTCATTGCCATACCTCCCGCGCGCTCCAACGGACCGCCGCCCAAGGCCGTAACGATCTTCCGCGGCATCCGAGTGCTGGCGGTCGGAACGGCATTAGAGAACGCCTCGGCCACGCCGTCGCCGGACGAATCGGCCGCGGCGACCGTAACGCTCGAGGTCAATCCGAAGCAGGCCGACTTGCTCGCGTGGGCCGACTCGAACGCAAACTTGCGGCTCGCGCTGCGCTCACCGCGCGAGGCCATTCGCTCGGAGCCCGTCGAGATATTGTCGCTGGCCGGCGGGAGCGAAGGGACTCCGCCGACGCTGCCCGAGCCCGCGATGCCGGCGGCCTTCATGGGCGCCATGGGACCGCCGCCGCCCGTCGCGCCGAAGGCCCCCACGAGCCCGGTCGAGCTGATCGTCGGCGACCAGATCGTCGATCCCGGCAGCGCTCGATGAGCAACGCCCCGTTTCTGCTCTTCATCGGTTCGAAGGGCGGGGTCGGAACGACGTCGCTGTGCAGCGAGCTGGCGCGCAGCATGCACTTGAAAGGCCAGGTCGCGATGGTGGATGCCGACCTGACCGCGCGGCGCAGCGCCGCCGTCATCTTTGAGAGCGTCCGCGCTCTCGACGCCGCGCGCGTCAGCACGCAGATCGCCAGCACGAATGCCAACGGCGTCACGCTCGTCGAGTTGGCCGAACGCTACGACACCGCGTACACGCTGAGCGAGGAAACCGTGGCTTCGTATGCCGCGGGCATGACCGCGTTTAGCGAGATCTTCGTCGACGCTCCCCAACCCTTTGCAGCGACCGTGCGCCCGTTCATGGTGGGCGCGCGCCGGGTCTTCATCGTGCTCGAGCCGACGCTGCTGGGTGTCGCCGGCGCTCAATCGCTCGTCGCCGACCTGCGCCGGTTCGGCGTTCCGGCCGAGCGCATTGATTTGATCACCAACGCGCGCATGGAAACCGGAGCGGTGCCGCGCGCGGAAGTCGAAGAGGCGCTCGGCACCAAACTCGTCGCCGAAATCCCCCCTTGGACGCAGCGCGCCTACGCACGAGCCATCGCGGGACTGCAACGCTACATCGAAGCGCTTCCCCCTGAAAAGCCGATCGAGTCGCTCCAGCCGTCGGCTGCAACGCCGCTCGTGCAGAGCCGCGGACTCAAGTCGCGCAACGGCGAGAGCTCGCCGCCGAAATTCGCCGCCGAGCAGCGCGCGACGGCCCGGCCCCCGGCCGATGCCGCGCGCGATGCTTTCAAGCAGGACGTGCAGGCCGCGCTGCTGCGTCAGGCCGATATCGTTTCCGCGAGCGTGACCCAAAGCGATTCCGTAAAGCTCGCCGAGCTGCGCTCGCGCATCGAAAGCATTACCGCCGACCTCGTGGCGAGCCGCAAATTTTCCGGGTCGGCCGAAGAGCTGGCCGTACTTCGGCAAGAGATCGTCGACGAGGCGCTCGGCCTGGGCCCGCTCGAAGATTTGGTGAAAGACCCCGACGTTACCGAAATCATGGTCAACGGCCCCAGCAACGTGTACGTCGAGAAGCGCGGCATCATCGAGCCGACGACGAAGTATTTCAGCAGCGACCGGCAACTGCGCCTGGTGATCGAACGGATCATCACGCCGCTGGGCCGGCGAATCGACGAAGCCTCGCCGATGGTCGACGCACGCTTGCCCGACGGCTCGCGCGTCAACGCAATCATCGAGCCCGTCTCGATCGACGGTGCCACGTTGACGATCCGGCGATTTGGCGCCCGCCGCTTGACCGCCGACGATCTGATCAGGATCGGCGCCGCTCCGCCGCAAGTGATCGATCTCCTGCGCGCCGCGGTTCAAGCCCGGCTCAATCTTCTCGTCAGCGGGGGCACCGGCTCCGGCAAGACGACGTTCTTGAACATTCTCTCCTCATTTCTGCCCGAAAGCGAGCGCATCGTCACGATCGAGGATGCCGCGGAACTGTTGCTCAATCAGCCGCACGTGGTGCGGCTCGAGTCGCGTCCGCCCAACATCGAAGGCGCGGGCGAGATTCGCATCCGCGATCTGCTGCGAAACGCGTTGCGCATGCGCCCGGACCGGATCATCATCGGCGAATGCCGCGGCGCCGAAGCGCTCGACATGCTTCAGGCGATGAACACCGGTCACGACGGCTCGCTCACCACCGTTCACGCGAACAGTCAGCGTGACGCGCTTTCGCGCATCGAAACGATGGTTCTGATGGCCGGCTTCGACCTGCCCATTCGCGCCATTCGCGAGCAGACCGCAAGCGCGATCAACTTCGTCGTACACACCGCGCGTTTGCGCGACGGCAGCCGCAAGGTGGCCGGCGTCAGCGAGATCGTGGGCATGGAAGGCGACGTCGTCACCATGCAAGAGATCGTGCGCTTCTCGCAGCACGGCGTGGACGGCGATGGAAAGGTGATCGGCGATTTCTGCTACACCGGCGTGCAGCCCATCGCGCTCAAGCGCTTCGAAGAATACGGCATCGCCTACGATTGGCGCGCCCTCAACGAGCTCTCGCTTTTGAACGCGGCATGGTAAGCGGATTCGTCCTCGCCCTCATCTTTCTCGGCATCTCGGCCACGGCGTTCTTTGCCTTTTTCGGCCTATGGGGATCGGTCAACCAGCGCGCCACGGCACGCGTCAACAGCCTGGCCGACCAGCTCGACCGCGCCGGCATTTACATGAGCTCCCAGGAGATCGTGCTCAGCCTCGCAGCGGGAGTGGCGGTCGTTTGGATCTCGCTCTTCCTGCTGTTGCACTTGCAAATCGCCATGGCGCTGCTGCTCCTTCCGGTCGTGGCCGCGGTCGCCGCGGTCGGCTTCGTCGCGTACGTGCAGTTCAAGATCAAAAAGCGGCTCGATACCTTCATCGAGCAGCTCGAAGTCGCGCTGCGCTTGGTCGCGAGCAGCATCCGCGTCGGTCTGGGGTTGCGCCAGGCGCTGGCAATCGTCATCGAAGAGCTGCCCGACCCGGCGCGCCATGAGTTTCGCCGCGTCGTCGGTCAGGCGAATATCGGCGCGAGCATCTTCGACGCGTTGGACTCGCTGGCCGTGCGGATGCCCGCTAACGAAACGCTGATGGTCGCGCGCGTTTTTCGCGTGCAAGCCGAGACCGGCGGCGATTTGGCGCGCATTCTCGACCAGCTCGCCGATACGATCAAAGGCCGCCGCCAGGTCCATCGCAAGATCGCCACGCTCACCGCCGAGGGGCGGCTGAGCGCATGGGTGCTCATGCTGATTCCGGTCGGCCTCGGCGCCTTCATTTGGGCAACGCAGCAAGACATGTCGCACGCGCTCTTCTTCACGTGGCTCGGCCACATCGTATTGCTGATCATCCTCGTCTTTGAGTTTCTGGGCTTCTTCTGGGTGCGGCGGATTCTCCGGGTGGACGTCTGATGCTAGCCCTGCTCACGTACATGATTCCGATCTTCGGCGCGGTGTCGGCGTTCTTTTTCGCGCTGTCGGTGATTCCGTCCAAGAGCATCTTGGCCGAACAGATCGAGGAGCTCAAGGTCCGAGTAGCGCCGCAGCAAGAGGAAACGTCGCCGCTCGTACAGCGGCTCTTCAGCGGCGAGCGGCGTCTGCTGTTGACGCGCCAGCTCATTGCGGCGGGCTGGTACACCACGACGCCGGCGCAGTTTGCGATGCGGATCGTCGCAGGCGCGGCCCTCGGCCCGCTCATCACGCTGCTCGTCTGGAAGGTCGCCGGGCTCAGCCTCGCGTGGCTCGTTCCGCTGCTCATCGTGATCACGCTCTGCGCGGCCTATTCACCGTTCATCGCGCTCAATCGCGCGATCGAGGCGCGTCATACCGCGATTCAAAAGGCGCTGCCCGAGTTTTTGGACATGGTCGCTTCGACCGTCCAGGCCGGCCTCGCGCTCAACTCGGCATTAGCGTACGCGGTCGATGCCGCCGTTGGACCCCTCGGCGAGGAGATCAAGGCGGCGCTCTCGGAGATCCGGCTGGGACGCTCGCGCGCCGACGCACTCAAAGCCGCCGGCGAGCGCACCGATCAGCCGGCGCTGCGCAACGCACTGCGCGTGATGACGCAGGCCGAGCGACTCGGCGCGAACGTGGCCAAGATGCTCACCGAGCTGGCCGAGGACGCTCGGCATCAACGGCTGATGGCCGTCGAGGAGATGGCCGCGAAACTGCCGGTCAAAATGGTTTTCCCGATGGTCTTCTTCATGATCCCGTCGATCTTCACGATCATCTTCGGCACCGTTGCCGTCAATTACCTAACGCAGCATCCATGATCGCGGTTCTCGCGGCGGCGGCGTTCTTTGCATGCATCGCCTTCATTGCCGTGCACGCAAGCCGCACCGTTTGCGCGGACGTTGCGCCCGAGGACGACGGGCCCAAACCCGGCACGCCGCCGGTCGCGGTGCTCATCGCGGCTTCGGCGTTGCTCGGAGCGCTGATGGTTCGATTCGGCGCGCTGCCGCTGCAGATCGGCATATCCGCGATCGTCCTGTTTTCGCTCGTGGCCTCGTGGTGCAGCGACACGACCTGCGGCATCGTCCCGGACCTTTTCACGCTCGTGCCGCTGGCGGCGCTCGCGCTCTTTTCCGTTGCCCAGCGCGATTGGACGATCATCGCCTCAGCCGCGGTCGTTTTCGTGCCGTTCGCCATCGCCGCAATCCTCTCGCGCGGCTACGGAATGGGCTGGGGAGACGCTAAGCTCGTGGCGCTCTGCGGAGCGGCCCTAGGCGCGCCGCTGGCGCTCGTCGCGCTCACGCTCGCCTGCGCGGCCGCGGCGATCGGGGATCGGTTTCGCCGGACGCGCGGCCGTCCGATCGCTTTTGCGCCGTACATTGCGCTCGCGACCGGGATCGCGTTGCCGCTCGGAATAATCCACTGAGCCTGCTTCGCCTCACGCTCTTGCTGTGGGGAGTGCTGTTCTTGGTGCTCGGCCCGCTGCGCACGCCCGGTGACGGCGATCTCTACTGGCAGCATTGGCTCGGCGAGCAGTTGCTGCGGTCGCACCATTTGCCGACCGCTCTGGGCCACGAAACCTTTACGGCCGCCGCCGCCCCATGGGTTCCGCAGGAATGGCTCTTCAGTCTCGCGGTAGCGGCCGCATCGAATGCGCGTGCTTTCGTCGCGCTCAGCATGGCCGTCAGCGCGATCCCGGTCGCGATCCTGCTCTCGATCTATTGGCGCGCGCGCCCGGCGACGAAGCCGGAAGCCATCGGCATCGCGCTCTTCTTTACCGGCTTCGCGTTGCTCGGATCGTTCGGCGCGCGCGCGCAAGTGCTCGGCTGGGGCGCGCTGGCGGCGTTCATGTTCTTCATCGAGCGCCGCGACCGCTGGTATTACGCTACGATCCCCACGGCAATCATCTGGGCGAACCTTCACGCGAGCGTCGCGATCGCGCCGGCAATCGTGTTCGCGCGTCTCGTCGCGGCGATCAGCGAGGGCCCGCTGGCCGTAGCTCGAAGCCGCGACCGGATGCTGCTGCCCGTGGTGGTGCTCGCGCTCTTCTGCACTCCGTTCGGCTGGCGACTGCCCGCGCTCGCGATCGAGCTGGCCATG
>JASHOM010000131.1 GCA_030041115.1 Vulcanimicrobiota bacterium | reverse complement strand
GTTGCACCGCGTCCCGGCGAAGCGATGCCGGGGCAGGGAGGGAAAGGCGGTGCCGCGGCGCGGGCCGTCTCGCCCGGCGTCGCGCCCCCGCGTCGTCCGGCCGGAAACGGCCCGTTCCGCCCGATGGGTCCCGGCCTGCGCCAGACACCGGGCCGGCCGGGCGCGATAACGTCGGATTTGCCGGCGCCGTCGGCGGGAGCGCGTCCGGGCGATCGCGCGCGAGCGCACGACGAAAAGGCGACTGCCAAAAAGGATCGCGAGAAGGAGCTGCTGCTCGAAAAGGAGCGCCAGCGCAAGAAGAAGGGCGAACCGGCGGCCGCGACGCCCGCGCGCGCGCTCGAAACGATCGAGATCCCCGACCTGCTCACCGTCCAAGAGCTGGCGACGTCAATGATCGTGCCCGTCCGCGACGTGATCACCGAACTGATCAAGATCGGGACGATGGCGACGATCAATCAAAACGTTTCGAGCGACGTAGCGATCCAAATCGCCAAGCGCTTCGGATTCAATGCCGTGGTCAAGGAAGCCGGCGAAGAAGTGACGGTCGAGCAAGAAGAGGACAAGCCCGAGATGCTGACGCCGCGGCCCCCGGTCGTCACGGTACTCGGCCACGTCGACCACGGTAAAACGTCGCTGCTCGACAAGATTCGACAAGCGAACGTCGCCGCCGGCGAGGCGGGCGGAATCACGCAAAAGATCGGTGCGTATACGGTCGAGCGGAACGACCGTAAGATTACGTTCGTCGACACTCCGGGCCACGAAGCGTTCACCGCGATGCGCGCGCGCGGCGCGAAGGTCACCGACGTTGCCATTCTCGTCGTGGCCGCCGACGACGGCGTCATGCCGCAGACGAAGGAAGCGATTGCGCACGTTCAAGCCGCGAACGTTCCGATCGTGGTGGCGATCAACAAGATCGATCGGCCCGACGCACAACCCGACCGCGTCAAGCAGCAGCTCGGGGAACAAGGACTGCAGCCGGTCGATTGGGGGGGGACCGTGGAGATGGTGCCGGTCTCGGCAAAGACGGGCGACGGCATCGACTCGCTGCTCGACACCGTGCTGCTCGAAGCCGACATTCGCGAGCTGCGGGCGAATAAAAACCGCCGTGCCACCGGCGTGGTGATCGAGTCGGCGCTGCACCGCGGTCGCGGCGCGGTCGCTACGGTGCTCGTGCAAAACGGGACGCTGCGCGTCGGCGACATCGTCGTCGCGGGCGGCACGTTTGGCAAGGTTCGCGCGTTGATCGACGATAAGGGCAAACAAGTCAAGAAGGCCGGTCCGTCGATTCCGGTCGAGGTCATGGGTCTCTCCGACGTTCCCTCGGCCGGTGACACGCTCAGCGTGGTCAGCGACGAACGCGTCGCGCGTGAAACCGCGGAGAAGCGCGCAACTCGCCGGCGCGACGTGCGCATTTCGGCGGCTGGAGCGCAGCGAGTCTCGTTGGAGACGTTCATGTCGATGCCGGCCGAAGGCGGAAAGGTTCTCAATCTGATCATCAAGGCCGACGGACAGGGTTCGCTCGAGGCGCTGCGCACGCGAATGGAATCGCTCTCGACCGGCGACGTCGAGATTCGCGTCATTCACGGCGGCGTCGGGGCAATCTCGCCCAACGACGTGAATCTTGCCAGCGCGTCCAACGCCGTGCTGATCGGCTTCAACATACGCCCGGACGAAACCGCGCGGCGTCTTGCGGAGAACGAAGGCGTGGACCTGCGCTTCTATCAGGTCATCTACGAGATCGAAGATGACCTCAAGAAGGCGATGCGAGGCATGCTCGCGCCGATCGAGCGCGAGGTCGTGCTCGGCCGGGCCGAGGTTCGTCAGGTTTTCAAGGTCAGCCGCGTCGGCACGATCGTGGGCTGTTACGTGACCAGCGGCAAGATCTCGCGCAACGCCAAGGTGCGCGTCGTTCGCGACGGCACCGTCGTATTCGACGGCGAGATCGAAAGCCTGCGCCGCTTCAAGGACGACGTTCGCGAGGTGGCCGAAGGCTTCGAATGCGGCATCCAAATCGCGCGTTTCCAAGATCTCAAAGAGCGCGACGTCATCGAAGCCTACATCCTCGAACACGTCGCCCCCGAATTGGTGCGAGCGTGACGAGTCTCCCTTCGTACGCGGAAAGACGAACGTGAAACAGCAGCGCATCGCAAAGATAGATCACGAGGTTCAACGCATTCTCGGCACGCTCGTCTCGCAAGAGCTGCAGGATCCGTGCTTGGCTTTCGTGACGGTGACGCGCGCCGAGGTAAGCGACGATCTGCGCTATTGCAAGGTCTTCGTTTCGGTGATCGGCGATCGCCATCAAGCCCGTCAGTCGCTGGACGCCCTCCGGCACGCGGGACGCTTCTTGCGCGGCGAGCTCGGACGCAAGATCGATCTGCGGCACACGCCCGAGCTCATCTTTGTCGAAGACCGGTCGGCCGAACGGGCTATCGCGCTGGCGAAGACGCTGCGCGAAGCGGCCGTCCGCGTCGAGGAGAACCGATGATCGAGAGTAAGCCGCGCCTGGCGTCGGCGAAAGAAGTGGCCGCGGAGCTTCGCCGGCGCAGCGCGTTCGTCATGGTCAGCCACGTGAAACCCGACGGAGACACGCTGGGCGCGGGGTTGGCCCTGGGATTGGCGCTCAAGAGATTGGGCAAGCGCGTTTGCTATTTTCAACAGGACGGCGTGCCGCGCAATTTGCGTTTCTTGCCCGACGCGGACCTGGTCTCGCGCGAGCTACCGCCGGATCTGCCCGCCGATACGCTCTACGTCTTCTGCGACATGAGCGACCGGAGTCGCGCCGGCGAATATCTGCCCGCGGTCGACCGCGAGAACGTGCTCGACATCGATCACCACCTCGGCAACGCGCTCTTCGGCAAGCTCAACTTCGTGCTCGAGAGCGAATGTTCCACGGGAAGCGCCGTCATGTTCCTGTTGCGCGAGCTCGGCGTGCCGATCGACGATCGAATCGCAACGTGCATTCTCGTAACCGTCATGACCGATACGGGCGGGTTCATGCATTCGAACACGACGCCCGAGGCGCTCGAACTCGCGGCCGAGCTGATGCGCCGGGGCGCCGACAAGGAGGAGATCACCGAAGAGATCTTCCTGCGCAAGCGAGTCGTTGCAACCAAACTCCTCGGACGAATCATCGACGCGATGCGCTTCGAGCACGGGGGCCGCTACTGTTACTCGTACGTCGACGATGCGATGCTGGCCCAGACCGGCGCGGACGGCGAAGATATCGAAGACGTGGTCAATACGCTGCTCGGGCAGGACGGCGTCGACGTTGCCGCGCTCTTCAAAGCGATCGAGGGCGAGATCCGCGTCAGCTTGCGATCGAGCGGAAAGCTCAACGTGCAAGCCGCGGCGCGGCGCCTCGGCGGGGGCGGCCATTTCCGCGCATCGGGTCTGACGTGTCGCGGATCGCTGTCCGAGGCGTTTTCTGCGGTCGAAGCCGCGCTCGTCGCCGAAGGTCTCTAGGAGCCTGTAGGGTTATGGCCATTTTCGGATTCGGCGCTGAATACGGAAATCTACCATAGCCCTACAGGCTCCTAGGAGTTTGCCAAGCGCCGCGCCGCAGCCGCGACGGTGATCGGTTTCGTCAATCTCTTCAAATCCGCCGGCCCGAGCTCGGCGCAAGCGGTCGCGCGCGTGCGCCGAATCTACGCGCTTCAGACGGGCGAGCGAGATCTCGCGGCCGGCCATTTGGGCACGCTCGACCCGCAAGCCGCGGGCGTACTTCCCGTCGCGGTCGGCAAAGCAACCCGACTGATTCCACTGCTTCCCAATCAACGCAAGAGTTACGCCTGCACGCTGGTCCTCGGCCGATCGACGACCACCCAGGACGCCCACGGTGAAACGGTCGCGCAGGTCCCCGTTCCGCCGAACTGGCCGGCCCTGTTGGAAGAAACGCTGCCGTCATTCGTCGGACGAATCGCACAGACGCCGCCGATGTTTTCCGCCGCGCATCATCAGGGGAAACGCCTCTACGAACTCGCGCGCGCCGGGAAGAGCGTCGAGCGAAAGGTTCGCAAGGTTACGATCTACGGTCTGAGTCTGCTTGGAATCGAGCGCCCGAACGTCGCGCGGTTGCGAATCGCATGCAGCGAAGGGACTTACGTTCGCACGCTCTGTCACGATCTGGGCGCGTCGCTCGAGATTCCCGCGCACATGGGAGCGCTGCTGCGAGAAGGTTCGGGTCCCTTCGTCCTCTACGAGGCACGAACGATCGACGAGATCGCAGCCGAGCCCCAACTCGCACTGATCGCGCCGGAATACATCATTCCCTTCCCTACCATCGTACTCGATCTGCGCGGTTCGGCCGATTTCCGTGCCGGACGGGTCGTTCCGCTGCCGGAGGGCGCCACCGGAAAGCACGTCTTCGTGCGTGACGAATCGCGCACGCTCGTGGGCGTCGGCGAAGCCTTGGGCGCATTGCTCGCGCCGCGCAAGGTTTTCGTGTAGTGAGAATTCATCACGAGCTGGTGCGCGAGAGCGAGCGTCCGCTGGTTCTGGCCGTTGGATTCTTCGACGGCTTCCATCGCGGTCATCGCGAGATTGCGCGGGCGACGCTGCGGCTGCGCAGGCCCGGCTGGCGCTGCGGGATATTGACCTTTGCCGATCACCCGGCCGCGCACTTGCGGCCCGGAACCGAACCGCCCTTACTCAGCACGCCGCAGGAACGTCTCACGCTCTTCGCCGGCGCCGGCTTCGAGGAGTGTTTTTTCGTGACGTTCGACGATGCAATCGCAACGCTCTCGCCGCGGGCATTCCTCGAGATCTTGGTCCGGCGCCTCGGCGTGCGCGGGGTCGTGGTCGGCAAGACCTTTCGCTTCGGTCACAAACGGGCGGGCGACGTGGACGTGATGGCTGAATTTCTTGCCGGGCACGGGGTTGCGTTCGTTGCGCTGACGCCGGTCGAGGAGGACGGCGAACGCGTCTCGAGTACGCGAATTCGCGCCCTGATTCGCGACGGCGAGCTGAGCCGCGCCGATCGGCTGCTCGGCGGAACGGGTTACGAGATTCGCGGCCCGGTCGAGATCGGCGCCGGACGCGGGCACGCGCTCGGTTTCCCCACCGCCAACGTGCGCATCCCGGCGAAGGTACTTCCCAAAGACGGGGTCTATTCGGCGGTCGCCCGTTACGACGGGCGCGACTACGCGGCTTTGGTCTCGATTGGGACCAACCCGCAGTTCGGGGGCGGCGAGCGCCGCGTCGAGGCCTGGCTGCGCGACTTCACGCAGGCGATCTACGGACGGGAGCTCGCCCTGCGCGACCTGCGCTACGTGCGAGAACAGCGGCTTTTTGCCGACGTGGGCGAACTTCGCAAGCAGATGCAATTCGATCTTGCAGCGGTTGGGTATCCCAGCTATGGCTAAAAGGACTGCCTGGCTTGCCGTCGCCGCGCTGTGCGTCGCGGCCGCCTGCGCGCGCGCCGGCGGCACCGACTCCAACGCGTCGCAGACGGCGCGCGTCGGGCAGCCGGCGCCGGTCTGGAGCGAGCCGAGCCTTCCGGGTCCGACGCTTTCGTCGGGCTCGCTGCACGGTAAAGCCGTGTACTTGAACTTCTTCGCCAGTTGGTGTCCGCCGTGTAACGCGGAGGCGCCGGCGATCGACGCACTGGCTCGCACCTATGCGTCGCGCGGCTTGGAGGTCGTCGGCGTCGACGTGCTCGAGAACGCCGGTAAGGCCGCATCGTTCCGAAACGAACACCATCTCGTCTATCCCGTCGTCGTCGATTCCGGCACCTTGCGCGATCGGTATCAAGTGAACGGCCTGCCGGTGCACGTCTTCATCGATCGCAACGGCATCGTAGCGAAGATCGTGGTCGGCGAGCTCTCGCCGGCCGCGATGCGCGCCGACGTCGAGCGCATATTGCAATAAGAACGTCGTAGATCTATGCGCCCCGTGTCACGATCGTCGTTCGTGCGCATCGCCCTCGCAACTGTGGCGGCGTTAGCGGCCGGGTGTGCGGGCGGCGGGAGTCAGGGCAACGTGCTCGTCCCGTCGAGTGCCGGCGGCGCAAGCAGCGTGGGCGGCGCCGGCACGACCATCGTGCGCATCTACGTGCCCGCGGGAAGTCAAGTAAGTCCACCGGGCGGCCGGCCCGGCGCGCTTCCGCCCGCACTTCCGCCGCCCGCGGCCGGCGCGACCGGCA
>JASHOM010000009.1 GCA_030041115.1 Vulcanimicrobiota bacterium | reverse complement strand
CGACGCGATGCTAGGCAATGCGGTCGCAAGCGTGATCGGAGGTACGTCAAAGGCGCTTATAAGTGCTGCGGGCCCACAACCGGCCCACGCCACACTGCCTAGAATGAAAAAGGCCCGCAAATACAGGCCGATTGAATTAGCCCCAGCGGGATTCGAACCCGCGTTACCGCCGTGAGAGGGCGGCGTCCTAGGCCTCTAGACGATAGGGCCATGGCTCCCGGCCATGGATTCGAACCACGATAACGGACTCCAGAGGACCGCGTCCTACCATTAGACGAGCCGGGAACATGAGCGAGAATCTATACTACACACTTTGGCGGGGCTCTTGCAACCGTCGCCTGCCCGGCCGCTCGGCAAGGCCGCGTTCTCGGCAGCGATTCTCGAGGAGCGCACGCGGTCACGCATGGTAAGCGCAGTCGACGCGCTTTGATCTTTTTCCCGTTTCGGCGCTTTCACAAAGGGGCGACAGCCCTTCGGCGGTCCTTCGACAAGCTCGGGATGACACGGGTGAGCGCAAGGCGAAAGGACGATGATGCAGGCGATCGTGTTGGTCGGAGGCGAGGGAACGCGCCTTCGGCCGCTGACGTACGGTACGCCCAAGCCGATGGTGCCGATCATGAACGTGCCGTTCTTGGCTCGTACGCTCGAACGCCTCTATGCCGCCGAGATTCGCGACATAATTCTCGCGGCCGGCTACATGCCGCAAGCAATCGTCGATTATTTCGGCGACGGTTCTGAGTTCGGCATGAAAGTTACGTATGCGATCGAGGAGACGCCGTTGGGCACGGCGGGGGCGATCAAAAATGTCGAACCGCACGTTGACGGTCCGTTCTTCGTACTCAACGGCGACATCTTTACGAGCCTCGATCTTCGAGCGATGCGCGAATATCATCATGCGAAGGGCGGCATCGGCACGCTGCATCTCATTCGCGTAGAGGACCCGTCGCCGTTCGGGTGCGTCGTGCACGACGACGACGGCCGCGTCACGGAGTTCGTCGAGAAGCCGCCCAAGGGCCGGGAACCGACCGACGAGATCAACGCGGGCACGTATCTTCTCGAACGCGAGATCCTCGAATTCATTCCGGCCGGCCGCAACGTATCGATCGAGCGCGAAACGTTTCCGCGCGTGATCGCGCAGGGAAAGAACCTCTACGCGTACACGACCGCCGATTATTGGTTGGATCTCGGCCGACCCGAGCAGTATTTGGCGGCGCATCGCGACGTGCTGCGCGGCGCGATGCCGCTCGCGGTGGAGCCGGGGCTCAGTGGCGACGGCAAAGACGCGCTGAGCGGCCATCCGGGCGTCGTCCCGCCCGTGCACGCCGCGGCCGACGTCGTCGTGGATGCAAGCGCGACCGTCGGTCCGAACGTCGTGCTGGGGCGCGGCTGCAGCATCGGCGCGGGCGCCGCCGTGCGCGAATCCGTCCTTTGGGAGCGCGTGAGCGTGGGCGCGGGCGCGATCGTCGAGGAGGCGATTCTCGCCAGCGGGGTCACGATCGGGCCCAAGGCGCTGGTGGCGAAGGGAAGTGTCATCGGACACGACGTAAGCGTCGATCCCGGCGCCGTTCTCGAGCCGGGCGCCCGGCTGAGTTCCCTGCCGAAAAGCACATAAGCAAGCAAGCGAACCTTCGGTTTACCCTGCATCTGCGACGGGGTACACTATGGTCCTGAAGTGGAGGAGTATCCCAGTTTGACGTTACCGCCGCGTGCCTTATTTTTGGGTTCGTATCCGCCCCGCGAGTGCGGCATCGCCACGTTCACGAAGGACATGGTCGATGCGTACGATCGCGCCTTCGGGCTGTCGACCCCGGTCATTGCGGTGGACGAGCCCGGCGCCGACGTTCGGCGGTATCCGACCGACGTCGTCGCGCGCATCGCCGAGGAAGATCGCGCCAGCTACGCGGCTGCCGCCGAGTTCGTGAATGCCTTTCCGGTCGATTTGGTCAACGTTCAACACGAGTACGGACTCTTCGGCGGCGAGCGGGGCGGGTGGCTGATCGATTTCATCCGTCGGCTCGAAAAGCCGGTGGTATTGACGCTGCATACCGTCCTGCCCGAACCCGACGAAGCCTATCTGCGGGTAACGCGCGCCCTGTGCGAGCACGCTTCCAAGGTCGTTGCGCTCTCGGAGACCGGGCGCGGCTTACTCGAAGGCATCTACGGCATCGATCCCGACGCGCTCGAAACCATACACCACGGCGTCCCCGACGTTCCCTTCCAAGATACGCACGCCGCAAAGGCGTCATTTGGAATCGGTCAGCGCACGGTGATCTCGACTTTCGGCTTGATCAGCCGGGGTAAGGGGCTCGAATACGCAATCGAAGCCATGCGCGGCGTGATCAAGCGCCATCCCGAAGCGCTCTACCTCATACTCGGCGAAACGCATCCGGTCGTGCGCCGCCGCGAAGGCGAATCGTACCGGGAGTCGCTCCTCGCCATGGTGCACGAATACGGACTGCACTACAACGTTCAGCTCGTCGACAAGTATCTCGACTTCGACGAAGTCGTGAGCTATCTCGCCGCGACCGACATCTATCTGACGCCGTACCTCAACCCGGCGCAGATCGTCAGCGGTACGCTGGCCTACGCGGTCGGTTGCGGTAAGGCGATCATCTCGACGCCGTATCTGTACGCACAAGAGCTGCTCGCCCACAATCGCGGATTCTTGTGCGATTTCCGCGACTCCACGTCGATCACGGTGCGGCTCAACATGCTCTTGGACGATCCGTCGCTACGGCGCGCGACCGAACGAAGAGCCTATCGGTTCGGACGGCAGATGACGTGGCCGCACGTTGCCGCCGAGTACGGTGCGCTCTTCAGCGAGCTTTGCCCGCGCGGCCCGCTGCAGTTGGTGACCTCTGCCTAAGGCGCGAGCCGTTACCGCGGCGCCGCCGCTCGACCACCTGGCGGTGCTCTCCGATGACGTCGGCGTCATCCAGCACGCGCTCGAAAACGTCCCGAACCGAAAGACCGGATACTGCACCGACGACGTGTCGCGCGCGTTTATCGTCGCGCTGGAGCACTTGCGCCTCGCGCCCGGCGACAAGCTGAGCCAGCGCCTGGCGGGAACGTACTTGGCTTTCCTGCAGCACGCTCAGCTCGACGATGGACGTTTTCACAACTTCATGGATTACGACCGGCAGTGGCTCGACGAGATCGGGACGCACGATAGCTGCGGGCGCGCGATTTGGGCGCTCGGCTACGGCGCCGCCAACGCGCCGAGCCGCACCTGGCGGCGCGTCTGCACCACGCTGCTCGACCGGACGCTGCCCTCGCTCGACTCGCTCGAATACATTCGCTCGCGCGCCTACGCGGTTCTGGGCTTCGCTCAGGCGCAGACCGCGCTCAAAGACGCCAAGTACGTCGACGCGCTCGACTCTCTGGCCGGCGAACTTTTCACCGCGTACTCGGCGAACGCGTCCGCCGACTGGCAGTGGTTTGAAGAGGGCATGACCTACGACAACGCCCGTTTGCCCGAGGCGTTGATTCGAGCCGGACAGGCGCTCGCGCGGCCGCGGTACGCCCAGACGGGCCTCGCGGCGCTCGCCTTCTATGAAGGCGTCACGGTGGAGGGCGGCGTCTTCGTACCGATCGGAAACGAGGGCTGGTATCCGCGCGGCGGTCCGCGCGCGCGGTACGAGCAGCAGCCGCTCGAAGCATGCGCGATGGTCGACGCTCAGCTGGCGGCGTTCGATTTCACCGGCGACGCGGGCCACGTAGCGACGGCCGAGCTCGCGCTGGAGTGGTATTACGGTAAGAATTCGCGCGGCGTCGTCATGGCAAACGGCGGCGGATGCTATGACGGCTTGGGCGAGGATGCGATCAACCCGAATATGGGAGCCGAATCGACGCTGGCGTTGCTATCCGCGGGCTTCACCATGGCCGCTCGACGGGCACGGGTGCTTCGCGCCGTTCGCTAATAGATTGCGCCAAACGTCGCTTTTCTCGTAAAACAGGCGACGGCGAGCTTCGCGGCGAACCGCACTTAATGCTCCTGGAAACGGAAATTCTGAACGACGCGCAAACTGCCGCCGTCCGGCAGAGCGATGGTCCGGTTTTGATCTTTGCAGGGGCCGGAAGCGGAAAGACGCGCGTCTTGACCTACCGCATCGCCTACCTGCTCGAACAGGTGCGGGTGGCGCCGGAGCGGATTCTCGCGCTGACGTTTACGAACAAGGCGGCCGGCGAAATGAAGTCGCGGCTGCAGGCGATGGTCGGTCCGGCCGCGCGGGATCTTTGGGTCGGCACGTTCCACGCCATGTGCGCGCGCCTCTTGCGGCGCGACGGGATGCGCATCGGAATCGGGCGGAGTTTCGCGATCATCGACGACGCCGATCAGCGTCAGCTCGTCAAGGAAATCCTCGACGAGCTCGACTATGACGAGCGCCATCTCTCGGCGGGCGCCTGCCTCGCCGAGATCGACAAAGCGAAGAACGCGCTGCTGTGGCCCGAGCAGTACGCACAGAATCAAACCTCGTTTCTCGGCGAGCGCATCGCGAACGTCTACGCCGAGTACCAGCGCCGGCTTGCCGAGTCGAACTCGCTCGACTTCGACGATCTGATCGTGCGCACCATCGACCTTCTGGAGCGCGATCAGGATACGCGCGAGAAGTACCAACGGCGGTTCGAGTACGTTCTGGTCGACGAATATCAGGACGTCAATGCCGCACAATATCGCCTGATCGCGCTTCTCGCCGGTCATCACGGCAACGTGACGGTCGTAGGCGATGACGACCAGTCGATCTACTCGTGGCGGGGCAGCGATTATCGGATGATCCTGCGCTTCGAAGAGGATTTTCCCGGAGCGACGATCTTCAAGCTCGAGGAGAACTATCGAAGCACCGCGCGCATCGTCGAAGCGGCGAATAGCCTCGTTGCGAACAACCGCACTCGCGCACCGAAACGGCTCTATACGACGCGCGGCGAAGGCGAGCCGATCACCGTGTACCCCGCGGCAACGGAGCGCGACGAAGCGCGCTACGTGGTCGAGAAGGTCAAGAGCATGGTCCGCGACGGGGCGGCATATCGTGATTTCGTCGTCCTCTATCGCACGAACGCGCAGTCGCGCGTGTTCGAAGAAGCGCTGCTTGCCGAGGGCATTCCCTATCGGGTGATCGGCGGCGTCGGCTTCTACGCGCGGACCGAGGTCAAGGACGTCATAGCCTATCTGCGCTACATCGTCAACTCCTCCGACGCCATCGCCTTCAAGCGGATCGTCAACGTTCCGCGGCGCGGCATCGGCCAACAGACGCTCACCGCGCTCGTGCAAGCGTCGAATGCCGCGCGCATCTCGGTCGGAGAGGCCGTCTTCAACAGCGATTTACTGCGTTCGGCGGTGCCCAAGAAGCTCAAGGAGCTCGAACGTTTCGCCGAACTGATCGCCGAGCTGCGAACGTTCGCCGAAAACGCCGGCGTGGCCGATCTCCTCGTGGCGGTGATGGAACGATCGGGCTACGTTCGGGAGCTGCAGAGCGAGGATTCGCACGAGGCGCGCGGCCGAATCGAAAACCTCTCCGAGCTCGTCGGCGTCGCGCGCGAATACGAAGCCGGCGAAGAGGAGCCGTCGCTGGCGGGCTTCCTTGCGAACGTCGCGCTGGTGAGCGATCTCGACGCCTTGGACGACGACGCTTCGTACGTGACGTTGATGACGCTGCATAGCGCCAAAGGCTTGGAGTTTTCCAGCGTCTTCTTGACCGGGCTGGAAGAAGGCGTCTTTCCGCACAGCCGTACGCTCACCGAGCCGGCCGAGGTCGAAGAAGAACGGCGGCTGGCTTACGTGGGAATCACGCGCGCGATCGATCGCCTCTTTCTCACCTACGCGGCACGGCGAGCGCTCTTCGGTAACACGTACGCCTACCCGAAATCGCGCTTCCTCGAAGAAATTCCCGCGCTCGACGTGCTCGAGAGCGACAGCGTGCCGCTGCCGCGCCCGGCCGGGGGACGCTGGCGTGAGGTGGCGATTCACGAGTCGGCGGGTGCGGGCGTGCATCTCGGTCTCAAGAACGGCGACCGCGTCCGTCATCCCAAGTGGGGTGAGGGCCGGATCGAAAGCATCGTCGGCGCGGGCGGCGACGGGCTCGTGACGATCGACTTTCCCAACGTCGGGCAGAAGATGCTGATGCTCAAATACGCGCCGCTGGAAAAGATCTAACGCCGTCACGTCGGCAGAACGTGAAGGATGGCTCAAAGAGTACGAGTTGCGGTGGCCGGCGCCCTCGGGCGCATGGGGACGATCGCGCGCGAAGCGCTGCAGCGCAGCGGTGAATACTGCTGCGGCCTCGCGCGCACGAGCGATCCGCAGCACGATGTCGTCGACTCCCTCGACGCCGTCTTCACCCATCGCCCCGACGTGCTGCTCGATTTAACGACCCAGCCTTCGAGCTTCGAAATCTCGTTTTCCGCCGCCGGTCGCGGTTGCGCCGTCGTCGTCGGCGCGAGCGGCTGGAGCGCAGAGCAGCGTGCCGCCTTGGGAACGCTTGCGGGCGAACGCGGGATCGGCGCGCTGATCGTGCCGAACTTCTCGCTGGGCGCCACGTTGATGATGCGCTTCGCGCAGGAAGCTGCGCGCTTCTTTCCCGGCGCGGAAATCATCGAGCTGCACCACGCGGCGAAGAAAGACAAGCCCTCGGGAACCGCTCGCGAAACGGCAGCTCGAATCGAGCGCATGGCCGGCACGCAGCCGCCCATCCACAGCGTGCGGCTGCCGGGGCTGCTCGCGCATCAGGAGGTGCTCTTCGGCCGGCCCGGCGAGCTGCTCACGATACGCCACGATTCCTTGACGCGCGAATCGTTCGTCGGCGGGATGCTCGCCGCGGTCCACGCCGTCGTCGGGCGTCGCGGCCTCTCCGTCGGACTCGACTGCATTCTGGACGATGCTGATTTCTCCGGGGTCCCGGCGTGAACGTCGCCGTCGTCGGCGCAACGGGAGCCGTGGGCGAAACGATCCTGCGCGTGCTCGAGGAGCGCGATCTACCCATCGCCCGGCTAGGCACGTTCGCATCGCGCGATCGCCGCGCCGCCGTGCGGTTTCGCGGCGACCTTCTCGACGTGCGCGCGACGACCCACGAGGCGCTGCGCGGCTTCGACGTCGTCTTCTTTGCCGGCGGCGAGGACGCCAGCGAGCAATACGCACCGGCGCTCGTCGAGCGAGGTTCGATCGTCATCGACAACAGCGCGACGTTTCGCATGCGCGACGGCGTCCCGCTGATCGTGCCCGACGTCAACGCAGCCGCTCTGCAGGCTGAGCACCGTCTCTTTCCGGTTGCGAACTGCACCGCGATCGTGCTCTGCACGGCACTGCGCCCGATCCGCGACGTCGCCGGCTTGCGCGGCGTCCGCGTGGCGACCTACCAGGCCGCAAGCGGCGCCGGGCGCGCCGGGCTCGACGAGTTTCTTGCCGGTGAGCGGGCGGTGGCCGCCGGCGATGCCGACCCGGAGCCATCGGTCTTCGCGCGCCCGTTGGCGCGCAACGTTCTCCCGGAGGTCGGGTCGTTCGACGGTACGGGTTGGAGCAGCGAGGAGCGCAAGATCTGCGACGAGACGCGGAAATTGCTGGGCCTGCCGCAGCTCGCGATCGGCGCGACCGCGGTGCGCGTTCCGGTACGCACGGCGCATAGCGAGGCGGTCTTTCTGGAAACGGTGCGCGCGACGAACGTTGCCGAGCTTGCGGCGGCATTCGAACATGCGCCGGGAATCGTTTTCCATCGCCGCGGCATCGTGACGCCCCGCGACGTCGAAGGCACCGACGACGTGCACGTTGCGAGGTTGCGAGCCGCCCTTCGACAAGCTCAGGATGACAAGGCGCAGGACGACAAGGCTCAAACGGAGTTTGCGTTGTGGTGCGTGGGCGACCAACTGCGGCGCGGCGCGGCCACGAACGCCGTGCAGATTCTCGAGCTGCTGCTGAGCAAAGGATACGTCGCCGGGTGAACGCGACGCTGCGCATCGCCGTTCTCAAGTTCGGCGGAACGTCCGTTGCGACACGCGAGGAGCGCGCGATTGCGTTCCGCCGGGTGGGCGAGGCGCGCGAGGCCGGCTTCGCCACGGTCGCGGTGGTTTCGGCCATGGGCCGGTCGCCCGAGAGCTACGCGACCGATACGCTGCTGTCGCTCGTCGACGGGCGGACGGGAAGCGCAAACTCCGACCTGCTTCTGGCCAGCGGCGAACTCATATCCGCCGCGGTCTTCGCCGACGGTCTCGTTGCCCAAGGGATCGACGCGGTGGCGCTCTCGGGCGCGCAAGCCGGCATCGTAACCGACCGGCGCCACGGCAATGCGGGAATTTTACGCGTCGAGCCGCGGGCCGTTCTTGCGCTGCTCGAACGTGGCGTCGTTCCGGTCGTCGCGGGGTTCCAAGGCGCGACGGAGGAGGGCAGCCTCACGACCCTCGGTCGGGGCGGAACCGATCTTTCGGCTATCGCGATCGGTCACGCGCTGGACGCGGCGCGGGTCGACATTTATACGGACGTCAGCGGCGCAATGACGGCCGATCCCCGGCGCGTTCCCGGTGCGCGCACCATCGAGCGCGCGTCGCTCGAGGAGATGACGGAGCTGGCGAGTCGCGGTGCGAGAGTGATGCACGACAAAGCGGCCGAGTACGCCGGCCGCACGGGTACGAGCTACCGGGTCAAAGGATTGCGCACCGACCGGGGCACGCTGGTCGAGGAGAACGTCGACGAGGAGCGTCCCGTCACCGGCGTGACTTCGACCGGACGCGTAACCTGGGTGCGAATCATCCGCGGCGACATCGAATCCCCGCAGCGCAGGATGGAGACCGAACTGGAAATGTTTCGCCGGGTGGCCGAGGCGAAGATCTCGATCGATCAGGTGACGATTAATCAAGCCGGAGTCGCGTTCGTCGTCGAAGGAGATCGCGGCGGCGAGATCCGCCGCCTGCTCGGCGATTTGAATCTCGCGGTGCGCGTGCGCGAAGGCTGTTCGAAGCTTTCGATCGTCGGCACGGGCATGCGCCAAGCGCCCGGCGTCGTGCATCGAGTCGTGGAGGCGCTCTCGCGAGCCGACGTGGAGATCATCCACTGCACCGACAGCAATGTGACGATCTCCGTGCTGGTTCCCGAGGATCACGTCCCGCGCGCAGAAAGCGCGGTCCACGCGCAGTTTGGGCTCGACAAAGGAGATCCGCCCCCATGAACACGCATCTGGGTTGCATTCTCACGGCGATGATCACGCCGTTCGGCGAGCGCTCAGAGCTCGATCTGCGCGAAGCGCAACGCCTGGCGCGCTGGCTCGTCGAACGCGGCAACGACGGGCTGATCGTCGCCGGGTCGACGGGGGAAGGGCAGACGCTTGACGCCGCGGAGCGCGTCGCGCTTTGGCGGGCGGTGAAAGAGGCGGTCGGAACGAGCGCGCGCGTCGTCGCGAACGCCGGTACGAACTCCACGCGCGAATCGGTCGCGGCGACCCAAGCCGCCGCGTCGGCGGGGGTCGATGCGATTCTGGCCGTCGTGCCGTACTACAATAAACCGACGCAAAGCGGAATGCTCGCGCACTTCGGTGCGATCGCGCAAGCGACGGCCTTGCCGGTCGTCGTTTACAATATTCCCGGACGCACCGGCGCCAATATGCTGCCCGAGACGCTGCTCGAGCTCGCGCGCCGGCACCGCAATCTCGCCGGCGTCAAGGAGTCGAGCGGCGATCTCAAGCAGATCGGGCTGATCGCGCGCAGCCGCCCGAAGGAATTCATATTGTGGGCCGGCGACGACCATCTGTTTCTTCCCTGCTTGTCGCTGGGCGCCGACGGAGTCGTCGGCGTCGCTTCGCACCTCTGCTCGCTCGAGTACCGGCGAATGCTCGACGCACATCGCGCCGGCCGCGTGGATGAAGCGGCGCAGATTCACGCATCGCTCCTGCCGCTGATCGACGCACTCTTTGCCACGACCAGTCCGATCCCGGTGAAGTGGGCGATGCGGCAGTTGGGATTCCGGGCCGGCGAGTGCCGCCTGCCGCTCGATGCGATGCCGCCGAATCTTGCGGATCGCCTGCGTCCGCTGATCGCGCCGTACGTCTCCCCGCCCGTCGAGTCGCGGTGAAGCCGCTCGAAATTCTCGGATGCCGTCTGGATCCCATCGATTCGCGTGAAGCCGCCGCCTCCATTCTCGCGCTCGCGCGCGGAAGCGGCGGCGCGCAGGTCGTAACGCTCGGAACCGAGATGGTCGTCCACGCACAAGACGACGCGTCCTTTCGCGCGATCGTCAACGCGTGCGCGCTGTCGCTGTGCGATACCGTCGGACTGCTTCTGGTCGCGCGCCGCCGGGGCGCGCCGCTGCGGGAGCGCGTCGCCGGCGTCGAGTTGATCGACCGCCTCTGCGCCGGCGCGGCAGCGCAGCAGCTTCCGGTGTATTTTCTGGGCGGCACCGAGGGCGTCGCGGCCGAGGCCGCGGCGATCCTTCGCGCGCGATTCCCCGGCCTGCGCGTCGCCGGCACGCGCAGCGGCTACTTTCGCGACGACGAAGGCGCCGCAATCGCCGAAGCGATCGCGCGTAGCGATGCGCGCTTGCTCTTTGCCGGCATGGGTTCCCCGCGCCAAGAGTACTGGCTGGCCGAGCACTTACGCGCAACACGGTGCGGAGCGGGAATCGGCGTCGGCGGATCCTTCGACGTGATTGCAGGGCGGATAGAGCGCGCGCCGCCCATCGTGCGGCGCCTGGGCTTGGAGTGGCTCTACCGTTTGCTCAAGGAGCCGTGGCGGTGGCGCCGCCAGCTCGCGTTGCCTCGCTTCGTTTGGCTCGTGCTGCTCGACCGGCTCGGTCTGCGGCCGGTTCGCGGGGGCACCCCGTCGTGAAAGCGATGATCTTGGCGGGCGGCCTCTCGACGCGGCTGTACCCGCTGACGAAGCTCGTTCCCAAGCCGCTGGTTCCGCTGGCGGGAGTTCCAAATGCGGCGCACTTGATTCGCTATCTGAAATCGTACGGTTTCGACGAGATCGCGATCAACGTGCATTACCTTGCCGATGCGATCGTCGCCGCGCTCGGCGACGGATCGCGCTTCGGCGTCGAGCTGCACTACTCGTACGAGCCGGAGCTGCTCGGCAGCGCGGGCGGCGTCAAGGAGATCGCGAGCTTTTTCGGCTCGGAGCCGTTCGTCGTCATCGGCTGCGACGAGGTCACCGATCTGCGGCTCGATCGACTGCTCGATTTTCACCGCGAACGCGACGCCCTCGCGACGATCGGTTTGGTCGAATGCGAGGAGGTCGATCAGTACGGCGTCGTCGTGTTGGACGATCGCGGCAAGATCGTCGGCTTTCAAGAAAAGCCGGCGAAGGGCACCGAGCGCAGCAAGCTCGCGAACACGGGCGTTTACGCATTCGCGCCGGCGATCTTCGAGCACATTCCGCCCGGCGAGTTCTACGATTTCGGCAAGCAGGTCTTCCCGGCGCTCCAGGCGGCAGGCGAGGCCTTCTACGGCTTCGACGCCCGCGGCGCGTACTGGGCCGACATCGGCACGCCCGGCGAGTACCGGCGCGCGAGCTACGACGTGGTGCGCGGCATCGTGCGAATCCCGCAGACTCCCGCAAACGGCATCGATCCGTCGGCGATCATCGGCGCCGGCGTTCGCATCGAAGGGCCGTTACGCGTCGGCGCCGGCGTACGCATCGGCGACGGGGCGACGATCGTCGGGCCGAGCGTGCTCGACGATCGGGTCTGCGTCGAGGCGCAAGCTGCCCTGGAGCGCGCGATCTGCTGGGAGGGCGCGACGATCGGCTCGCGCGCGCGGCTGCACGATACGATCGTCGGAAGCAACTGCGTCGTCGCCGCGGGCAGCGTTCTTCGCGACGCGCTGGTGGCGCGCGGCAACGGCGATTAGAGTGGGTACAAGGAGGGGGTGCTGCGCGCTCTCCTGGCACTGCTCGCCTTCGGCGCAACCGCGCTCGCGGCAGCGCGCCCGGTTGCAGTTCGAAGCGACGTCGTCGAAATCGGGCAATCGGCACCCCGGTTTCTGATCGACACGCTCGACGGCAGACCGATGACCGGCGACTTCAACGGCGAGCCGGCATACATCAACGTCTTCGCGACCTGGTGCTCGCCCTGCCGGCGCGAGCTTCCGTCGATCCTCGGATTGGCGCGAGACTATCGCGACCGGATCGCGTTTCTGTTCGTCGACGAACAAGAATCGCCCGCGCTGGTGCGGAGATTCGCGGCATCGTTCGGCGTCGCCGCTCCCGTCGCAGTCGATCCCGGCCAGTTTGCGGCGGCCTTCGACGTGCGCGGGCTTCCGTGGAGCATCTTCATCGATCGCAGCGGCATCGTGCAGTACGTTTATGCCGGGTCGATACCGGCGAGCGTTCTGCGCGAGCGGCTTTCCGAGCTCGCACGCTAGGAGCCTGTAGGGCTACTAGCCGGCGGCGTTCGCCGGCGTGATCGAGCGCCATGGCGTGGCGCGCGCTGCTCGACCTGCTCTTTCCACCGCAATGCGCGGGCTGCAATGCGCTTGGCGCGGGCCTCTGCGATGCGTGCGTTCCGCGCGGTATCGTTCGGGTGCGCTTTCCGATGCTCGCCGTGACGGCGATCGGCGCGTACGAAGGCAGCTTGCGCACCGCGGTGCTCGCCCTCAAAGACGGCCGTCGCGACGTTGCCGAGGCGCTGGGGCGGGTAACGGCGCGGCTCGTGGCGAGGGGCTCGCTGCTCGTACCGGTTCCCACCACGGCGAAACGCCGGCGCGTTCGCGGTTTCGACGGCGTCACGCTGGTCGCGCGCTCGGCCGCGCAGGCTGCCGGCGCGCGCGTCGTCACGGCCCTGGAACACCGGTCGGGCGATGCCCAGCGGGGACGTTCGCGCACGCAACGTCTCGAGGCGCACGGTCGATTTGCCTGCGATCCCGCCGGCATCGCCGCCCGGCGCGTGACGCTGTTCGACGACGTCTGCACGACCGGCTCGACGTTGCGAGACTGCGCCGGCGCGGTGCGCGAGGCGGGCGGCATCGTCGAGGATGCCGTGGTCGTCGCCGTGACGAAGAGCACGGCTTCGTGGAACATGCCGATCGTGAGCTGACGCCGCTCGACGAGCTCTACTTGCAGCGCGCCTGCGAGCTCGCCGCGCGCGGCATTGGGAGCACGGCGCCCAATCCGCCGGTCGGCGCGGTCGTCGTTCGCGACGGCCGAATCGTCGGCGAAGGGTATCATCATCGCGCGGGCGACTCGCACGCCGAGACCAATGCGCTCGTGCAGGCCGGCGCCGCGGCTCGGGGCGCGACGATCTACGTGTCGCTCGAACCGTGTCGCCACGCCGGCCGCACGCCGCCGTGCACGCACGCGCTCGCGCGCGCGGGCATCGTCCGAGTCGTTGCCGGGACGGTCGACCCGACCGAGCACGGAGGCGGCGCGGCGGAACTGCGCCGGCAAGGGATCGAAACGACGATCGCCGGCGATCCCGGGGCACGGCGCTTGATCGAAGTCTTTGCGCAGGCGACGCGCGTCACCCGTCCGTACGTCGCGTTGAAGATGGCGATGTCGCTCGACGGCGCCGTAGCGAGCCGCGCGGGAACGCGCGAGCGGCTCGGCTCGGCGGAAGAAGAGCGCTACGTCCGGGAGTTGAGAACGCAGTACGATGCGGTGATGGTCGGGGCGGGAACGATCCGCGTCGACGATCCGCTGCTGACGGTGCGACCGCCGCACGATCGCGAGCGTCCGTTCGTGCGGGTCGTCGCCTGTGAGAGCGGGCCGATCTCGCCGCGCAGTCGCGTCTTTGCCGCGGCCGCGGGCTACGCGCCCACCGTCGTTCTGGTGCCTGCGGGTCTGCGCGACCGGTTTGCCGAGCTCGACGGAGCTGCCGAGCTGCTCGCGGTCGGTGAGCCGAGTGCCACGGCGCTCGATCTGAGGCAAGCGATGAAGGATTTGCGCGCGTACGGCTTGGTCAGCGTGCTCTGCGAAGGCGGTCCGAAGCTCGGCGCGAGCCTGCTTGCGGCCAAGGCCGTCGATCGCGTCTTTTGGGCGATCGCTCCGCGCTTTCTGAACGGTGAAGACGCGGTGCGAGTTCTTTCCGGCGCAGACCTGCGCGAGGTCCGGTTTCGCTTCGATCGCATCGAGCGCGCCGGCGCCGACGTCATTCTCTCGGGACCCACGCAGGAGAACGACGATGTTTAGCGGGCTGATCGCGTATCGCGGCACCGTCGTTGCATTTGAAGCGCTGCCCGGCGGCGGCGCGACGCTGACCGTGCGATGCGAAGGCGTCGAGCGCGAGCGACCCGAGGCGAAGGATTCGATCGCCGTCGACGGGGTTTGTCTTACCGCGACCGCGATCGCCGGCGACGCCGTGACGTTCGACGTCGTTCCCGAGACTCTGGCGCGCAGCAACCTGGGCGAGCGCGCGATCGGCGACCGCGTGAACGTCGAGTACGCGCTGCGCGTGGGCGACCGCGTCGGCGGGCACCTCGTCTACGGACACGTTGACGCAGCGGCTCGCGTGCTCGGGCGCCAACGCGAAGGTCAAGGCGAGCGCTTGCGGATCGAAGCGGCGCAAGGAATCGAGCCGATGATCGCACCCAAAGGCTTCATCGCCGTCGACGGCGTCAGCCTCACCGTTGCCGCTGCCGCCGATGGCTGGTTTGAAGTGGCGTTGATCCCCGAGACGCTCACGCGCACGACGCTCGGCATTCGCGGACCCGGCAGCCGCGTCAACCTCGAAGCCGACCCGGTCGCGCGCTACGCGCAGAGCCGACGATGACGCGATTTCGCGACACGCTTCCTGCCGGGGCTCGCACGTTCGAGTCGCGACTCCAAGTGCAGTGGGCCGACGTCGATATTGCCGGAATCATGTATTTTGCCGCGTACTCGCGCTTTGCGGAGCACGCGGAGATGCAGCTCTTCGCCGAGCTGGGCTTTCCGTACGAAAGCGTCTTTGCGCACTACGGCTTCTGGCTTCCGCGCGTGCGGGTCGAAGCCGAGTATTACGCTCCCGCAGCGATGAGCGATTGGCTGCGGGCGCGAACGCACGTGGAACGCGTCGGAGCGTCGAGCCTGCGCTGGAAGACGGTCTTTTTCAACGAACGCACCGGCCAAGCGGGCGCGGCGTTCACGGTCATCGTCGCCGCCATCGACGCGGCGACCAAGAAGAGTCGGCCTTTGCCCGAGCCGATCCGCCGCGCATTGCTTGCATGCGTGTAGCGATGCTCGTCGCGCCGCGCCACATCGAGCTGCGTGAAGAGCCGATGCCGGCGGCGCAGCCGGGCGGCGTCGTCGTCCGCGTTCGTGCCGCGCTGACCGATGGAACCGATCTCAAGACGTACCGCCGCGGCCATCCGAAAATGCCGATGCCGACGCGCTTCGGCCACGAGTTCTCCGGTGACGTCGCTGCCGTCGGGGAGGGCGTGACCGAGTTTGCACCCGGCGATCCGATCATGTGCGTGCATACGGCACCGTGCGGCCGCTGCTTTTGGTGCCGTCACGCACAAGAAGAGCTGTGCGAGCATCTGCTGCCGGCAATGCTTTTGGGCGCCTACGCGGATCTCATCGCGGTGCCGCGACGCATCGTCGAACGCAATGCCTTTGCGAAACCGCTCGACGTGAAGTACGCGGAAGCGGCCTTTCTCGAACCGGTCGCCTGCGTCGTGCACTCGATCGCGATGCTCGCTCCCGCGGCCGGCTCGACCGTGGCGGTCGTGGGCAACGGCGGTTTCGGCATCCTGCACGCGCTGCTGCTGCAGCGCCGGGGCGTCGACGCGATGCTCTTCGGACGACGACCCGAGCGGTTGGAGCTGGCTCGGGCGCTCGGACTGCAGAGCGTGGACGTGCGCACCGCGTCGATGCGCGATGCGATTTTGGAACGCACGGAGGGGCGCGGCGCCGATGCGGCGATCGAATGCACCGGAAGCGCCGAGATGTGGGAGAGCGCGCCGTCGCTCGTCCGGCGGGGCGGACGCGTTTCCTTCTTCGCAGGGCTTTCGTCCGACGCACGCGTTTCGTTTCTCGCCGCGCGGCTCCATTACGACGAGGTGTCGCTGCTCGCGCCGTTCCACTTCGGGCCCGGGGACGTGCGCGCGGCTTTCGAGTTGATCGCGGCGCACGCGCTGCCGTTGTCGCGGCTGATCTCGCACGTTTATCCGCTCGATCGGATCGCAACCGCGTTCGAACTGCTCGACGAAGGCGCCGGTCTCAAGGTGTTAATCGAACCGTGACCCCCGCAACGATGCGCGCGGCGGTGCTGTACGACGTGGACGACGTGCGCATCGAAGAGCGTCCGGTGCCCGCGCCCGCCGACGGCGAATTGCTCGTGCGCACCAAGGCGTGCGGAATCTGCAGCGGCGACGTCATGGGGTGGTACATTTGCCGGAAAGCGCCGCTCGTGCTCGGCCACGAGCCCGCCGGCGTCGTGGCGGAGGTGCGCGGCGAGGCCGGCTTTTCGCCCGGCGACCGCGTCTTCGTGCATCACCACGCGCCGTGCTTCGCTTGTGCGGCCTGCGCTCGCGGCGAATACGTGCAGTGCCCGACGTGGCGCGCGACGACGATCGACCCGGGCGGGATCGCCGAATACTTTCGCGTTGCCCGCGCAAATCTGCGCGACACGCTCGTGCTTCCGGCGCACGTGGGCTTCCCCGATGCGTCGCTGGTCGAGCCGCTCGCCTGCGTCGTGAAGTCGCTGCGCCGCAGCGGCCTGCAGGCCGGTGAGCGTCTCTACGTGATCGGCCTGGGCGTGATGGGCCAACTGCACGTGCTCGCCGCGCGCGAGCTCGGTGCCGAGGTTTTTGCGAGCGATTTTCTTGCGACACGCCGGGCGGTTGCGCAACGCAACGGCGCGAGCGCCTTTGCGCCCGAGCAGACGGCGCGCGTGCTGGGCGCGGGTGCCGACGTCGTGATTTGCGGGCCGGGCAGCCCGGCGGCGATGCAGGCGGCGGTCGAAGCGGCCGCCCCAGCCGGGCGGATCGTGATGTTCACCCCGTTCGCGCCCGAAACACCGGTCTCGATCGATTCGCAGCGTCTCTACTTCGGCGATCTGCGCGTCATCGCGAGCTACTCGTGCGGCCCCGACGATACGCGCGCGGCGCTCGATCTGATTGCTCGGGGCGTCGTCGGCGCCGAGAAGGTCGGCGCCGAGCTCGTCTCGCTCGACGACGTACCGCGCGCCTATCGCGCGCTCGCGACGTTGCGGATCATCAAGCCGATCGTGACGTTCGCCTAGCTTTCCGCATAGATCGGCGGCGCGGGCTCGGGCACCGGCAACACGACGTCGTCGGCTCGCGAAGTCACGCGCCAGGCGAGGAGGAGCGATGCGCCATAGAGGATTGCCGCCAGAAACCACGGTGCGCCGACGAGGCCCAGCGAGCGCCACGGACCGGCGAACCGCGCGAAGATCAGGGTAAAAAGCAGCGGTCCGATCAACATCGAAACGCCGCGCACCGAGCCGAGCGCGCCTTGGAGTTCGCCCTGCGCTTGCGCGCCGACGCGGCGCGTCATGAGCGCTTGCGACGAGGCTTGGTACATCGGCAGCGAAATGAGCACCGCTGCGGCCAAGAAAGCAATTCCGTTATGAATGCCCATCACGAACAAGCCGATCGCGGCCAGCGCGAGACTTGCAAGCAGCGTTCGCCGCTCGCCCAGGCGTTTGACGACCGGACCGATCATCGTCGCCTGATTGATCGCGGAGATGGTGCCGACGAGGGTCAGCGTCAAACCGATGCTGCCGGTGCTCCAGCCGAAAACCGCGATGCAGTAGATCACCCAGACGTTCGGCAAGACTTCATGTGCCACGTAGGTGATGAAGTTTACCCAGGTCAGTCCCCACAGTTCGTGATGCGAGCGGAGCAAGCGCAGCGAACCGACGGGATTGGCGCGCCTCCATTCCAGTTGCGCCGTGCGGCGCTCGCGCGGTAACGATTCCGGCAGCACGAAAAGCCCGTACGACGTGTTGGCGAGCGCAAAAATGGCGGCCGCCCAAAACGTCAAGCGCGGATTGGCGTTTCCGACGAGACCGCCGATCGCCGGGCCGAGCACGAAGCCGAGGCCAAACGCGCTTCCGAGGACGCCGAACGCCTTCGCGCGTCCCTCCGGAGGTGTTACGTCGGCGATGTAGGCGCTCGCGGCGGTGATGTTCGACGTCGCGATCCCCGACAGCACGCGTCCGGCGAAGAGCCACCCCAGGTTCGGGGCGAGCGCCATGATCGCGTAATCCACCACCGTGACGGCGTTGGAGACGAGGATGACGGGCCGGCGCCCGATGCGGTCGGAGAGCATGCCGAGCAGAGGCGAGCAGAAGAACTGCATGAGGGCCCAGACGGTCGCGAAGACACCGATGACCTCCGCCGCGGAGGCATAGTCGTTGCCGACGAAGCCTGCGATGAGTTTCGGCAAAACCGGCCCGATCATGCCGAAGGTCACCATGTCGATGAGCACGGTGACGAAAATGAAGATGGTCGCCGCGCGGCGATTGGGCTCACGCATCGTAGATCGCCTCGAGCCAAACGCTCACCGCGCGATTGATGCGAGCACGGTCGTGCGTTGCCAAAAGGTCGAGCATGAGCCCCCGGAAGCCGGCCACCAACAACGTCGCCTGCGTCTTCGTGCAACCGCGCAGCGCCCCGAGCCACTCGTTGACCGCCCCATCGAGATAACCCGGAAAGCGAGCCGGGTCGCTCAACGCGAGCGCATAGACTTCAAAGGAGAGGCGAGTGAGCGGTTCCCAATCCGGCTTGCTCCATTCGAGCCAGAGCTTGCGCGCGACCTCGCGCGGCTCCAAGCCACCGAGCTTGAGCTGCATCATCATCGCGCGCTGACGAGCGCGGCCGTGCTCGATGATCTCGACAACCAATGCCTCCTTGGATCCGAAGTAATAGAGCAGGACGCGCGGGCTCGACCCGATCG
>JASHOM010000130.1 GCA_030041115.1 Vulcanimicrobiota bacterium | reverse complement strand
TCTTGGTCGTGGCGTCGGATCTGCCGGTGCTCACCCCGGCGGCGGTCGAGGATTTTGTCGCCGGCATCGCAGCCCTTCGCGCCGATCTCGTTTACGGTTGCGTCGAGAAAACCGTGCACGTGCGGCGCTACCCGGAGGTTCCGCACACCTGGGCGCGGATGCGCGACGGAACGTTCTGCGGCGGCGGAATCGTCGCGATGAAGCCGCGCGCTCTGCCGCTGCTCGAGCGCTTCATCGAACGGCTTGGCGCCGCGCGCAAGCATCCATTCAAACTCGCCTCGCTCTTCGGTTGGGACATGCTCGCCCGCTTTGCCCTCGGTCGCCTCTCGATCGCGCAGGCCGAGGAACGTGCGTCGAAGATCCTCGGCGCACCGGTGCGCGCGCTCGTTTCGCCGTATCCGGAGACGGCGGTCAACGTCGACCGCGTCAGCGACGTCCCGCTGGCGCGGCGGCTTGCCGGCGGCTGAACGAAGCTACGGCGAGCGCCAGCGTTTGAAGAGCTCGTTGGCGATGCCGAATTGGTCGAGCGCCTTGCCGACGGTATGTGCGATGATCTCGTCGACGCTCTGCGGATTGGCGTACATGGCCGGCACGGGCGGTAGAATGACCGCGCCGATTTCGGCCAACTGCGCGAGCGTGCGCAAGTGACCGAGATGCAGCGGCGTCTCGCGGACGACCAGAACGAGCCGGCGCTTCTCCTTGAGGCAGACGTCGGCGGCGCGAACGAGCAGGTTCGAATTGATCGAATACGCGATTCCGCTTGCGCTCTTCATCGAACAAGGAATCACCAGCATGCCGTCGGTGAGAAAGGAGCCGCTGGCGATCGCCGCCGCCAGGTCGTCGTCCCGATGCGCAACGTCGGCCAACGCTTCGAAGTCGTCGGCGCTCATCTCGGTTTCCAGCTCGATCGTGCGCCGTGCGGCCGCGGTCAGCACGAGGTGTGTCTCGATGCCGCCGATCGCGCGTAGCGCTTGCAACACCATATAGCCGTAGAGGCTTCCGCTCGCGCCGCTGATGCCGACGATGATGCGCCGCATCGAAAGGCGGTTATACATCGGCTGCAGGGGCGCCTGGTGGAAGCTGTAAGTCTACGTCCGGTGACCCAAGCCAGCGCGCATGTCCGTTCTTTCGTCGATGACGCCGTCAGCTGGCATCGCACGGCCTCGGAGGAGCCCCTGCTGCGCCTCGTCCGCTCGGCGTGCTCCGGCGTTTCTCACGACGTTGGCGCGGCATATGCGACGCTGGCGGCACGAACCGGCGCGCTGCTCGACGCGATCGATCGCAGTCAGCTTGCGTTACCGCTCGACGAGCGCGAGCGTGCCGTTCGCTTTGCGCGTCGCCTTCGGCGATTGCGAACCATGCCCGCGGAATCCGAAGATGCCGAGCTGCGCGCGAGCATCGTCGAGATTTTCGAACTTGCTTCCGACGATCGGATCGCGCAGTCCGAGGCGCCGGAGCTCGCATCCGAGTTCGAGCTTGCCGAGCCGTTACCGCCCGAAGAAGCCGCCGGCGTACCCGGCTGGCGCAGACACTTCAGCGCCTCGGCGCTCAACGCGTATGCGGAGTGCGCGCGCAAATGGTTCTACCGGTACGCGTGCCCGGCGATCGAGGACCGCGGCTCGGCTGCCTCGGCCTACGGCAGCGCGTTCCATCTGGCGCTGGAGGATTTTCACGGAGAGTTTCCCCGCCCGGCGAGCGAGCAGAGCACGGCAATGCGCCGGCGGATCCGCGAATGCGTTACCTGGGCCTTCGAGCGTTATCGCGACGGATTCGAAACCGCGGTTGAATTCGATCTCCAAGTTCGGCGGGCCCAGCGCACCGCGCAGCGGTATGTCGACTGGCTCGTCGCGCAAGAGAAGGACGCCCCGTTCGAGGTGTTGGGACGTGAGGTAGCCGCGGAGCTGAATCTCGACGGAAGGCCGTTCGTCGGTTACATCGATCGCCTCGATCGCGACGAGCGTACGGGCGGAATCGGAGTGGTCGATTACAAGACGGGAAGCATCGCGACGAGCGCGAGCGAATACTGCCAAAAAGTCCACGACTTCCGCGACTTCCAGCTTCCCTTCTACTACTGGGCACGTACGGCGGCCGGCGATAGCGTCAGCCGATTGGTTCTAATTCCCCTCAAAGACGCCCTGATCGACGTGCAGCCGATCGTTCTGCACGTCGGGAAGACGATCCGGATCGATGAGCTCGAGCGATCGCGCGCGCGGATGATCGAGCTCAGCGCAGAGCTGGCGTCGGGTGCGATTCGTCGTTTCGATCCGACGGCCGATTCGTCGGCCTGCGCCTACTGCGCGTACGCGACGGCTTGCGCGCGCAAGCCGCCCTCCGAAGCGCAGCGCTTCGGCAGTTGATTCTCCTCGAACCAACCGCCGAGCAGCGCAGCGCGATCGATGCTCCCTACGAGGAGTGCCTCGCGATCCTCGGTGCGGCCGGCACCGGAAAGAGCACGGCGCTGAACGAGCGGATCGCCCGCTTGCGCATCGTCGAGCCGGATGCCGATCCGTTGCTCCTGGTAGGCGACCGGCGCATCGAGCAGTATGCCGTCGAGCTTTTACGCGCGCACGGAGTCGAGATCACGCCGATCGACGACGTCGACGCGGAGCTGCTTTTCGCCGACGCGTGCGAGCCGCTCTTTGCACTGCGGTGGGAAGAGTTCGCGCGCGACCGGCTCGATCCGGAAGTTCCCGGGTTGCGGTCGCCCCAGCGCTTTCTGCGATCGGCCTTTCGTTTGATCCGGCGACTGCGCGACGCCGGCATCGGACCGGCGCTTTTTCTCTCGCGAGCGATGGCGGGAGCGACCGAGTTCTATGCCAAGCCGCCGAACTTCGCCGATCCCGCGCTCCTGGTAGCGACCAAAACCTCCTATCACGACTCGCTCGAGATGACGGCTCCGGAGCTACAGCGTCAACACCGGCGCGAGATCGATCTCGCCAAGATCTTGACCGGGCTCTACGAGCGCTACCTCGAACTGGTCGGCTCGAGCGGCCGGATGACCGGCGGCGATGCGGTCATCGCCGCTACGCATTACCTTTACGAAGACGCAGCGCGCGGCGCGGCGCTGCGAGAGCGCCATCGCTTCGCGTTCATCGACGACGCACAAGACTTGACCAACGCGCACCTGGAGCTCTTGGCGGCGATCTTCGGCGAGGCGCTCGCCGGCGTCACGCTCTGCGGCGATCCACGTTCGGCGATTTCGACGGTGCGGATGACGCAGCCCGAGAACGCGTTTGCACGTGCGCGCGTGAAGGTGGAGCTGCACGACGAGCACCGAACGCCGCGGGTCGAGGTTGCCCGCGTTGCGACCCCGCGCGACGAAGCCGCGCTGATCGCCGAGCGAGCGGGCGCGTGGCTCGCCGAGGGCGTGAGGCCCGAGCGAATCGCCGTCATCTTTCGCTCGGTCCACGACGTCGAGCCGTACGAACGAGCGCTGCTCGATCGCAACGTTCCGGCGATCGTTGCCGGCGACGTCAACGTCTTCGCCGACCGGCGCGCCCTCGATGCGCTCGCGCTGCTCTGGAACGTTTACGATCCGTTTCGCCACGATTGGCTCCTGCGCACGCTGGCGAATCCGGCGGTCGGTCTTTCGGACGCATCGCTTGCGGCTCTGTGCGACGAACCCCCCGACGCCCAGCGCCCGCTCTTTGCCTTCGACGACGAACCGGCGCCGACGGTGCGCTCGAGTCGCTGGGATCAAAAACGCGATCTTCGCCTCGGCTGGAACGTGACGCGCGGCGAACGCGACGCAGGGCTGAGCGACGACGCTCGCACGCGCGTTGCGCGCTTTCGGAGCCTCCGGGAACGATGGCTCCGGCTGATGCACGGAGCCCCCTTCTCGACTTTCGCGCGAACCGTTTGGCGCGAGGGTCTCGCGCGCGAAGGCGAGCCCGGCTCGGCGCGCGCCCGCGCGCAACAGGCGGCGCTGCGACGACTCTTCGACCGCCTCTGTGACGTTCTCGCACGGGATGCGAATCTCACTGTGGGCGGCCTGCTCGAGCATGCGGAACGCCGAATCGAAAGCGATCTCGTGGCGTGCGAGCCCGACGAGCGGCATCGCGGCTTCGTGCACTTGCTCAGCGTCGAGGCGGCGCGCGGTCGTGAGTTCGAGCGCGTCGTCCTCGCGAGCGTCCGCCCGGGATCGTTTCCGCGCTGGTACTCACCCGACGCCTTTCTCTTCAGTCCGCGACTCGGCATGATCCCCAAAGAGAACGCCGGAAGCTCCCGCGCTTCGCGCACCGGCAAGTTCACGTACTACATGTTCGCATCGAAGGCCGCGCAGCATTACTACGCGCGCGAGCGCCGCGCGTTCGCGTACGCAATGCGCCGGGCACGCAACGAGCTTCTGGTCACGGCCGCCGGCACGCCGACGCGCGGAACGACGGCACCGGAGTTTCTCGAAGAGCTTCGCGAGCATTAGCGCCGCCATGCGTTTGCGCGAAATCCCGCCCGACGAATACGCGCGCGAGGTCCTGCCGCTCACGGCCGCGCTGTGGGCCGGCCGCCGCACGTTCGACGAGTACCGTGCGCAGACGCTGGAAATCGCCCGCAGCGGTTATGGGCGGCGCCATTTCCGAACGATGGGCCTGTACGAGGGCACGACGCGCGTCGCGTCGCTCAAGCGCTACGAACGGACGCTACGGCATGGGGCGCGACGGCTTCCTGCGATCGGTTTCGGAGCGGTCTTCACGCCGGTCGAGTACCGCGGCCGCGGCTACGCGAGCGTGATGCTCGCCATGGCGCTCGACCAGGCCCGCCGCAGCGGCTGCGAACTCGCCTACCTTTTCTCCGATATTCGCCCGCAGTTCTACGCCGCACTCGGTTTCGCCGAATTGCCGTCGCGCAATTTCGCGCTGCGGGCCGATACGTTGCCCGCCGCGCGCCTGGACCTCGCGCCGGTCGCCGGCGAGCTCTGGGAAGAGGTGCGCTACGTGTTCGAGCAGACCGCCCGGCGCCGGCCGTTCGGGTTTGCGCGTACCTCAACGGCTTGGGAATGGCTGCGAATTCGCATGGGTCACGATTCCGAGCATCCCGCAGGCTACCGGGCGAATCTGGTGGCGCGCCGGCAGCGCGGGATCGCGGCATACGTTTTCGGCGTCCGCGCGCCCGAACGCGATGCCTATGTCCTCGACGAGTTCGGGTTTGCCGACGACGCGTCGGCCGCGATCGTTCCCGCGCTGCTGCGCGCCGCGGCCGGCGATCTGCGGCGGATCGTCGGCTGGCTTCCGCCGGGAACGGCGCGTGACGTTCTGCCGCGGCCGGCGGTGCGCAAGCGAAGCCGCGCAGTCTTGATGATGGCGCCGCTGCGCGCGGACGGCACGGACCTGCTGCGAGCGATCGCTTTGCCGTCGCGGGGTGACTTCGCCTGGGCCAGCGAGCACATCTGACGCTCCGCGCGGCTAGAAGAGGCTCGTTTGCAATGCGTCGCCCTCCGCAAGTGAGGCTACGCGCGTTCCCAAGAGCCGGACCGGCGCCCCGTCCAACGCCGCGCGCCGCAAGCAATGGACCGCGACGCGAAAGATGCGGCGAGCGTCGCGCGTCGGCTCGGCGAGATGCGTCTGCCGGCCTACGGTGGTGAAATCCGCGCGCTTGATCTTGACGCCGATCGTTCGAGCGACGGTGCGCTCGCGCGCGAGCGTTTCGGCCAGTTCGCGCGCCTGAACCCGCAGCACGTCAATGAGCCGATCCTCGTCGCGCACGTCATACTCGAAGGTCTCTTCCGTCGAAATGGATTTCGTTTCGCGCTCCGGCTGCACCGGGCGCCGGTCGACGCCGCGCGCGAGATCGCGCACCTCGGCCCACCACGAGCCGAACAGCTCGCGCAGTCGAGCGTCGCCCAGCGCCCCGAGCTCGCCGATCGTCGTGATCCCGAAGACGCTCAAGCGCGCTTGCATCTTCGGCCCGATGCCCCAAAGACGAGATACCGGCAAGGGCGCCAGAAACGCCGCTTCATCACCCGGCGCGATCGCCAACAGCCCGTCGGGCTTACACGTGTCGGAGCAGATCTTCGCGATCGTTTTACCGGTCGCAACTCCGGCGCTCACCGTCAGCCGCGTGACCTCGAAAATCTCGCGTCGACGCGCCGCCGCGAATGCGCGCGCTTCGTCGAACGTCGCGCCGCCCAGGCCCACGAAGGCCTCATCGAGCGAGAGCCGCTCGATCGGATGTCCGCGCCGGCTCAAGACCTCGAAGATCTCGCTCGAAATCGCGCGGTACTTCTGCATGTCGGGCGATACGACGACGAGGTCGGGGCAGGCTACTCGCGCTTGGTAGAGCGGCATCGCCGAACGAACGCCGTAGGGGCGCGCCTCGTACGACGCGGTGAGGACGACGGCGCGCCGGCTGCGGCCGGCGATCGCCACCGGCTTACCGGCAAGGCGCGGATCGTCGCGCACGGCCACGCTCGCGTAGAACGCGTCGACGTCGAAATGCGCGACGAAACTAGCGCTGACGCTCACGCTCGCGGCGGCGTTTGGCCTTCGCCTGATTGCCGCACGTCGCCATGCTGCACCACGCGCGCGACGCGTTCTTCGTAGAGTCGTAGTAGGCAAAGCGGCAACTGGGTTTCCGGCAGGCGCGAAGGCGAGCCCACGCGCCGAGCAATTGCGACTCGTAGACGACCGCCAGCAGCGACGCGATCGGCCCTTTGTCTTCAGGCTTGAGCTCCAAGCCGCTCATCGGATTCACGGCCAAGCTCAGACGCGTGCTCGCCAAGAACGGCTGCATGCGCACCCAGGCGCCGGGCGCGTCGCCTTCGCCGTTATTGGCGAAAAGCAAATCGCGCAACGTCTCGCGGAACGCCCGGAGCTGCTCGAGATGTGCCCCGTTTCGCGGTGGGGCCAGGCCATGACTGAGACACCAGGCGCGTGCCTTCTCCAACGAATCGAGCTCGTCGGGTCCGTTGGGCAGCTCGATCGTATTGACGAAGCGGCGGACCAGCTCGAGACCCCCCGGAGCGGCGTCGGAGGCCGCTTTGGTCAGATCCGCGGCCCGCTGCGCGGCCGGGTCACCGGCAAAATAACTTGACAAGTTACTGTCACCACCATATAATGATTGAAGGTTACCACATCCGTCAAGAGGTTTCAAATGTTCCGCGACCCGATCCGCAATGCACCCTTCGTTTCCGACGCCGGCGACGTCGACCTGAGGCTCAAGCTCACCCGCGCCGACACGGCGCTCTTCCGGGAGTCGAATCTCCGCTTGCCGCATCTGCGCGTCCTATAGGCGGGCGGCAATCCCCTTCGCAATGGCGAGGACCGTCTGCATGTTGCGAACGTCGTCCTCGTCGCTGCCCGGCGTTTCGAGAATCGCCGTCTTCTCGCGCAGCTCCGGATGGGCGAGCAAGGCCCGGAAGCCTTCGAATCCGATCTTGCCCTCGCCGATGTGCCAGTGCCGGTCACGGCTCGCGCCCAGCGGCACTTCGGTGTCGTTGAAGTGAAACATCAACAGGCGGTCGAGCCCGATCTCGCTTTCGACCTCGCCCAAGAAACGCTCGACGCCGGCTTGCGTGTCGATCGCGTAGCCCGAAGCCCACGCGTGGGCGGTGTCGAGGCAAACGCCCAACTGCGGATGGCCGAGGCGCCGGATCAGCGAGCCGAGTTCCGCCAGCGTGCCGCCGGCCAGATTGCCGGCCCCGGCCGAGTTTTCCACGACGAGGAAAACGCCCGGAGCGATCGTCGCCAGCGCCTCTTCGAGCGCGCGGCAGATCGAATCGAACCCATCATCGCGATCGCGCGTCCCATACGATCCGAGATGCGTATTGACGAACCGCATGCCGCCTTGCGCCGCGACGGCGAGGTCGTTCTGCAGCAATCCGAGCGAACCGCGCGCGATCTTCGGATCGGCGCTGGCAAAGTTGATGAGGTATGGCGTATGGATCGCGCACGGATCGAGTCCCGCGTCGCGGCGAAGCTGCGCGAAGTTTGCGAGCGCGACGGAATCCACGGTGCCGGTCCGGTAGCTGCGCGGATTTGACGAGAACACTTGCATCGCGCTGCAGCCCGCCGCCTTCGCATGCTCTACCGCTTTGACGTAGCCGCTCGCGACGTGCACGTGCAGCCCGATGCGCATCTTACGAAGAACTCGCCAAATCGAACTCTAGCGCCTGACCCGGTTCGAGCTCGAGCTCCGGCAGATCGTCGAGCGAACGCAAGCCGAACGACTCCAGGAAGAACGGCGTCGTCGTATACTGCATCGGGCGTCCGACGACGTCTTTGCGGCCGGCCTCGGCAATCAGCCCGCGATCGAGCAGCGTGCTCACGACGCTATCCGAGTTCACGCCGCGAATCGCTTCGATTTCGCTGCGCGTCGTGGGCTGTAGATGCGCGACGATGGCCAGCGCCTCGAGAGCCGGGGTCGATAGCGTCGTCTTGGGAGGCAGCAGGTATGCCTCGACGACGTCGCGGGCAAGCGGCGACGTGGCGAACCGGTAGCCGCCCGCCACCTCACGCAGGACGACGCCGCGCTCGGTGAACTCGGCTTCGATTTTCGCAAGCACTGCCGCAATCTCTCGCTCGTGCGCGCGCAGCAGCTTGGCGAGCTGTTGAATCGAGAGCGCCTCGCCGGCGACGAAGAGCAGCGCCTCGACCGGACGCTGAAGACGCAGCACCGCTTCGTCGAGGTCGCTCACGTCGCACGTTTCGGCGCCGGGAAGAGCCGAATGTCGTCGAAGGCTTGGGGCTGCTCGAAACCGACGCGCCGAAGGCGAACGAGCTCGAGGATCGCGAGAAAGGTCACGATGATCGCGTCGCGGGTCATCCCCAGCTCGCCGCAGAGCCCGGAGAAGTAGGCCTCGCCGCGTTCCTTGATGCGGCGCATGATGTAGTCCATCGAGGCCAAGAGCGAGATGCGTTCGCGCGCGATCGAACGCTTTTCCGGACGGGCCTGCGCGAGCATGGCGACGAAAGCGCGCTTGAGCTTCTCGGGATCGATATCGTAGCGCTGCACGATCGCGCCGGCCGGGTCGCCCGACTCGCGATAGAAAAATGCGCTCGCCTCGCTTTGCTGCCGGCGCAGCTCCTCGCCCAGTTCGCGATACTTCGAGTACGCGATCAAGCGCCGGCGCAGGCGCTCCTCGACGGCCTCGGGCGTTTCGCTCTCGTCATCGACCAGCTCGGTGGGGATGGGCGGCAAGAGCGCCCGAGATTTCAGAAAGAGCAGCGTCGCGGCGATGACCAGATACTCGGCAGCAATTTCGACGTCGCGCATTTGCAAGGCGCGAACGTATTGCAGATACTGCTCGGCAACCGCTGCGAGCGGAACGGTCGCAATATCGAGTTGCTGCTCTTTGATCAGGCCTAGCAAAAGGTCGAGCGGACCGTCAAACGCATCGAGCCGAACGCGGAAAGCGCGGGTCTCGGTATTCAGGACGATATGCGTTCGGCGGTGCGAGTGACGACTTCGGGTTCCCCGAACGCGTCGGGCGCAGCGGCGAGAAACTCCAGCGCCAAGTCGATGAGGCGCCGTTCGTTGACGTACTTGAGCGTCTTGCGCGCCTGTGGGAGATCGAACCAGGCGGCGTCGTCCACCTCGTGATCGTGCCTTGCCGGATCGCCCGAAAGATAACGCATCAAAAAGAAGGTCACGGACTTACGACGCTTTGCTTTCCCGACGTAAAACCAGTAGGAAATCTCACTGAGCCGGGTGACGATTTCGCCCCAGCACCCCGTCTCCTCGTGAACTTCGCGAAGACCTGCTTGCTCGGTTGATTCGTGCGGCTCGACGTGCCCTTTGGGCAGCGTCCAGACCCGCGGCGGTATGCCGCGCCCGATCAGAAGGGCACCGTATCTCGAATCATGCCGGCGCAGAAGCAATCCGCCGGCCGACACCTCGTACTTGATTCGCATGACGCTTCCAGCCCATTATACCGTCCCGGCCCAAGAAGGGCTGCAGGAAGCGTCGCTCGGAACCTGCTTATTTGCTTGGTGCTCAGGCAAGCGATGCATTTCGCGGATTCCCGTCGCCGCCAGCTCGGCCATGGCGCGCAGCTCGGGAACGGCGGTGGCCTCGAAGCGCGAGCCGCGAATGGGCGATCCGACGATCCACAAGCCGGAGACTCGACGCCCGGCGGCGTCGATCGCGACCAGATCCCAAGCCGCGCGTACGCCCAGCCCGCTCGGCTCCAACGACAGGGTGCCGTCGGAGAGCATCGCGCCAAGCAGTGGATCCTTTTTCAAGGCCGAGGCGCGACCCAGCCCGGCGCAGTTGACGATCCAATCGGGTTGCATTTGCGTGCTCCCTCCAGCGGAGAGCGCGATCGTTACGGTGCCGCGCTCCATGCGCGACACCTTTCCGGCGTAGGTGCGCAACCGCCCCGACTGTCGATACTCGCGCCGGACCGCGTCGACTTGCGGCGGCATGCGGTGGCGGTGCCGGTCCCAGTGCGAGCGCAGGTGGCGCTCGAACCGCAGTTGCTCGAGCCGAGAGAGCCGTCTCCAGATCGCTTCGCTCTCGGGACGCAAGGCGTCCACGACCGCACGCCAATCGAATCCGCGCTGCGCCGCATCGTCAATGTGACGTCGAAGGCAGCGCAAGAGTGCACGCGCGCCGCGCGTGTCGAGTGCCGGGATCACGTCGAGGCGCTCCACGTTCGCATGGACCTCGGGATACCGGCCCCGCCGCGAGACGACCGTGACCGTGCCGCGATGACCGTTTGCCTTCAACGCCACCATGACGTCGAGCGCCGAGAGACCCGAACCGACGATCAGCACCTGTCCGCCGACGGCGCCGTAATCGAAACGCCATGGATCGGCAACGTATCCGGGATGCACGCGCATCGCCGCCGGCAGAAAGTCGTCGTTGGGAAGTGCGTTGCCGGTGGCGAGCAGAACGCTTCGTGCGGACAGGCGCCGGCCGGACTCGGTTTCGATGCTGAAATCCCCGCGCGGCTGCCGCCGCACGGCGGCGACGCGTTCGCGCACGCGCTCGAATCCCGGCTGCGCGAACGCGTTGGCCGCCATCGCGCCGACGTATTCGCCGTAGGTCCGGCGGCCGACGAAGTCGGCCCCACGGGCCCGCTCACCCAGCCAGCGCACGAAATGCTCGGAATCGTCCGAGTAAATGCTCATCATGTGCGCGCGCGTGTTGAGCAGATGCTCGGGATGGGGCGTGCCGTATGCCGCACCGCGGCCTAACTCGCCGGGCTCAAAGAGCGCGACGGCGAGAGCCGCGTCGGCGCAGCGCGCTAGGTTCGAAGCAACCGCACAACCGCTAAAACCGCCGCCTACGATGGCGACGTCGAGCTCGAGCATCAGCTTGCGGACCCGGTGTAAACGGATAGAACCTCGTCGTACGTACCCTGCGCGGTTTCACAACGCCGCGCCGATTCGTCGTAGACTAAAAACTTTCGCAGCGGCGCGGAGTAGAGGTGCAGCGTGACGGTCGCCGCGCGATCCGTCGCCGCAACCCGGTGAAGGTCGAAGCGGCCCGATCGCAGGTCCATTTCGCCCGGCCCGAGCGCGCGTACGCCGCGACGCTCCACATGGGCGTATCCCTCCACGTCGGCTGCATCGAGCCGAACGTAGTCCTCGACCCAGAGTCCCCCTTGCAGCACGATCATCCAGCAGTGCTGGTCGCCGTGATCGTGAATCGGGGAGGCGGCTCCCCGAGCCCAGTTGAGCAAGACGATTTCGAACGAATCGTCCCGATATGCGCAGGTCCGCGTGTACGTCGCCGCCCGCGAGAGGAGCGGACGCCCGCCTTCCCAGCCGTTGCCGGCTGCGGTCAACAGGGCGCCTACCTCGCTATTGCCCCTCTCGAGAGGACTCCGAACACGAAGATCATCGATGAGCCGCCTTAGCACGTATACCTCACTGTTCAGGAGAATCGAAGTTGATGACTATGGTTACTTTTTCGGCGCCGGCCGGCTTCCCTCCTCCTGCCCCGTAGCCGGCCTCCAGCGAAGGTCGGGCCGGCGCGCCGCCCGGGTCTCGTCAACCCGTCCGACCACCGTGGTCGTCGGCGCGGCAAAGAGCGCTTCGGGGTCGCTTGCGGCTCGCTCGACGATCGTCTGCAGCGCTTGCGCAAAAGCATCGAGCGTCTCTTTCGATTCGGTTTCCGTTGGTTCGATCATCAGGCACTCCGGCACGATGAGCGGAAAGTAGATCGTCGGGGCCATGTAACCGCAGTCGAGCAACGCTTTCGCGATGTCGAGCGCGCGGACGCCGTGCTCTTTACGAAGCCGTTGGGCCGAGGCCACGAACTCGTGACGGCAGTTCTCCGGATACGGTGTGTCGAGAAACTCGGCGACCTTGACGCGCAAATAGTTGGCGTTGAGCACGGCAAGCTGCGAGACCCGTTTGAGACCCTCTTCGCCGTTAGCGTACAAGTACGCGAGCGCGCGCGCGGCATGCGCGAAATTCGACCAGAACGAACGCATCGGCCCGATCGATTTGGGCCGATCGAAATCCAGCCGGAAACTCGATCCTTCGCGCACGACGACCGGAATCGGCAAGTATTCAACGAGATGAGCCGCTACGCCGAGCGGACCGTGACCGGCACCGCCTCCGCCGTGGGGAATCGTGAACGTTTTATGCGTGTTGAGGTGCATCAGATCGAAGCCCATGTCGCCCGGCCGCGCGTAACCCATGATCGCGTTGGCGTTCGCTCCGTCGTAGTACATGAGACCGCCCGCTTCGTGCACCGCCGCGGCGATCTCGGCGATCTCGTCTTCGAACAGACCGAGCGTGTTCGGGTTGGTCATCATGCAGACGGCGGTATCGGCGCCGAGCACCTTTCCTATCTCGGCCACGCTCACCCGTCCGCGCTCGTCGCTGGGCAGCGAGATCACCTTGAACCCGCACATCGCCGCGGATGCCGGGTTGGTGCCGTGCGCGGTGTCCGGAACGATGACTTTGTCGCGTTGCGTCTGGCCGCGCTCTTTGAAAAACTTCTTGGCGATGAGCAACGCTCCCAATTCGGCATGCGCGCCCGCCGACGGATTCAGGGAGAATGCCGCCATCCCGAAGAGCGAACTGAGGGAGCGTTCGAGCTCGTACATCACTTGCAGCGCGCCTTGGGCGAGCTCGTCGGGCGTATAAGGATGAAGGTCGGCGAACTCGTGCCGAGTCGCAACCGCATCGTTGACGCGTGGATTGTACTTCATCGTACACGAGCCCAACGGATAGAAGCCGAGATCGATCCCGAACGTTCGCTGCGAAAGTTGCGTGTAGTGACGCACGACGTCGAGCTCGCTGTTATCGGGGAGCGGCAGGTCGTCGCGCAGCAGCGACGGCGGCAGAAACGTTTCGAGCGGCTTTGCATTCTCGAGATAGCGGTTCGCGCGGCCCTCCTGACCCAGTTCGAAGATCAGCGCAACGCCGCCGTTGCCGCCGGCCGCCTCAGACGGTTGCGGGGACACGGAGCACCTCCTGCAAAGCATCGGCGAGCGCGCGGACGTCTCCGCTGGTCGTGAGCTCGGTCGCCGTCATGAGAATGCACGTGCCCAGCTCGGGGTAGAAACGGCCGAGGTCGAGACCACCCAAGATGCGGCGCGCTCGGAGCGCCGACAGCACCTCGCCGGCCGGCCGGCCGACGTCGGCGACGAACTCGTTGAAAAACGGCGTCGCGTACTTCAGACGCACGCCCTCGACGTTGGCGACTGCGCTCGCCAACTCGCGCGAGCGCGTTAGATTCAGCGCGGCGGCATTGCGCAGGCCGGTCTTCCCCATGAGCGCGAGGTAGATCGTCGCGATCAGCGCGCAGTGTGCCTGATTCGTGCAGATGTTCGACGTGGCGCGTTCGCGCCGGATGTGCTGCTCGCGCGCCTGCAGCGTCAGAACGTAGGCGGTGCGGCCGGCGTTATCGACGGTCCTTCCGGCCAGGCGCCCCGGAATACGGCGCATGTGCTCCTGCGTCGAAGCGATGAAGCCGGCGTACGGTCCGCCGTAAGCCGGCGCAACGCCGAAGCTTTGCGCTTCGCCGGCAACGATTTGCGCGCCCCACGATGCGGGCGGCGCGAGCGCCGCCAAGGACAGCGCCTCGGCCACGACGCCGATCGGAACCGTGCCGCTTGCCGCGATGGCCTCCGTCGCGCGGGGCGCGGGTCTCTCGACGCAGCCGAAAAAATTCGGCGACTGCAGTGCCACCGCGGCATATGCGTTGCCGGCGACGGCATCGGCGAGCGCTCCGAAATCCGTAGTGCCGTCGTCGGCGAACGCAATCTCGTCCACCGCAACGTCGAGTCCGTCGCAGTAGGTTCGCAACACCGCCCGGTAGTTGGGATCGACGGTTCGCGAAACCAAGATCTTTGCGCGGCCGGTAGCGGCGAGTGCCATGATCGCCGCTTCGGCGAGCGCGGTCGCGCCATCGTAGACCGAAGCGTTCGCCAGATCCATGCCGGTGAGCAGGCAGATGTAGGTCTGCCACTCGTAGATCGCCTGTAAGTATCCCTGCGAGACTTCGGCCTGGTAGGGCGTATAGGCGGTCAAGAACTCGCCCCGCATCGCCAGCGCGGCGACCGCCGGCGGCACGTAGTGCCGGTAGGACCCGCCACCGAGAAAGGAGCGGTAGTCGACGCCTGGGTTCTGCTCGGCGAACCGTGCGAAGCGACGCTGGATCAAGTACTCCGGTAGTGCCGGAACGACGTCGAGCTTCGCTTTGAGCGCGATGGGGTCGGGTACGCGCAGAAGGTCCTCGAGCGACTCGACGCCGATCGTTTCGAGCATTTGCTCGACGTCGCGCTCGGTGTGCGGGGCATACATACTCGAGTAAATGTGGCCTATCGGTTCATCGGTTTCATCGCGGAATCGGGGATTCCGTGCGGGCAGATCGTCGCTTGCACGGCGGGCGACACGTAGTAGGCGTGGAGGTCGTAGTGGGGAACCGCGAAGCCTTGGTGGCCGTTGGGCTCGTACTCGAAGTCGATGTGGTCGATCGTATAGCCCGGCAACGCGTGGATGTTCGCGTAGCTGAATCCCTGCTGGAGCTGTTTCACCGACACCATCATCTCCGTGAAAACCGGCTTGCCTTGCCAAACGCCGTAGATCGGTCCAAGCGGAAGGTCCTTCAGGTTCGCCCAGTGTTCGCCCATCGTCGCAATGCACGGAGAAACCATCACCGCGTCCGCGGGGATTCCAGCGGGACGTACGGCGGGTTGAGGGGGCAACATCGGCTCCGAAGGCGCGGCCGCAACCCGTGCTAGGGATGCGGCCAGGGCGAACGCAACGGCCGAGGCCGTAACGAAACGTACCATACTCTCTGCTCCTTTCGCGACGCCATTTTTTGGGTGCCAAGCCGCCCGGTTCCTACGAAACCCGCGGCCGAGCCGAACGCTAGGAGCCTGCACGTCACGGGCGTGGCGCTCGGCGTTCGTATGACCGGCTTTCTGCCGTGAACGCTCGCGAGCTATTGGTTTGCGATCTTGTCGTACTCGTCGGGGGAGAGGAGGCCCTTCGATTCGCCGGGCTTCGTGGGGCGAACCTTCAGCAGCCAGCCGGTTCCGTACGGATCGCGATTGACCGCCGCGGGATCGTTTTCGAGCAGGCCGTTGATCTCGACCACCTCGCCCGAGAGCGGCGTAAAGAGATCCGAGACGGCCTTGACCGACTCGATCACGCCGATGTTGGCGAATTGCGCAATCGCCTCGCCGACCTTGGGCAACTCGACGTACACGATGTCGCCCAGCGCGTTCTGCGCGTAATCGGTAATTCCGATCGTCGCCGAGTCACCGTCCAGCTTCACCCATTCGTGTTCTTTACTGTAGAGCAGATCCTGCGGCTGCGCCACTTCTCTTCCTTTCGGTTATTATGCCCCCAACGTTCGTCTTTAGTGTTTCGTCGCCTCTCCTGCCAACGGTATTTATAGCAAGCATATTGCCGCCCACCGCTGCGTGGGCAACATCCATCACAAGAATCAACCTACAATTGCCCGTGCCGAGAAAGCGAAGTGGGCAGTTCCAGTTTATGGTGACGGCGGCGGTGTAGCCTTCGGCGCCAGGAGCGGGTCACAAAGTAGATTCCCGGTGCAGCGCAAGGTGCCGACATCTTTTTAGCTTTCCTTTCCGCCGGTAAGTACAGAGATTATGAGGGCGAATCGACTCGCGCTACAAGGACGCTGGCACGCTGACCGTAATGCCGTCTAGTGAAAGATACTTCTCATGCTTTCCGAACGTCTTGAACGTGGCGATGCTATTGCCGCCTTGCGGATATTTCCACAGGCCAATCCTTGTGCCGCGCTGCGGCCTATGATCGCTAAAAGGGATTAAGACTTGGCTTTTGTATATCCACGACTGCTCGGGCCAATCGTAGGAGCCCTTCAGCTTTGTAGAGCCGACCGTCGTTACATGAGATCCCGAGACACTCAGCTGATAAATGACACCAGCCCTTTTTTCTTGGTCTTGCCACGTGATGTGCTCGCCATCCCATTGCACTTCACCGGGAACGTATACTTGCTTGTCGACGCTCAAATTCTGAAACTGTGAGGCGCCAGCTGCCAACTCAGACAAACCGTCGCCTGAGCCCGTGTATCCGTCGACAAACAAATCGCCGGCAGCATCATAACCGCAATAGATCGAGTCCAGACCGGAGTCGTAGAGGCTAGGCGTTCCGGTAGCGTCCTGAAAGACCGCGACATCGCTGCCGCTTCCTTTGAAGACGACCGCAACTTTGCTGCTCGTCGGGTCTATCGAGCAACCGGTTGCAGAGTCACCGGGAAGGTTGAACGTGGCGACTGCCTTAGTTCCACCATGCGCAAACTCAAGCACTTCGCTTCCATTGGTAACATAGACGTTTCCGTTTGCGTCAGAACACAGCGTCGAGGCAGGACCCGACGTCTTAAACCTGACGGTCCCCACCAGTCTACCCTCCGGATAAGACAGAACGCACAGCCCACCAGATTTGCCGCATCCGCTAGCAGCATAAATTAGCGGCGCACCGCTGGTCGCCGATAATACTCCCGAGCTCATGCTTTTAGTTCCGCGTGCCGCGGGGCCGCCTTCCGGCGAAATCAAGGCTGGCGCCTGAGAATAGGCACCGCATCCTGGGACGTAGAGGGCGACGAGGATTAGAGAGAAACAGCTCGCTTTAAATCTCGGCCTGGTCATAAAAGGTGGACTCCTTGAGCGCTTGGGCGCTCGTCGTGCCCGAACGCCGTTAGGGTGTGCGCCACTAGCCCCCTGCTGCGTTAGTCTGCTGGCGGCGCTTTTTTGCTTCTGTTTGAGTGGCGCGCATCCGCGTTCCGGCGCGATCGCTCGCTAGTGGATGTCCACGCTCGAGCCTGGGATATTTCTCGCCGGTCCACGGCCAGAGCGCGCTCAGACGAAAATAATTTCATGCGTTGCCTATTTTGCTTGAGTACCCTGTTTTAGAATTCAGCCCGTCGGGGTCGACGATAAAGCGACTCCCTCTATAGCACAGCGTCGCGCCGGCTAGCCAGGGCCACGCAGAGCGAACGTTATTTCGCGCGTTTGTAGAACGGCAGCGGCACCACGGTCGCGCCGTGCTTGGTCCCGCGAATCTCGACCTCGAGACGCGAGCCCACGGTTGCCGCCTCTCGCGCCACGAGCGCCGTCGCGACGTTTTTGTTTTCGAGAGACGGAGCGATCGAACCGCTTCGTACGGATCCGACGAGTCGTCCTTCGCGCCAGACCGGGTAGCCCTCGCGCGCGGGCGCCCGTCCATCCATGACGATGCCCGCGATGCGCGAGTATTCGTCCCGCTCGAGTTGCTGCACGAGCGCTTCCTTTCCCACGAAGTCCGGCTTGTCCAACTTCAGCGCCCATTTCAAGCCGGCTTGCACCGGGGTGATCGCCTCGGTCAGCTCGTGTCCGTAGAGCGGCATGCCCGCCTCGAGACGCAAGACGTCGCGCGCTCCCAAACCGCACGGCTCGAGGCCATCGGTTTGATGGACGATCAGCAGCGAGTTCCACAGCCGTGCGGCCTCATTGCCGTCGACGAAAAGCTCGAAGCCGTCTTCGCCCGTATAGCCGGTGCGCGCGATCACGGCGGGGACGCCGTTGACGCGACCCTCCGCGCAGAAATAGTAGCGTAACGCGGCCAGGTCGAGGTCGACGTGCGGTTGGAGCATCTCGACCGAGCGAGGGCCCTGAATCGCGATGAGAGCGCGACGTCCGTGCCGATTCTCGAGCGCGACGCCGGCCGGAGGCAGCCGCTCGTTGAGAAGCTTCCACATCTTGTCGGCGTTTGCGGCGTTGACGACGAGCAGCCAGCCCGTTGCGAGCCGATAGAAGATGGTATCGTCGTGCGCGCCGCCGCCTTCGTTGCAAAAGATGTTATAGCGAGCCTGCAGCGGTTTCATCGTGCCCACCGCGTTAACCGTCAGCGTATCCGCCCAGGGCGCAACCATCTCGCCGCTCAGCCAGAATTGGCCCATGTGCGAAAGGTCGAACAACCCGGCGCGCCGGCGAACGGCGTCGTGTTCTTTGATGATGCCCGCGTACTGCACGGGCATTTCGAACTCCGCGAAAGGCACGAGCCGAGCGCCGGCACGGACGTGCTCGTCGTAAAGCGCGGTACGCCTCACTTTGTGACGGGTTTCTCTGCGGGATAGGTATTCAGAAAGTCGAGCGTCGCGTGGGCAACGATTTCCGTGCCGCTGCGGACGTAGACTTCGCCGTAGACGATCCGGCGACCGCCGCGTAACACGCGCGCCTCCGCAACGAGATCGTGCGGCGGTCGCGCCGGTGCCAGAAAATTGCACTGCAAGGCAATCGTCGTCGTGTCTTGATCGCGCCCGTAAATCGAGGCCAGCGCGACGTAAAAGACCGTGTCGCAGAGGCTGACGATCGCGCCGCCGTGCACGGCGCCGGTTCCGTTGGTGATCTCGGCGCGATAGGGCATGCGCATCACCGCTTTGCCGTGCTCGACGCTTTCCAGCTTGAGGTCGAGCAGCGCGACGAAATTGCTCTTCTCCTTCTCCCAAGCGTGCGGCGCGCGCGAAAAATCAATGCTCATGACGTACGTTTCGGTCCGCTAAAAGGTATCCCCGCTCGCGGCCAGCATCCGGCGCAAATAGAGCGGAAGCGCAAAGAGACGACGGTGCGTCGTCGAGTCGTAGAAAAAGCTCTCGCCGCTCAATGCGGCGCAGTATGCGTCGATGCGCGCCGACTCGAGGCCGGCCAAGGCGATGCGATCGCTGCACGCGAGAAAGGCCCACTCGGTATCGAAAGCCGGTACGTGCGTAACGAAGGAAACGACGTGCGCGTAGTGACGGCGCAGCGTGCGCGCCATCTTACAGTGCAGTCCGGCGTTGATCGCCGCGCCGGTACTGGCTTGGAGGACGTACACGCCGCCTTCGGCCAGACGCGACTTGATCAGCTCGAAAACCTCGTCGTTGAAGAGCGGGTTGCTCGGCGAATCCTCGAGCGGCTCGGTGAGGTCCGAGAGAATGACGCCGTAGCGCTCGCTCGTCGCGCGCATGAACTCCAGCGCGTCGCCGACGATCACGCGTGCCCGCGCGTCGTCGAATGCACCTTGCGACCATTCGGCGAGATAGCGTTTTGAAAGCTCGACGACCAGCGCGTCGATGTCGACCATCGTGCACGCGACGACGTCGGGACAACGCAGCACCTCCCGCAGCGTCGCACCCTCGCCGCCGCCGATGACCAGCACCTCGCGCCGATCCGCAGCCCCGGCGAGGGCGGGGTGAACGAGCGTTTCATGGTAGATTCGCTCGTCAACCTGGGCGCTCTGCGTGTCGCCGTCGATGACGAGCATCTTGCCGAAGACCGGCGAGCGAAGGACCGCGATCTGTTGGAACGCCGAGCGCCCCGAATAGTAGAGCTCGTCGATCGCGTGGTGATGCTGCTCGCTGGGCGCGAACTCTTCGACGTACCACTGCCATCGCTGCGTTTTCGGCATGCCGGCGTAGATTGGCGGCGCAAAAGGAGAACCCCGCCGCGGGCGGGGCTCTTCGATCAGGCTTCGCCGGGTGACGGTGGTCAGTTCTTATGCGATCGGATCAGCCTTTATAACAGTTGATGGCGAAATAGAGCGGCGTCCCTTTGGGCGGGAGCGCGAAGCCCGATGGCGCCTCGTAAACTTTCACGGAAATCGTCTTGCCCGACACCTCGCAGCCTCCGGGGAATTGCTTCCAGCTGTAGGCTCCCTTTTCCGATTCCTCCAAGAGCGCGGCCGCGCACGTATTGCCGGGAAGCGCCTTCGAGTCCGTAATCGTGTATGCGAGAACGGTCTTGTCCTTTACGGGGACCGGCTTGATGAGCTGCGAGCTTTGGTTGCTGACCGCCGCATAGATGACCGTCGTGCCGTTCGCCTTGTACGCGGGGAACTTCTTGCCTTTGTTCGCTTCGATGTCCCCGTTCTTGTCGATCGCATCGGCGATGTAGACGGTCACCGATCCCTTCGCGGTATTCTTGCCGATCGAACCTTTGACCGTGAGATCCTCATAGGTCGCTAGGCTGAACGAGCCGCCCGTCGACTTGAGCGTAAACTTGTCGCACGAGCCCTTGAATATCCATTCGTATTGCGGCGGGCTGGTCGCGCAGCCGCTCGACGCGAGCGGCCAAAGACCGCCCGGCGACATCGGCGCGGCCGCGTCGTTTGACGACGGAACGATGCCGCGACCGGCGCAAGCGGCCAGCGCAATCGCCGAGACCGCCGCAATCGAACAGGCTCTAATCATTGATGAACGCATGGAGTGTTATTCTCAACCTCTTTGAAATGCAGTGACCCTTAGCGTGAAAGAATTGGACGATAGGCCGAACAGGCCTGCCGAATTGACAAACGAGAAAGCTGATAATTGCTGATGATAAGTGTTAAGGAAATTCGCGCCTAGAAGCCTGCAGCGTTACGGTCGTTTTCGGATTCGGCGCCGAATTTTGTTCGGACGAAAGGCGGACCGGAGACCGAAATCCGCCATAGCCCTACGGCTCCTAGGCGCTCAGCACGCGTATGTCGTGATTGCGGCTGACCACATGGGTGAACTCGCCGTCGCTCTTCTCGATTCCACGCTTGAATTCGGTAGTAAGGACGCTCGTCGCTTTCAGCGCTCGCGCTGCGTGCTCGCAAGCGAGCCAGGGGTCGGTGTGATCGCCGCACGTGTAGAAATCCATCGCCGCATAGCCCTTCTCGGGCCAGGTGTGGATCGAAATGTGAGATTCGGCCAAAATGACCGTGCCGGAGACGCCCTCCGGCTCGAAGCGATGAAAGGCGCTCTGCATAATAGTAGCACGAGCGGCTTTGGCGGCCTCGATCATCATGGCCGCGATGCCGTCGACATCCGAAAGCAACGAGGGGCGACAGCCCGAAAGCTCGCACACGATGTGCCTGCCGAGTGCCTTCAATTTTTTCAGGTCTCCTTGACCCTTGAGGAATCCCACCTCCGGACTTCGTCGGCTGGCGGCTGCAATGCAGATACGTCCCCGACCTATCGGCGAGCTCCTGCCGGCGCTTTTGAGCGGTGCGCGGGCGACTCGCCGCGATGGCGCGATTGGGCGCGCCCTCCGAAAACCGTTCTACCTTAGATTTGGACCGGCGCCAATCATACCCCCTGGTATCCCGGCTGTAAAGACCCTTCTCCTACGTTGCCGACAGGCCGGCTCACGAGCACGGCCAAAGGGCGGGATCGCGTGCCGGCCGGAGGAAACCGCCCGCGTAGCCGAACTTGCGTCATAGGCTGACCAAGCGGCCGCGCGCGACCTGCGCCTGAGCCGGTCGCCGCCGCGTCGTCGCCAAACCCCTCACGCCAAACCGCTCAAAAGAAGAGGACCGCACATCAGCAGCGGTCCCCGCCCCAAGTTGCGCACCTTCGCTAAGTGGAAGGACGAGGAGCGAGGCGCCGTTCGGTACCGCTTGCGTGCCAGCCCTTCCGTCTTTTTTCGCCGTGCGCACGCGCTCGGTGCACCGATGAGCGACTGCGACCCGCCGCGTTCCACAAGGACGAACGCTCAGTTCTTCGTTATCGCGATTCCCGCGATCACTACCCCGCAGCCGGTCCCCTTCGGGTCCTCGCTCGTAAACGCAAGGACCGAGAGCGGCTTGGCCTGGAACTGCCACGTCTCGGTGGCGTAATCGCCGTCCTGAACGTCGTAGCCGCTGGACGTATTCCACGTAAATGTCGTGAACTGTTTATCAATCGCGATCTTCATCGTTTTGAGCGGCGTACCGCAATGGCCGTTACCCGACATAACGAAAGTGAGCGTGTAGGTGCCTTTCCTCGCCTTGAAAGCACTGGATTTTATTCCGCCCACGGTAAGATCGCCGTCGAGATCGACACTGCATAGGCCGTCCATATCCCAATAGGTCGTACCATTGAAATCGATATTGCCCTTTGAGACCTTCCAGCCCGGCGCGAAAACGACGCCCTTGTTCGGCGTAATGTTATGGTCGCCCGGGTTAAGAGCTTGGGAGAAGTCGCCATCAGGAAGAATCCCCGTTCCGCCGGGAAGCGCCGGGCAGTATCCGTAGCTCCCGGACATTGCGCGAACGTGAGCGAAGGAGGCTGAACCGGCGCCGGGCGTCGGCGGCGATCCGCCGCAACCCACAAGAACGAACGCCGCTAACGTCAAGGAGCTCAGTCGAGAAGTCTTATTCACCGTTCCCCCAGTTCTTCGTTATGGGCAATATGGGGCATCCCGTGACAACCGGGCCGGAGGAGCCACCATAAGCGTCCTTGCTCGTGAACTTAATAAGCAAAAACGTTTCGTTGCCTTAACTCTCCAGGCTCCGGCCAAAGGTTTTGAGCGTCGTTTCCCCCGAAATATCTTTCGTATATTCGCCGGCGGTCTCGTGCGCCTTTTCCCTGGATCGCAAAGGGGAATGGCCGCAACACCATTCGGAGCCGTTTACCGGCATCTTGCAGGCCGACGGGTACACGGGCTTCTCGAAACTCTACGAGAGCGGGCGCGTCACCGAAGCCGCCTGTTGGGCGGCTAAAATGGGAGCCAGGCCGTCCCGCTGGCGGGAGTGCAACTCAAGGACGTTCGGCTATAAGAGGCGCATGGCTGACGCCCACGCTAGGCCCCTGCCGCCCGAACCTCAGTTTAGGGCCTCCCTTAAGGCTCGGATCGACATTCCGAAGGCCGCGCTCGCTGAGGTGCCGAGGCGAAGCGCGTAAAGCGCCCTAGGCGAAGGACTGTCGAAGAACGCACAGCCTTGTCATCTGAGCCTGTCGGAAAAAGCCTGCGGCTTAGACCTGGATGTTTTGAGGGGGTAAGCCTTGTGCCGCCCTTTTCTCGCTGCGACGCTGCCGGTACACAAACATCCCAAGTATGCTGCAGATATCTACAGCCCAGATGCCGACCCCGACTCCAACTTCATGCAGCGCAAGCGCGTATGAGCCTACGCCCAGGAACGCGAGCGCGAGGATAAAGGCCATCCACTGACCCTGTCCCTCATGGCGAATATTGGAGTTGATGACCGCCCGTTCGTTAGACTGCCGGGCTTCTGCTTGGCGTTCAACCATAGCTAGAGTGCGCTCAGCGAACCCCGGGCATATTTGCTCGTACCGCTCAAGCATTTGAGGAGGCGGCAACGGCCCTTGAAAGGTTGCCTGCATCCGCGTTTGGACCCGGCCGGCCGGAGTCTGCTGTTGATTTAGGTCTTGGTTTCGGCGCGCTAGCGCGGCCTGACGGCGCTGAGACCGGGGCAATCGGCTCTAATCGTGGAGCGCGTACGCTTCAGTGCTGATTGCGCTGCGAATATCCTGTCCAATAACGCGCCAATCGGCGTAGAGGGCGCGGAGATCGGCCTCCTGCGTGGTCCAAGAGGTAGAATAAAGATCGAAACCGCCCCAAAGATCGAATATCCGGCCCATCCCGTTCAAGAAAGACGGCTCGACAAAGAGAAAGGTCGA
>JASHOM010000129.1 GCA_030041115.1 Vulcanimicrobiota bacterium | reverse complement strand
CGCATTGAGCGTCAGCTTGTCGTTGGAGTGAACGGTATCCGTTGCCTGGACGACGTTGTACTGGGTGGTCTGCGCGCCGCTGTAGAATTCGACGGCTTGCGGTACGAGCGGGGTCGTCGCGAACTGCGACGACGTGCCGTAGGCCTGAAACGAGATCGTGTGGCGCTCTTGAGCCGGAAGCGTCGCATTGATCGAGTATCCGGTGGACCTCGTGTCGCTCGAATAGCCGGTCGGGGACGGGACGCCGTCCACGTAGCGCGCGAGCTCGTCGAGCACCCCGCCTAAATCCATCGAAAAAATCGAAGCCTGAAGTTGCGTCGCGCCGAGCAACGCGTTGTCGGTCAGCGAATAGAGCTGGAGATTGCTGCTATTGGTGTTATTGGGACCGTACCCGCAGGGGAGGCTCGGCGGATAGTCGTTGTAACGCAGGCAGACGATATTCGTGTCGCGCGTCGAGTTCACGAACATGCCGTTGAGCGTGTTATTGTCGCCGAATTCGTAGCGGGCCGAGATCAGGTTGCCCGAGATCGTGCTATCGCCGTCGTGACTGTACGCTAGCCCACTTGCGTCCTCGTAGAATTCGCCGTCGACGAGACTCGGATAGAGCCGGTCAACCGTCTGGACCGCGATGCCGAGCTTGCCGGCAGACCCGGTCTCCGCGAGCGAGTAGTTGTAGCGGCCGTAACTTCCAACCGACATCTGCAACTGCGAAATCCAGCTGAGCGTCGGTTGCAGCGTGCTGAAGTTCACCGATCCGCCGAGACCACCCAGGCTCGGCCCCATGTGAACGGACGCGCCTTGAAAGAGATCGGTTGCGAACGCGCCCAGGTTACCCGTCGACCCGGGCGCGTTGAGCGGAATGCCGTCGAGCGTGAGCTGCGTCTGCGAGGGGTCGTGACCCTCGAGCGAAATCGTCTGCGTCGCGTCACTGTCGTCGCTCGACGTCGAGACCGTTACGCCCGAGAGCTTGTTGAGCGCGTCGGCGAGGTCGGTCGAGAGCCGCCGCTGCGCCGAGTTTTGGTCGATGCTGGTCGCCGAGATCGTGGCCGTCGACTTGGCGGTCACCTCCCCGATGACTTTCAAGCCTCCGTTGGCGAGCGCCAGCGAAAAGCTTACCGTGACGATTCTCCCGTCGAGGACCTCGAACGAGGCCGAAGTCAAGCTTTCGTAGCCGCGCTTGATGATGCGGGCTCGATAAATGCCGTCGGGGACGTCGGTAAAGATGACCTTGCCGTTTTTACCGGTCAGTTCCGAGGTGATCACCGGCCCGTCCAAAAGCACTCGGGCCAGTTCGAGTGGTTGCTTGGTCGTCGCGTCAGCGACGACGATGTCGATCTCGCCGGAGTCGGACTGCGCGGGCGTACGCGACGTCGTCACCGTCAATAACACGAGCAGCGAAAGCACCGCCGCAGCCCCTCGACGTAGCATCTGCGAACGATTATAAGGAACGTCCGCGAGACGCGCCTGAAGCCAGCCTGGGAATCTAAATCGTTATCGTAACGGCCGTGCCCTGACCGGGCGCGCTATCGATCGCGATCTCACCGCCGGCCCGCTCGACGGCGCGCTTCGCGATTGCCAGGCCGAGTCCGCTGCCGGTGATTTCGCCTCGCTGATCGCCCCGATAGAAGCGTTCGAATGCGTGCAGGCGCTCCGATTCGGACATGCCCGGCCCTTCGTCGCGCACGGTGATCACCGCATGACCGTTGCTGCGCGACGCGCTCAGATGAATCGGTGCCTCGGGCGCATATTTCAGGGCGTTTTCGATAACGTTCCAGACCGCCTCACCCAGCTCGCCTCGATCGGCGTCGATCGTCTTTACCGCGTCGATGCTGTAATCGATCGTGCGGTGATCGTCCAAACGGCGAGCTGCTTCGCATTGGCTGCGCAAAAGTTCGGCCACGTCGATTTGCTCGACCTGGGGGGCAGCCTCCGAATCGAGGCGCGCCAAGCGCATGAGCCGATCGATCAGCCCGCGCATGTGTTCCTTCTCGAGCGACATCGTCGCTAGGATCTGACGCGCAATTCTCGGCTCCTCGATTGCGCCGCGGCGCAGCACGTCGATGTAGCCCGCGATCACGGTGAGCGGAGTCCGAAGCTCGTGCGACGCGTCTGCGGCAAATTGACGCATGCGCTCTTCGGCATGACGACGGTGGTCGATCGCGGTGGCTACGCTCGCGACGGCGTCGTTGAACGCCGCGGTGAGCGATGCGACTTCATCGCCTCCCGCCATGACGAAGCGGCGTTGCGTGTAATCCCCGTCGGCCAACGCGCGCAGCGAATCGCTTACTTCATTGATCGGGCGCAGCGATTGTTGCGCAAAAAGCCGCCCGACGAACCACGAGAGCAAGATCGCCACCAGCGCGATGGTGACCACGATTCGCCAATACGGGATGAGCGAGACGAGCAAGAGCGGCCAGGAAGGGCTGAAGCCGACGTAACCGCCCTCGACGGAGGCGAGCGACGTCGGCTCGAGTTGTGTCGGATCGGTGGGTAGCGGAGCAAAGGCGGTGTGACGAGGTCCGTGCTGAACGTGCGGGATGAAGTATTCCATGCCGCCGGCGGCGATAACGCCCGCAAGCACCTTGGGACGCAACGTCCGATCTCCCGCGAGATACCGGCCCTTCAGATCGAATACCGTTACGCGCAAGCCGATGCCGCGCAACGCGTTGACGATCTCCGGCGCCGCTTGAGCCAGGGTCATTCCCTCGCGGCGGTATTGATCTACCAGAATTCGCGCTTCTTCGTGCTTGGCCACCATGACGTCGCCGGAGAACTGCCACAGTTCGAAGACCAACGCAATCGACGAAGCGAGGATGACGATCAGCACGGTCACGCCGAGCAGCGCCGCGTAGAGAGCCGAGAGACGCGCTGCCAGCTTCACGGTGGGTTATGCACCCTTTGCTATTGAGAGAGCCCGTAGCCGACGCCGCGTACGGTTCGGATAAACGAACCCGGCTCAGCGGCACGATCCACCTTAGCCCGCAGGTAGGAGATATAGGTTTCGACGATGTTCGGGCCGCCTTCAAAATCGTGCCCCCAAACGATTTCGAGCAAGTGATCCTTGCTGAAAACGCGGCGCGGTTCGCGCATGAAGACTTCGAGAAGATCGAACTCCCGCTGCGTGAACTCGAGAGGCTCTTTCCCGCGCCAGGCTTCGCGAGTGGCGGGGTTGATCGAGATGTCCCGCCACCGAAGGACGTTCTCCTCGATCAGTTGGGGCCGGCGCAGCTTAGCCTGCAGGCGCGCGATCAACTCCTCGAAGACGAACGGCTTGACGAGGTAGTCATCCGCTCCGGAGCTGAGCGATCGAACCTTATCCTCGGTACCGCCCTTCGCGGTGAGCATGAGGATGGGCGCTTGGGTGATCTCGCGCAGCCTGGGAAGCAACGTCACGCCATCGATCTTCGGCATCATGATGTCGAGCACGATCAGCTCCGGATCGAAGATCTTGACGAGCTCCAGGGCCGCCAACCCGTCCGTAGCCGTTCGAACCTCGTAGCCTTCGCGGGAGAGTCCCAGTTCTAACATCTCCCGAACCATGCGGTCGTCGTCGATGACCGCAACGCGGGCGTTGGGCATAGCATACATTTCTACGCTGCATCGTCCTTTCTCACCCTTGGAGCCGCCTGAACCCGGCCTAAGCGGCGCGGACCGGCGAACGCCAGCGCTCGAAACGTTGCCCGGACACGAGTGCCGCCTGACCGATTGCTTCGAGCGGGTGCCCGACCGTCCGGACCCCCCGGTTACGGAGGAGCGCGCAGATCGTACCGTCCAGGCTCCAGCGCGCGAACACGTGGACGACGTGCGAACCGGTACCTTCGGCAAGGGTGCCGATCACGTCGGCGAGCCCACACTCCCGCTGGGCGAGCAAGCGGCTGATAACCTCAGTCCGGAAGCGCGCCACGCTCCAGCCGGCGGCTATTATAAGGATGCGGGACAGCTCCGCGGTGCTCGTTCCCTCGAAGTCGACAAGAGCGGCCTCAACGCGCCCAGCCAGATCAGGGTCGGTCTGCGCGTGAAGAGTGGCCCCGGCGATCGAGGCCGCTGGTCCCGCCGTCAGGATCGCCCCAGCCCCAATGAAGTACTCGTCCATGCCGCGATTCTGGCATGGACGAGTGCCAACAGGGTGGCGCACAACCTAGTGCGCCAGTGAAAACGGGTTCTCGATAACGCCTAGAACGGATCGGGCGGCGTGAAAGCCAGCCCGAGTATAAGCGCGATAAACAAACTGATCATGTTACCTCCCCGCACGGTTAGAAGACGTAGTGTCTACCAACACGCACGCCCGAAGTCCTGCGTTCGGGGAACAGTTACCTCAGACGAGCCCCCGCTGCCGGGCAGCTTCTATCGCTTCGTCACGGCCGTGACAGCCAAGCTTTGCGATCGCGTTAGCAATATGTGCCCGCACCGTGTGCACGCTGCGTCTCGACTCGGTCGCTATGTCTCTCGGCAGCACGCCCTCGGATAGTCGACGAAGTATTTCGCGCTCAGAATTCGACAATTCGGCTAATGCGCTGCCGGCATCGCTCCGCCTGCGGAGCACTGCGGACGCCGCTGCCAACAGGCGGCCGACATCGCCGTAACCGGCCCTAGCCAGGCCCTCGATTAAAGACGCTGTTTCACGCCAAGCTGATAGGCTCCGCGTGCGGACACTTCGTAAAATGCTATGTCCGGCTTTCACTGAGGCATTTTCAATGGCGTCAATAATGAACGTTCGCTGAAGGATCCGCTCGGCCTTAGTCGTGCGCCCATTCGCGACTTCAGCTATCGCGCATAACACGAAACATATCGTCGCCGATCGCGTATCGAAGCGCCCGCTGACTTTCAGCGATTCGAGCAGATTCAGCACCGAGCGAACCTGTTCGATAGATCTATCCCTCTCACCACTAAGCGCTAAAAACAGAGCGTAGTGAGCTCCCGAGGACGCCCTATCTACGCCCGGCAGCATTTCATTCCAACATGTCGACAGTAGCGAGTGCGCTGCGCTGAACTCCCCTTCCCATGCGAGACGCACCGCTCGGAACTGCATCACATAGCAACTCGCGAGAGAATCGATTTGGAGCGACGCTAATTGCTGTTCTATCCTGAGACTCTCGGTAGCGCTACCTCTCCGCATTCTTGCGCTGAGCATTTGTAACAACGCCGTCTGAAGCCCATACGCATCACCAGCCTTCGTTGCGGCATCCGCCGCGGATATCGCGTAGCGCAGCTGCTCGTCTACATCGTCCCTTTCATGCAGAGCCAGATTTGAGAGGACCGCAAAAGCGCGACCTGCCACGCTAAAAAAGTGCATCTCTGTCGCGAGCTGGCTCGCCTGTTCGAGGTTCTTAAAGGCCTTTCGAACGTCTCCGACGTGCTTATTGACGATGCCGACGTGATGCAGGACCCTTGCCCGCGGTGCGTCTGCGTCCACCCTAGGCAATAGCTTTTCGATCTGTTGCACAGCGGTTGAGGCCGTGGAAAGATCGCCCGATATCGCTTGCCTGGCGGCGATCAGCGAAAGCGCTTCTGCTCTATAGGATGCCGCTTGCCCTAGGTCCTTTGCGACTGGTTCAAGCACCGCGATGACATCGCGTCCCTGATTCCCAATAAGTGAAGCTAGGCGTAAACTGGCTATCGCGATGAGGTCGCGGTCGCCGTGGGCACGAGCTAACGAGCGCCGAAGGAATGACTCGGCTCGCGCAAACTTACCGGCTATCGCGTGAAGTGAGCCCTGGAGCGCGAGCACCGCCGGGTTTTCTCGACGCGTTTTTTCATCGAGCGATTCGAGAGCGCGCCCGACCACGTCTCCGCGGGCGCGTTCGAGGAGATCGAAGCCGTGCTCCTCTAGCAAGCGAACCACATCCGCCCGAGAGCCGGCCGATACGTACGATGCGATTGCGTGCTCGACGTCGCCGCCGGCCTCGAGGGCGCGAGCCGCGCGTTCGTGGACCGCCTGTTGTGAAAGCTTCCCGCCGAGCGCCGTTTGATGCCGCACAAACTCTCGGAAAAGCTCGTGGCACTGGTACGCGCCCGGCGTCTCTTCATGGATAAAGGCCGTCCGCTCGCGCAACCGCTCGACGATCGTAAGTGCTCGGTCGAATCCGCCTCGTTCCAGCACTCCGATGTCGATTGCGGGCAGTGCAACCGCAACCTCGAGAAGCGCCTGCTCTTCCTCGTTCAGGCCTACATAGACTTGCTCGGCGAGCAGGCGGTAGATCATCTCGCGCGTCAGCGCGGAAATGTTTCGCAGCTCGGCTGAATGCGTCGAGGTCCGCAGGGCAAAGCTCATCGCTGCGGGCCAACCGTCGGTGAGCGTGAGCAGATCGGTCAGCTCTTCGTCGCGTATCGACAGACCGAGCTTGGACGACGCTTCGCGGGCTTCGTCCAACGTAAACCGCAGATCCTGTTCGTTAACGGGCAACTCCGCATCGCGATAGGCAAACCACGTTCCGACCGGAAGACCCGTCGTCGAGCGCGACGCGATGATCCAGCGAATCCGGCCTTTCGTTCGCTCGATCAATGCCGTCAGAAAGCGCGCAACCTCCGGATCGCCGTCGGCGACGTGCAGATCGTCGATCGCGATGACGCCCGCAAACGCCTCCAAGTGAGCGTGCATCCAGCGCGCGAGGTCCGGGCCACGCTTCGGCGAAGCGGTGTTACGTTCGTAGGCGCCCGCCAGCGCAGTAATCGCGTGCGGAGCATTGCCGCGCAATACTTCGGCCAGACCGCGCAGAAAGCCGAGCAGATTCGCATGTTCGGCGCGCACCGTAAAGCAAACGCCGGCATCCTGCAGGCGCGCGAGGTACTGTCGCAGAGCGACCGACTTTCCGTAGCCGGCGGGTGCAATCAAGAGCGCGACGGGACACGACGCCGACGCGCCAAGCCGCTCGACCAGGCGCCGCCGCTCGATCGGCGCGAATGCGCCGGTCTCGCCGCGATCGTCCCGCTGCAGCGTCTCCGTCATCGAAACGCCCCCGGGTCCGGCACGGCGCCCTTTCCGATGAGTTTGCTCAAGTAGTACGCCAGCAACGCACCCTCCCAATTCAGGCGCGGCGCGAGCCAGGCATGCTGCGCCGGGCACGTGATCTCGCCCAGTTCCAGCACCAAGCCGGCATCGCGCGCATCGACTTGGCGATAAGCGTAATATTCTCGCAATCCCGCGGTAAAATTGTCCGGTTGAAAGCCAAAGGGCCAATACCTAGCGTAGAGCGCGCGCCACGAGCGGGCCGCAGCGAGATCGCGCGCATGCGGATAGCCGATCGACGCACTGCTGCGGCAGGGCGGATTCGAACCGTCGAAATGAATGAAAACCGCCGCGGCCACCCGATACGTTCCCGCAAAGTCCGCCGGCAAACGCGCCACGGTCAGCCCGTATCGGCGCAGGATTTGCGTCGCGGAGTCGGCCACGATCGGCGTCCATGCGCGCTCGCCTTGCGCGCCTAGGTTGCAGCGGTGCTGCGGAAAGCGCGCGCAACTCGCGGGCCGCCCTTCGTGGCCGGCCGAGATCAGTACGTCGTAGGCGAGCGTCGCTCCCAGCAGCAGATGCAGCATTGAATATCGGTGCGCCTCTTCGCGCCGTCGCCCCAGCTTCAGCGGGGCGGAGCCTTCCCCTTTGCGAATGACCCGCCCCGATGCTGCGACTCGTCCTGGCGGCCATACCGATCGCCGCGCTCTCAATTGCCGTGCCGCTCGTCAATCGCATCGAGCCGCGCGTTGCGGGACTTCCTTTCCTGCTCGCATGGATCGTGGGGTGGGTTCTGGTCACGCCCGCGTTTCTTTGGACGATCGGCCGCATGGAGCGGCGCTGGTGATTGCGCCGTCGACCGATGCGCTGGCGATCGTTACGATCGTCGTGCTCGGTACCATCAGCTTCGCACTGCTGGCCGTACGGCGCGTGAAGATGGATCCGCAGCAGTACATCGTCGGCGGCCGTTCCTTCGGCACGCTCTTTCTGTGGCTGCTGCTGGCCGGCGAAATCTACACGACCTTCACCTTCCTCGGTATCGCCGGCCTCAGTTACTCTTCCGGCGCTCCGGCGTTTTACGTGATGGCCTACGGCACGTGCGCCTACGTCATCGGCTACTTTCTGACGCCGGCAATCTGGCGAGTCGGCAAGGAACACGGGCTGCTCACTTGGCCCGACTTCTTCGAGCTGCGCTACCGAAGCCGGACGCTCGGCGTGGCGGTTGCGTTGCTGCAGTTCGCGATGGTCGTTCCTTATGTCGCGCTTCAGCTGAGCGGCTTGCAAATCGTATTGCGTATCGCAGGCTACAGCAACTACAACGCGACCACGTGGGTCTGCGTCGCCTTTGTCGTGCTGGCGCTCTTCGTGTTCAGTGCGGGACTTCGGGGCACGGCGTGGGCAAGCGTCGT
>JASHOM010000128.1 GCA_030041115.1 Vulcanimicrobiota bacterium | reverse complement strand
GGAGTGCTACAGTAGGGGGCGTGATAGAGAGCGGGGACCTCGGGAAGCGCAAGGCTTATATCCTGGCGACGGTGGTCTATGAGTATATCGCGACCGCCGAGCCGGTCGGTTCGCAATCCTTGACCCAAAAGTACAACCTCGGAATCAGCTCGGCCACCGTGCGCAACGAGATGGCCGAACTCGAAGCCGGCGGGTACCTCATTCAGCCCCACACGTCCGCCGGGCGCATACCCTCCGATGCGGGTTACCGAACCTACGTCGACCGGTTGATGCAGCCCGAGGAACTCGGCGACGACGAGCGCCACCGCATCCGGGACGAGCTCGGCGACGCGGCGCGCGAACTCGACGAGATCATCGATCACGCTACTCGCCTGCTCGGGCGTCTTTCGAATAACTTGGCCTTCGTCACCAAGCCGCAGCAAGAGGCGCAGCTCTTCAAGCACATCCAGCTCATTTGGCTCTCTCCTCACACCGGCGTTGCCATCGTCGTGACCTCGCTCGGCGTCGCCGCGCAAAGTCTCTTCGAGCTCGGGGCGGAAGTGCAACCCGACGACTTGACGCGCTTCTCCAACGCGCTCAACGCGCGTTTTGCCAATCGATCGCTGCGCGACGTGGCCGAGAGCGAGATCGCCGCGGCCGCGCAGGAGGCCGGGGTCTCCGACGATTTGCGGGCAGCCGTCGTCGCGGCCGCACTGTCGGCTCGCTCGAGCGAACAGCCGACCATTGCGTCGGCCGGCGCACAGAATTTGCTCGATCAGCCGGAGTTCCAAGATCTCCGCAAGCTGCGCTCGATCCTACGCATCGTCGAAGAGCAGAAGACGCTGTATCAAATCGTCGCCGACGCCATGAACGCCAACGTGCCCAGCGTCAAGATCGGGCACGAGCTCGGAAGCGAGGAGCTCGCGGATCTTTCGGTCGTCACGGTGCCCTACCATTTCGGATCGCATGCGCTGGGGATGCTTTCGATCCTCGGACCGCGGCGCATGCCGTACGCGCGCCTCGTCGCGCTGGCCTCCGGCACCGCGGCGACGTTGAGTCAGCGGCTCTCGGACGTCGAGGATATCTCGACCGTCTAATATGCCCACCCGGGACTACTACGAAGTCCTCGGCGTCGCTCGAAACGCCTCCGGGGATCAGGTCAAGCAGGCCTATCGCGCGCTCGCCCGCGAGCACCATCCCGACGTGGCCCGCGACAAGTCGCGAGCCGAGCATCGCTTCAAGGAAATCAACGAGGCGTACGAAGTGCTCTCCGATCCGTCCAAACGCGCGCAGTACGACCGCTTCGGCTACGTCGGCAACGGCGCGGCCGGCGCGGGAGACTTCGGCTTCGGCGCCGGCGGTTTTGGCGACATCTTCGATATGTTCTTTGGAAACGCGCGCAGCGCGCCGCACCCCCGGCACGCGGGACCCGAGCGCGGTGCCGACCTGCGCTACGACGTTGAGATTACGCTCGAAGAGGCGTTTTCGGGAACGAGCCGGGAGATCGCATTCGATCGCCTGACGGAGTGTGCGGCATGCAAGGGAAGCGGTGCGACGCCCGGTACGATGGCGGTTCCCTGCGATCGGTGCGGCGGCAGCGGAACGGCGCGAACCGTGCGACAGACTCCGCTCGGACAGATCGTCACGCAGGGGCCGTGCGCGCGTTGCGGCGGGGAGGGTCACGTGCTCGCGCACCCGTGCGAAGCGTGCCTGGGCCGCGGGCGCAGCGAAGCCGGAACGCGTTTGACCGTCACAGTGCCTGCGGGAGTCGACGACGGGTCGCGCATTCGCATCGCGGGCAAGGGCGAAGCCGGCAGTCGCGGAGGGCCTTCGGGCGATCTGTACGTGTACTTGACGATCGCGCCGCATCGGCTCTTCAAACGCGACGGACGCGATACGTACGTCAACGTGCCGGTGAGTTTTGCCGAAGCGGCGCTTGGCGCGACGATCGAGGTCCCCTCGCTCGGCGGCGAAGTCGAGCTAACGCTTCCGGCGGGAACGCAATCGGGGACGACCCTGCGACTGCGCGGATCCGGCATGCCCAATCCGCGCGGAAGCCAACGCGGCGATCACCACGTTACCGTGCACGTCGTCGTTCCGACCAAGCTCAACAAGCGTCAGCGCGAGCTGCTCGAGGAGTACGCGAGCGCGGGCGGCGACGCAGTCGAGGAACGTACCTTCTTCGAGCGCGTGAAGGACGCGTTCCGTCCCGATTAGCCGCTCGCCGATCGGTCGAGCGCGCCGCTTCTTTATCGAGGGAAAGCGCGAGCTCGGCAGCGTGGTCGAAATCGGGGGCAGTGATGCGCGCAAGATCGTGCGCGTGTTGCGCTTGCAGCGAGGTGACCGCATCGAAGTCGTCGATTCCGCTGCCGTCGCCTTCTGCGCGGCGATCGAGGACACCGGAAAAATCGTTCGGGCGACGCTCGTCGAGAGCCTTGCTCGCGACGGCGGCGAGACGACGCTCGCACTCGACGTCGCACAGGCGGTGCCCAAGGCGCGCCGGATGGAATTCGTCATCGAGAAGTGCACGGAGCTGGGTGCGCGCGCCTTTCTTCCGTTCTATTGCGAGCGCAGCGCGGGGCGGCACGTGGGCTCGGAAAAGCTTGCGCGCTGGCGCCGTCTCGCCCGCAGCTCCGCGCAGCAATGCGGCCGGCGCGACGTTCCCGCCATTCGCGACCCCGAAGCGTTCGACGCGCTGCTCGAGCGTTTCGAGGGTTACGAGGCGGTGCTCTTCGCATGGGAGCTGGCGCCGCGGCTGCCCTTGCGAGAACGATTGCTCGCCGCGCTGGCGCGGGTGGAACGCGTGCTGCTCGTCGTGGGCCCGGAGGGCGGTTTCACGCACGACGAAGCCGAGGCTGCGGTACGGCACGGCGCGTCGTTGCTTTCACTTGGCCGGCGAATCTTACGAACCGATACGGCCGCAGTGGCGCTCTTGGCGGTGATAGACGCCTTGACGTCGTAGAAGCAGCGATTCGGATGCCGTTTCCGTTCACGATCGTTATTCCCACCTACAACGAGGCCGCGGGCATCGCCAAGCTGCTCGATGCACTCGACGCCACGTTTCGCGCGAATGCGCTCGACGGCGAGATCGTCGTCGTCGACGACAACTCGCCCGACGGCACGGGCGCCGTGGTCGAGGAACTTTCGCGGCGCTTGCCGGTGCGATGTCTGCACCGCGCCGGCAAGCTGGGCTTGTCGAGCGCGGTGATCGAGGGTTGGGGTATCGCGCGGCGCGAGTCGGTCGCGCTCGGCGCCATGGACGCCGACTTCAGCCACGACGTCGCCGCACTTCCGAAGATGGTTGCGGCACTGGAGTCGGGCGAATACGGCCTGGCCGTCGGAAGCCGGTACGTTCCCGGCGGCGGTATCGAGAATTGGCCCACGCGGCGCATCGTCACGTCGCGCGTGGCCTGCTGGCTCGCGCGCCCGCTGACCCGCCTGAAAGACGTGACCAGCGGCTATTTTCTCGTTCGGCGCGACGCGCTCGAAGGCGTCGAGCTCGATCCGATCGGCTTCAAGATCGGTCTCGAGGTCATCGCGAAGGCACGGTACGGCAAGGCGATCGAGATTCCGTACGTCTTTACCGATCGGGTGGCGGGCGAATCGAAGCTCAACCAGCGCGAGATTTTCAACTACCTCAAGCAACTCGGGCGGCTGTACGCGAACATGCTGCTGCCGCAGCCGAAGGCCTGACGCCGATGCCGGAATGGCGTTCGATCTTGGGCGGATCGTCTCGAGCGGAGTCGCGGGGCGAAGGACGCCGCGCGAAGGAGACGCCCGCGAACGACGCGGCGCTGTGGAGCAAATGTCCCAAGTGCGGCGAGGTTCTCTACCGGCGCGATTTGGCGGCGAATCTCGACGTTTGCACCCGATGCGGCTATCATTTTCGCATGAGCGCCTACGATCGGATCGCTTCGATCGCGGACGGCGATTTCGTGGAGATCGGCGACGAGATCGTCTCGAGCGATCCGCTGGGCTGGTCCGATAAGAAGTCGTACGAGGCCAAGCTCAAAGGAGATCGGGAGCGCAGCGGCCTCTCCGAGTCGGTTCTCTGCGGCTTTGCGACGATCGGCGGTTTTCCGGTGGCGTTGGGCGTCATGGACTTCCACTTCCGCGGCGGAACGATGGGGCGCGTGACGGGCGAGCGAATCACGCTGCTGCTGGAAGAGGCACGCCGGCGCAAGGTACCGTGCGTGATCTTTGCGGCCTCGGGCGGCGCCCGCATGGAAGAGGGCATGCTGGCGCTGATGCAAATGGCCAAGACCACCGCTGCCGTCTCCCGGTTCATGGAGGAGGACAATTTCTTTCTCGTCGTGCTGACCGATCCCACGACCGGCGGCGTCGCGGCGTCGTTCGCGTTTCAAGCCGACGTGATCGTCGCCGAATCGAAGGCGGTGGTGGGCTTTGCGGGGCGGCGCGTGATCGAGCAGACCATTCGTCAGCGGTTGCCCGATCAATTCCAAACGGCCGAATTCCTGTTGGAGAAAGGCGCGATCGACATGGTGGTCGATCGCCGCAAGCTCAAGGACACGCTGGTGCGGTTACTCGGATACACATGTCACCCTGAGCCGACATGAGCAATAACATCATCGTCGAGCGCGAGAAGGGTCTGCTCGAGCTCGAGCGCCGCATCGCCGAGCTGCGCGAGGCATCCGCCGCCCAGCCGCTCGACATGTCTGCGGAGATCGCCGCACTCGAACAGAAATACGGCGAGATCCTGCACGAGCTCTTCGGAGCGCTCTCGCCGTGGGAGAAGGTGCACATGGCGCGCCACCCGGCTCGTCCGACGTCCCTCGATTATGTCTCTCGCTTCGATCGGTTCGACGAGCTGCACGGCGATCGCCACTACCGCGACGATCCGTCGATCGTCGGCGGCTTCGCGCTGCTTCACGAGCGTCCGGTCATGGTGATCGGCCAGCAGCGCGGTCGCGACACGCGCGAGAATCTTCGGCGGAACTTCGGCATGCCGGCGCCGGAGGGTTACCGAAAGACGAGCCGGCTCGCGCGGCTTGCATCGCATTTGAAGCTGCCCATCGTGACCTTCGTGGATACGAAGGGCGCCGATCCCGGCATAAGCTCCGAGGAGCACGCCCAATCCGAGGCGATCGCCACATGCTTGCAGACGTTCTCCACCGCGCGCGTTCCGATCGTCGCCGCAATCGTCGGCGAAGGCGGATCGGGCGGCGCGCTGGCCCTCGCCATCGCCGATCACGTGTTGATGCTCGAGCACAGTACGTACTCGGTTGCGTCGCCCGAGGGTTGCGCCGCGATCCTGTGGTCGGACGCGACCAAGGCGGAAGAGGCGGCGGCTCGGTTGAAGTTGACCGCCGATGACTTGCGCCGGTTCGGGGTCGTTGACGAAATCATTGCCGAACCGGTCGGTGGTGCCCACCGCAACGCGCAAGACGTCGTGAGACGCACGCTCGATGCGGTCACTGCCGCGCTGCAGCGTCTGTCGGCGCTGCCGGTGGAAAGACTCTTGGAGGAGCGATATCGAAAGTATCGGCGGTTGGGAGAATGGCAGGCCGAGGGACTCGAAGCGACGGGAACCGGCGAGTGACGCGACGTGCGCCGCCGGCATTACGCTTCGCCGGACGGATGACCGCGATGGCTTTGGCGCTTCTGGTGGTATCGCTGGTTGCCATTCAGTTCGCTCGCGCGATCGGCGAGAACCTCACCGCGGCGCACCAGCTATCGGCGATTCGGGCCGACATCGCGAGGCTCGAACGACGGCGCGACGAGCAGGAGCAAGAGCTGCGCCGCCTGCGCGATCCGCAAGGGGCGATTCCGGAGATTCACGATCGCCTGCGGCTCGTCCGGCCGAACGAGGCCCTGATCTTCGTTTCGCCGCAACCCCAAGCCGAACCGTCCTCCGCCCCGTGAACGGTACGTCGGGCGGCATCGTGATCAACCTCAACGCGTACGGTGCGACCGTGCGCCTGGACGACGGCGATCTCGCAACCGCGAGCGCTTCCGACGTGGAGACTCATCGCGACGAGTATCAGCGTTCGCTTGCGCGACACAAGCGTTTAGCCTTCGAAGTGCGCCGCGACGGGCGGCGCTGCGCGGTCTCGCTCGCGCCGCAGTTGCGCGACGAGACGCTCGAGGAGCAAATCGCCTCTTATCTCAAGAGCACCGAAGAGTGGGAACCGGCCGACGGTCTTCCCGCCGCCGAGCGGCACTTCTTGCGCAAGAAGCGCCGCGCTGCGCTCTTCGAGTCGAAGCACTCGAGCCGTTAAGCTCGCCGGCATGGTTCGCCTTTGAGCAAACGATACGCGATCGTTTCGATCGGCACGAACTCGACGCGTTTGCTTCTCGCCGACCTGGCGCAGGAGGAGCCGCGCGTCGAACTCGCCCGCTCCACCGGCACGCGCATCGGCGAAGGCTTAGGCGAACGGGGGCGGCTAGCCGATGAGGCGATGCAGCGGACGCTCGATGTCCTGGCACAGTACGCACGCGCGGTGCGCGGACATTACGTTCGCCTCTTCGCGATAGGCACGAGCGCGCTGCGACGAGCCGAGAACGGCGGCGAGTTCGACCAGCGCGTCCGAGCGCTGCTCGGCGTTCCGCTGCGCGTGCTTTCGGGGGAAGAGGAAGCCGCCGCATCGTATCGCGGAGCGCTGACCGCGTTCGACCGATTGCGCGGCGAACGCGTGGGTGTGCTCGACACCGGCGGTGGAAGCACCGAATACGCGGTCGGGAGCTCGCTCGAGCCCGAAAAGGTCGTTTCGTGCGAAATCGGCGCGGTGCGCTTGACCGAGGCGGTTCCGGCGCTCGGCGGACGCGACGGCTCCGTCGACGATGCGACGGTTGCGCGCGCGCGCGAAATTGCGCGCGCAGCGCTCGAACCACTGGGCGAGTGCGAGCCGGTCGAACGCCTGGCATTCGTCGGCGGAAGCGCGGCGACCGCCGTGGCGATCGTCGCCGGAAAACGCACCCCGCCGGCCGCGCGCGTGCTTTCGCGAACCGATCTGCGGCGCACGCTCGACCAACTGCTTCACATGGGCATCGACGAGCGAAAGCGGGTTGCCGGCATGAAACCGCAGCGGGCCGACATCTTGCCGGCCGGGATCATCGTGCTCGATGCGGCGCTCGAGCTGCTCGGCCGCGACTCGGCGGTTGCGACGACCGCCGACTTGCTCCTCGGCGTTCTGCTGCAGGAGCGCGACGCCGCGGGAGGGAGATTTACGTATGAACGACGCGGAAATACGCAAACATATCGAGAGCCTGGTTGAGGAAGAGCATCGTTTGCTCGAGCACGGCGAACGCGGCCGGCTCGATGACGCCGATCGCGAGCGCCTCGACTCGATCTCGGTGCAGCTCGATCGATATTGGGACCTGATGCGTCAGCGACGGGCGCGCCGCGACGCCGGACAAGATCCCGGCGTCTCGCACATTCGCAGCGAGGAGGTCGTCGAACACTACCGGCAATAGGGCGCCGGCTCCGTTTCGTGTCACCCCGAGCACTTCGACTCGCTTCGCCGGCTCAGGATAAAGTGCGTCGAAGGTCGACGGTTGTTGCTAATGGCGGGATGGTGGTGGAATAGGCAGACACAGCAGACTTAAAATCTGCAGTCCGAAAGGACGTCCGGGTTCGACTCCCGGCCATCCCAAATTTCATCCTTGTTTTACTGGGTTTTTCGCTGCCTCGAACTCTCTTTTCTAACCGCCGTAAAAATTTCGACTACCGGAGAGTGAGTCCAACATGCTCGTGACTCGGGGTCCGCTCCTGATAGACTGGCCATCAGCCCAGAATCGGGAGCCAGCGATAACTAGATTTCGTCCAGGCCGCCGGCGCGATTTTTCTAACATTTTCTAACGGAGCGGTCGGGAAGGGTCGGGAACGGACGGTATCGGCCGGGAAGCTGGGAGCGAAAAAGCCATACAAAATAACGCTATTCGGTAACGGACGGGACTCCTCGGAACCCCCAGCGTAGGTTCGACTCCCGGCCATCCCAAAAAGTTTGTCCTTATTTTACCGGGTTTTTCCCTGCACCGGATCCGATTTTTTAACCGCCGTGGAAGCGCGACCTAGCGCAGAGGGAGTCCAACATGGTCGCAGCCTTCTAGAACGCAAAGCTGACACTTGTCGAAGCCGCTTCGGTTCACGGCCTTGTGGCTACTTCACCGATCGGGGAGGTGACCGCGAAATCCTGAGTGGAGGTGGCTTCCAAGATCGCGGCTTGGGTGCTAAGATGGAATTGAGGTCGTTCAGACCCTGAGGGTGCACGTGCCCGTTGAATCCTTCCTCTACGATCCACAAGAACAACGTAGCTGCGCCCTCGTGTTCTCACTTGCAAGCTGGTTGCTCCGAGCGGGGTAATTGATACGAGACCGATCAAGCAGTGAGTTATAAAATGATCTATTCGTTCAAGGGCGGCGCGGATGGAATGGCACCATTTGCGAGCCTTTTTGCGCTGAATGGCAAGTTATACGGCACGACAGTCCTTGGCGGCGTGTACGAACATGGGAGTGACGGCCGACTCACCCTACCCACAGCACTGCTGCTGCTGATATAAAAAGCCGACGAGGAATCGGCAAAGGTCACGGACAAATGCAGCGTTGGGCAACACGGAAACGCCCGAATCAAACTATGCACGAAACCGGGTCAGGTCCAGAAGAATCCTTGCCAACGAACCAGGGACCTTGGAACACCCACTGGACTTTCACTTTTAAAGGCGTGTGATGGGCGTCGCGCGCGTTCTAATCGCTTTCGGACAGCAGCAGTGATGCAACCTTCGTCAACCTCAAGCGTGCCAAATCAGCCTGCGGGCCCTATCGGGTCAGTTCTCGCGAACGCTCGCGATGTAGCCTTCATCATGGCAATCTTTCTCTATTTTGCAGGCTTCATGTATAATTATTATTATCAGGAGGCATGGGGTATTACGGGAGGACGGAGCGTTGTAGACATCTTCGGATATCTCGTCTATTCCTATGCACCATTGTCGGCGGCTTGGCTTTGGTTGCTCAGTGTCGTTCTTGTGTCTGGCGTATGCCTGCTTGGCACAGACATGCTTCTGAGAACGCAGGCTTTCCAGCGGTATTCGGTTGCACTTCTAGCGATACGCATGCTCATAATCGCTGTCGCTGTCACGTCGTTCTTTCCATTGCTCGCGTTGGGGGCACGCCAGGCAGCCGTCAGTAGCGTTGATCGCATACGCGAGGGGCGCCTGCCGGCCGCGCGGCTTTACTTTACAGACGCGTTTAGAAGAGCGCTTCAGAAGGGAGGGGGCGCTTCATCCGACGTGCTCGCTAATCTTGATGATGTGACCATCGTCGAAGAAACTGCCGACTCTTACTATATTCTAGATCAGCCGGAAATGACATGGCCCCATCCACCGGTGGGCACGTTATTGAGAATCCCCAAGAGCGAAGTCAGGTACATCGCGACCCAGGTAATCACGCCCGGAACAGGGAATTGAAGAATACACGCCTTATGCGACACGTTCGATGCAATCCGTTCGTTTTGCTGATGCTGCTATTCGGGTGTATGACGGTGAGCGGATGCACGAGGCACTACGGCCAGCCATCGGGATCCAATGGGAAAATTTCAATAGGTAAGACGATCGATGTTGTGGACATCAAGACCAAAGTGTTGCAGTGGCGAGGAATTCTCGTTGCTGACGATACGCTAGCCGTGTGCGGAGCTACATCGAGAAATGATGTGTTTTCTATCAACCTAAAACGGTACATGATCACTCCGAGTCCGCGCCCATGCCCTGACCTACCCTTTTACCTTGCCCCAAACCAAATAAGCGCATTTTTCAGTAAAAACCTCTCATTGCATGATGCTGCCTACGTCAATCCCGATTGGCGAGGTCCGTCGCCACGCTTCACTCCATTATGAGCGATTTTCGAACCGTCAAGCCGACTGATTAACAAACCTCTTATAGGTATGACAATTTACGCTAAAGGGTGGCGTCGTTTTGGTGTCGCTTGGCCGAGAATCCACAGAATTATCCGTGGCCTAGTTTCCGGGGATCAGACCCAAGCGCGACCTGTGATTTTAAGCAAGATACAGAATACATCACTCATTGTCTTGTTTTGGAGGGGTGGTCACTTCAGCTGAGCGCAAAGGGCGTTTCTCGATTAGGTATCAAACGCCGATGTGCGCGCGTTGGATAATGCGACAACAACCACTCCACTGCATCATAAACATCGCCTTCTGGTATGGCACGCATGGCCCCGCTCGCGACGACATGGCGATGCGGCCCGATGCGAAAGCCCCACTCGGCAGCGTTGGTCTGGCAGAAAAGACCTACGCCCGGCACACGGCACAAGTCGGCTACGTGCAGCATGCATGAATCGATGCCGATGAACCAATCGGCCTCGGCGACGAGACAGAACGCGACGGGTAGAGGCAGCCCATGGCATGAGATCACGCGGTCGGAGTACCGGCCACAGTCGAGATGTTGATCGCGTTCCGATACAACAAAGGCTATAATATCTTGATGCCGGTAGAAAAGACGATCCAATACTCTGACGAAATTGGGCAAGGCCCACATCTTTTCGGGGGAGGTCTCGGGGTGAACGGCAAGTACGCGGATTGATCGCGGGGTAGCGCGCCGAATCTTAGCGGCCATCTCTCGCGTTTTTTTAGAGAACTTTAGCGCATTTGCGTAGCGTTCAAAGTGCAAGTGTGGCCAAAGATAAGTCGGAATATCGAAGAGCTGCTCGAAAGTATGTTTCTCTCGCACGCGAGGCACAACGAAATCGCAATGCTTCTGGAACCCGACGGCAACGGCGGGTCGCAGGTGCGACTGTAAGGTCTCTAAGGAGGGGCTTCCCCATTGGACCATAGAAATGAAAAGGTCGCAGGCCCCTGCCGCCTGTGATGCCCCTTCCGCGTCAAACGCTAGAAGGCGGTCGTCATCGTACCAGAGCTGTGTTTCGATGCACGCGCGCAGCGGGAGGTCGGCAAAGAAGGCCTCCCGGGCACCGGGCCTGCAGAGTAGCGTCAGTTTATCCGGAAGCATCGCTGACACTGCCCGGAGCGCCGGCAAGACCAGCAGATGGTCTCCGACTCCGTTTGCGAAGAATGCCACGGCCGATGAAACCGAATCAAAACGGGTGCTGGGGATGTCCGGCGTCCCTTCGCTCTTCTTGTCGGCACGAATGGCGGTGGTCGTGACCGATGGCCGCGGCGCGGCTGCGCGCCA
>JASHOM010000127.1 GCA_030041115.1 Vulcanimicrobiota bacterium | reverse complement strand
CGCAGGTCGTTGGGTAATGGGAGCTGACCGATCGGCAGCTCGAGATAATCGTCGTTGACTCGCCATTGGGTTGCAAAGTGAAACTCCGCGATCGGATAGATGCCGCGCGCGTGACGCTGCGACCCTTGGAGAAGATCGGTGTCGGCGAGCGCGGCATCGGGGTCGCCGGTCGCGTCTTGGGCGAAGAGCGTCAAGTGCACGCCGCCGCCGGAGAGCACGCGGAGCTGCAGCAGGTTGCAGACGATGCTTCCGGCCGGGAGGTCCTGCTGAACGATCTCCGTCGAGCTGCTTCCGGCCAGCGTCAGCAGCCGTCCTTGGTTCTGCACGACGTTGATCAGAAAGCGCTTCGTCGCGGTATGACCGACCTCCATTTCGTTCGCGGACGGACCGCCGCGGCCGCTGATGAACTGCACGATCGACGGCTCGTGCGAAAGATTCTCCGCGCGCAGCACGATTCGCCGATCCGGCTGCCCGGGCGGATTGTAGTGAAAATACAAAAATCGCGAAGGTTGCTGATAGCGCAGATCGGCCGTGAAGAGCGTGCCGTTCTCGGTCAGGCGCTCGGGAAAATCGCTGACCATGAGCGAGTCGGGCGAGATCCGGGGAACCGCGATATTCTGCACGTCGACGTGCGTCGAGCCGTCGACCTCGAAGAAGCCGTTGCCCTGTACGAGGACCGGAACGTCGAAAGAGGCCACGTCGTCTTGCTCGAGCGACCGGTGAAACGGGACGTCGTCGGGCGTCACGATCACTTGCGCGCCCGCGCGCGGCGCGGCGGCGTTCTTGACCGCGGCGGCGACCTGCTCGCGAAGAAACTCCGACGACGCGGGATCACCGGTGAGCGAGAGCGAGACGCGCTCGCCGATCGTTCCCGCGTAGTAGGCGACCCGCACCGGCACGTCGCGCCGTAGACCGCGCGCATCGGTGATCGTCACATCCGTCGCGCCGGGCGCTTTGCCGACGATCGTGACGCGCTGCGACGCCTGGTCCACCGAGACCCCGGCGATGGACGGGTCGGCGACCGTTGCGGCGATCGGGCTGATCGCCGAGCCGACGGTGACGTCGACGGGTGCCCCGACCGGCACGGACGCCGTCGCCGGCGTAACGACGATCGGGGGCGGAGTCGGCGGCGCCGGCGACGGTGGAGCGGGAGTCGCGGGCGTGGGCGGCGTCGCGGCGGGGGCCGGGCTCGCCGAAGCCGCCGGGGTAGGAGTTTGCGCGGTCGTGCCGGCGTAGAGTGCGGTCAGCGCCGCGAAAAGAAGGAAGCTCCTACGCAATTTGCGGTTCGGCGTGGCGTACGGCCGAAGCGAGGAGCGTCTTGTAACCGACGCTTGGGAAGAGCACCGTGACCAAGTCGCGCTCCGCCCGCTCGACCGTCCCGATCCCGAACTTGGAGTGCGAGACGACGTCGGCAATCTTGAAGCCGCCCGTCACTCCTTGCGTGCCGGTCCCGCGATGCAATGCGCGAAGGCAGACGTCGCACGCACCGCAGTTGAGCGCGTTAAAATCCTCGCCGAAATAGTTCAAAATGAATCGCCGCCGGCACGACGTGGTCTCGGCGTACTGCAACATCATCGCGAGCTTGCTTTGATCGTAGGATTTCTTCGTCTCGTAGTTCGCGAGATTGAGCATCAAGTCGCGGTGCTTGCGAACCGCCTCGGTCAAACCGTACGCCGACCTTCCGACGTGCTCGATGTAGCCGGACTTTTTCAGTAGGGCAAGGATCACTTTCAGCTTCGTCAAGGGTAGCTGAAGGATCTTGCGCAGGTCGATCATCGAAACGCCGGCGACCTGATCGCAGAAGACTTCGATCGTTCCGAAGACCCGCTGGACCTCTTCGACGTCGGGATACTTCCCGGTGAGGAAGTAGTTCTGCACGCGGGTGTCGCTCATGCGATAGATGAGGATACAGCGCGAGGGCAGACCGTCTCGTCCCGCGCGACCGGCCTCCTGTGTATATGCCTCGAGCGACCCCGGGAGATCGTAATGAATGACGAAGCGGATGTTCGGCTTGTCGATGCCGAGGCCGAAAGCGTTGGTCGCAACGACGGCCCGGATCGCTTCGTCCATGAACAAATTGTGAACGGAGGTGCGGTCCTCCTTGTGAAGCTTCGAATGGTAGACGGCGGCCGGAATCGCGAGCTCGTGGGTGAGGAAGTGCTGCACTTCGAGCGCGTTCTTGATCGTCGCCGTGTAAATGATGCCGGTGCCGTCGAGCGCCTCGTCGCCCGCGAAGAGCGCGGTGAGAATCTTGAGCTTATCGGCCTCTTTATCGGCCTTGCGCGCCACGTAGATCAGGTTCGGCCGATCGAATCCGCGGACGATCGGTTTGACCGCATCGATGCCGAGCTGATGTAAGATGTCTTCTCGGACCGAAGGCGTCGCGGTCGCCGTCAAGGCGAGCACCGTTGGATGGCCGAGCTTGGCGATGACCCCGCCCAGCGCCAGATAGGCCGGGCGAAAATCGTGACCCCACTGGCTGATGCAATGGGCCTCGTCGACGACGAAGAGCGGAACGCGGATCGACTGGAGCAGTTTGAGGAATCCGTCGTCTTCCAGCTTTTCCGGCGTCGTGTAGACGATGCGGACCGTACCCGAGCGAATGCGTTCGCGGGCGCGCGCCTCCTGCTCGTCGGAGAGCGTCGAATTGAGGGCCACGACGTCGGTGATGCCACGCTCGCGCAGCATGTCGAGCTGGTCCTTCATGAGCGCGATCAAGGGGCTCACGACGATGGTGGTGCCCTCGAGCAAGAGCGCGGGCAGTTGGTAGGTCAGGCTCTTGCCGGCGCCCGTCGCGAGAATTGCCAGCGTATCCTGGCGCTGGAGGACGCGAGAAACGACTTCCTCCTGACCCGGGTAAAAGGCGCTGAAGCCAAATTTCTCTTGGAGCGCTGCGCGCAAATCCACGGATATCTTTCTTATCCTAAAACGGACCAAGCATCGTCGCCTGGGAAGCAACACTCATAACCGGTCACCAGGATGGTTCGTTGCAACCTTACCCTCCGGCAGGCGCCTCGAAACGGCCTGCTAAAGCTTGAGCGCCGTGTCCCTCTATCGTACTTGGCGCCCCCTGACGTTTGCCGATCTGGTCGGTCAAGACGCGGTCGTGCGTACGCTGACCGCCGCAATCGAAAACGGAAAGCTCGCCCACGCGTATCTCTTCTCCGGTCCGCGCGGTTCCGGAAAGACCTCGGCTGCCAAGATTCTAGCACGATGCATCAACTGCGTGAACGGACCGGCCGCCACCCCGGACAATACGTGCGAGAATTGTCGAGCCATGCTGGCCGGTACCGCCCTCGACGTCCTCGAGATCGATGCGGCCAGCAACCGGGGAATCGACGAAATTCGGGCGCTGCGCGAAGCCGTCAAGTTCGCGCCCGCGACGATGCGGATGAAAATCTATATCATCGACGAGGCGCACATGCTCACCAAAGAGGGCGCGAACGCCTTTCTCAGGACGCTCGAAGAACCGCCCGCGCACGCGGTGTTCATCCTCGCGACGACGGAGCCGGAGCGGCTGCCCGTCACGATCCTCTCGCGCTGCCAGCGTTACGCGTTTGCTCGTATTTCGGTTCCGGTGATGATCGAAAGGATGAAACAGATCGCCCGGGCCGAGTCGATCGAGATCGACGACGAAGCGCTGGCCGCGATCGCGTATCGCGCCGAGGGAGGTCTTCGCGACGCGTTGACGATGCTGGAGCAGCTCGCAGCCTTTTCGGGCGGAGAGCGGGCGACGGTCGCGACGCTCGACTTGGCCTTCGGCTCCGCGGGGCGAACCTTTACCCATGCACTGCTCGACGCGATCGTCGCAAAGGACGCGCCGGCGGCTTTGACCGTCGTCGAGGAAGCCGGCGACGCCGGCGCGGATTTTCAAGTGCTCGTGCGATCGCTCGTCGCCGCGTTTCGCGACCTGCTGGTCGCTCACGTCAACCCGCAGCTGCTCGCGCGCGATCTTGCCGCGCAGGATACCGAGCGGACTCTGCGCCAAGCCAAGGAGGTGTCGCAGGCGACGGTCTTGCGCGCGCTGCGCACGTTCGCCGACGCGCTTTCGCTCGCGCGCTCCGGCGGTAACGCGCGTCTCGAGCTGGAAACGGCGTTGCTGCGTTTCGTTCTCGCTGCCGACGAGCCGACGCTCGAGGCGCTCACCGCGCGCGT
>JASHOM010000126.1 GCA_030041115.1 Vulcanimicrobiota bacterium | reverse complement strand
AACGCACGGTCGAGCAGTGCGACGACGGATCCGCGGAGATCACCTATCACGTCGCCGACGTGGACGAACTGGTGCGCTGGGTGCTCGGCTGGGGCGCTCAGGCCGAGATCATCTCGCCCGCCGCCGCCCGCTCCCGCCTCGCCGCCCTTGCCGCCGAGATCTCCGCTAAATATACGTAACGTTCCGGCGGAGCTGCGCCGGAAGCGCCCAATTACGAAACCCGCCGAAGCGATTGCTGCGACGGGCTCCGGCGTATTCACTCACCTGCCTCGCCTGTTTGGCGTCCTTGCGGAAGCCCCACCGACGCCGGCCCGGCGGTTTGACCGTTGCCACGGATCGTCGCTTATCGCAATGTCACCGGTTGCATTGGTCGCGAACGATACGCTCGTCGCACTTCGAAGATTCGAAGCTCGTGCATCGTAACACGCGCGCGATACGTCGACAAGCGCTCTCTGGGGAAATACACAACCTGTCCACAGTTATTTTTCGTTATGCACATCCGGCGGGTTCCCGCGCTGCCGCGGGTAGTGCAATGCGGCATAGCGAAGATCGACGGCAATGATGTTCGTGACGGCATTGCTGGTGGCGCAGAGCTTCTTTGGAACGCTGCCGATCGACGGCATTCGCTGCGATCGCGAAGAGGGCGCGGTCGAACACATTCACGTGGCCTTGCAACTCTTCGACCGGGGCAAGGCGCTCACCGTACCCGCCGATATCGGAATCCCGCAGGGGTCCGATTGTCTGTATTGGCTTCATACGCACGCTGCCGACGGATTCATTCACATCGAGTCGCCGGTGCGACGCGCGTTCGATCTCGGCGAGTTCTTCGACGTCTGGGGTCCCGACTTGACCTGGACGAGTGCCGCCGGCCTCTCCGCGCCGCACGGTCACCGCCTCTCGATCTGGGTTGACGGCACGCCGTGGCACGGAAAGGATCCCCGGGGAATCGTCTTGCACGATCATCAGACGATCGTGATTCAGAACGGGCCGCCGTTTGCGAAGCCGGCGCACCCGGACTGGTCGAAGTTTTGAGCGCGGTCGAGCTCGACGGTCATCATCTGACGCTCGAGGCGATCGAAGCCGTTGCCGGCGGTGCGCCGGTGCGGATCGCCCCCGCCGCGCGCGAGCGGGTTCGCACGGCTCGGGATTTCGTCGAACGGCGCTTCGCAAGCGGCGAGGCGATCTACGGCGTCACGACCGGCTTCGGCCGGCTTGCCGGCATTTCGGTCGATCCGGCCGACGCGCGAACCCTGCAGCTCAATCTCGTCCGCAGCCATGCCGCCGGTACCGGCGAGCCGCTCGCCGTTCCGTTGGTTCGCGCGGCCGGCGCGCTGCGCGCCAACTCTCTCTCGGCCGGGCATTCCGGCGTGAAGGCCGAGACGCTCGACCTGATCGTCGCGATGTTGGAGCGCGGCGTGACGCCGGTCGTTCCTTGCCAGGGTTCCGTCGGCGCGAGCGGCGACCTGGCGCCGCTCGCGCACATGACGCTCACTCTGATCGGCGAAGGTGAAGCCTTCTATCGGGGCCAGCGTCTGCCCAGCGCCGACGCGCTCGACCGCGCGGGGCTCGAGCCGATCGAGCTCGGCGCGAAGGAGGGTCTTGCGCTGATCAACGGCACGCAGGTCATGACCGGAATCGCCGCGCTCGGCCTTTTGCGTGCCGAACGGCTGGCAGCCGCGGCCGACGTCATCGGCGCCATCTCGCTCGAGGCCTACCTTGCCAGCGAGCGTGTTTTCGATCGCCGTCTCAACGACTTGCGTCCGCATCCCGGGCAAGAGCGAGTCGCCGCGAACCTGCGTGCGCTGCTTGCGGGCTCCGAGGTGGTCCAGTCCCATGCGGAGTGCGACCGGGTGCAGGATCCGTACTCGTTCCGGTGCATTCCGGTCGTGCACGGCGCCGTCCGCGACTCGTTCGCCCACGTTCGGCGCGTCACCGAGATCGAAGCGAATTCGGTCACCGACAATCCGCTCGTCTTTCCGGAGGACGGCGAGTTCATCTCCGGCGGAAACTTCCACGGCGAGCCGATCGCGCTGGCAATCGACTTCCTCAAGCTTGCCGTCGCCGAGCTGGCGTCGATCTCCGAACGCCGTCTCTACCTGTTGCTCAATGCCGAAGATCGCGGGTTACCGCTCTTTCTCGCCCGGCGGCTGGGGCTCGAATCGGGCCTGATGATCGTGCAGTATACCGCGGCCGCGCTCGTCAACGAGAACAAGGGCTTGGCCTGGCCATCCAGCGTGGATTCGATCCCGACCTCGGCGGGACAAGAGGATCACGTGAGCATGGGCATGACCTCGGCGAACAACCTTCCGCGGGTGCTCGAGAACGTCGAGGGCGCGCTGGCCTGCGAGCTGCTCGCCGCGCTTGCCGCGACGGAGTTGCGCCGCCCGCTGCGATCCGGCCGTGGGACGCAAGCGGCGTGCGCGACGGCGAGCGAAGCGATCGCGCCCTGGACCGGCGATCGGGTGCCGGCCCCCGACATCGCCGCGGCCCGCGAGCTCGTGGCCTCGCAGCGGCTGGTACGGGCCGCCGAAGCGGCAATCGAACGTCGGCTGTCGGGCTGAGCCCCCCAAAGGGCTACAGCGTGATGTTGAACTGCAGGTAGCCGTTAAACGGATTGGGCAGCACGAAGGAGTTCGTATCGGCGTACGCCGGGATGTACGACTGCGCGAACGCCGGGTTGAGCGGGACGCCGTTGGCCTTCACGTCGTTGGGCGACGTGCCGTTGTAAAAGTTCGAGACGTAGTAATAGTTCGAGATATAGCCGCACGTGTAACCGTTCGGCGGGAACTGCTTGGTCCACGGCTCGGACGATCCGCCGAAACACGCATTGACGAGATTGGCGAGGAGCAGATTGACCTTGACCCGCGGCGTGAGCTGATAGCCCAGTTGCATGGTGAAGTTCAGTTGGCTGGGCTGGCGAAAGGTGCCGAAGCCGTCGAAGACGCCCGTCTGCGGATTGGGGATGAAGAGCACGCCCGGATCGGTGCCGTTCTGGGTTGCCGCCAGGCCGCAGGTCGTATAGTCGGCTTGTAAGCCGCGATGCGGGGCCCCCGGAATGTTTACGGAGTTGCCGGTGCAGGTGCGCGGGTCGACGCCGATCACGTCCGCGGGGTTGCCGTAGGGCTGTCCTTCGTTGAACGTCAGCGCCGGTGTGATCGTGAACCGGTTGTGTTTGTAGTTGACGATCGCGCTGAGGACGTTGGGCGATAGGTAGGCGTAGTCGAGTCCGACCGGATACCAGCCGTTGCGGTCGAGCAGCGGCTGCGGCGACATGGCATAATACGGATTCCAGATCGGTGCGTTGTAGCCGGGCCGCAACTGCGTGCAGCTCGGATCCGGAAAAACGTTGCCGTTTTTGTTGTTCTCGTAGCACTGCGACCCACCGCCGGCTTTGGTCAGTCCGTTGAAGTTGGCGATGTCCTGGTTGTACGGGTCGATCGGATTGAGCGAGGTGCCGGGATAGTTGTTCCAGCGCTCGGCGGCGTTGGTGTACGTGTACGAGATCATGAAGGACAGACCGTTCTTGCTGAAGTCGCCCTTCGTGAACTCCGTTTCGAAGCCATCGACTCGCTCCACCCCGGAGTTCAGGCCGCCGGCCAAGCCGAACGGCACCGAGATGCCGTAAATTTGATTCGTAGCGTACCGGTAGTACGGCGTGACCTTTATCGACATGTCGGTTCCCTTGAACCGCCGCTCGTACGAGAAGTCGTAGTTATTGGAATACTCGACCAACGGATCGTGAACCGGGGTCGTGAACCCGTACTGCCAGAATGCCTGGAAGAGATCGTAGGCGAGGTTGGCGTCGCGAGCGTTGTACTGCACCTGATAGGTCTCGGGCTCTTGGGCGAAGCGCCCCGCCGAAAAACGCAGCACCGTGTCGGGATTGAGCGTGTAGGTGGCTCCCAACTGCGGCGTGAACGCATAGTCGGCGAGCGTCAGCGGATAGTTGTTGCTCAACAGCAGATGGCCGTCCAGGCCGTCGGGATGAACGGTCTGCACGGGATGCGCCGGCACCGACTTATCGACCGGACAGTCGAAGCCGACGAAGGGGATCGGCGGAAGACCGCTGGCGGGCGGCTCGGCGATGAAGTACGGCGCCAGCGTCACCGGGTTGTAGCAAAACTCGCGCTGTCCGGCCAGGAACCAAAAGTTCGTTCCGGGGTTCGAGGTGTCGGCGAGATCGTATGCGTAGACGTTTTCGCGCAAGCCGATATTGACGTTGAGCTTGTCGGTCGGATTCCAGAGATCTTGGAGTGCGAGCGCGCCGAAGTTCGGCACGACCGTGTTGACGAAGCCCGAGCTTCCGGTGTTGGTAACCTGCCATGAGGCTCCGGCCGGAAGCGAGCTGAGACACTTCACGCCCGGCTGCATGCAGTAGTAGTGATCGGTCGGATCGCCGTAGGTGCCGCTCGTCAACGGACCGTTGCACGGCGCCGGCTGTCCGGCCTGGTAGAGCTGACCGCCGGGATAGACGCGGCCCGTATACATGGCAAAGCACTCCGTGCCGTTGGTCAGGTTGGTCGCGTCGGTGTCGAGCGTCTCGTTGAACTGCGTGTTGTTGAAGCGATTCGTGGAAGCGGTGACGTAGCTGCCGTCGACGGTCAGCAGGTGCTGGGTGCTGAGCTGGTCGGCGTAGGTGAAGGCCAAGCCTCGCGTATGCGATTCGAGCTCGTAGTCGTACGACGTGACGCCGAATCCGAAGAGGCCCGAGGCGTAGCTCAACGGGCTGGTCTGAAGCCAGTCGGAGTAGAAGGTGTAGCCGTAAATGCGGAAATAGGCGTTCGAGCCGATGTTGTGTTGATATTGCAGCTTCCCGATCGTCGCGTCGTTCCAAAACGCATCGCGCGAATCGTTGGGAACCGTCGAGTAGACGCCGGCGGGACACGATCCGGGCGGCAGCGGGACGCCCGGCGTCGCCGACGGCGCAACGTTGGCGCAGCGGCCTCCCGGCGAGCTCGGCATGAAATACGGAATCGCATGCACGTCTTGCGCGTCCTCGCCGAAAAACGTACGCGACGGCCAGGTCACGAAGTCGCCCCAGATTTCGGAGGGCGCGGCCGCCACCTGCGACGGGCAGCCCATCGAGGAATAATAGAGGCACGATCTGTAAACGTTGAGCTCGTTGAGCTGCTGCACCAGATACG
>JASHOM010000125.1 GCA_030041115.1 Vulcanimicrobiota bacterium | reverse complement strand
AACCGGATCGAAGACGCCGCCCAGCGTCGGCGTGGCGTACTGGCAGATGTTGCCGTCGTTGAACGTCCACGGCTCCTTGCTACCGCCGAAGCAGTAGTTGAAGATGTTCGAGACCGTGCCCACGAGCTGAATCTGCGGGCTCACCGAATAGCTCGCCTGGAGATTCATCATGAACTCACTGGGTTGTACGAATGCTCCCAGCGTATCGAATCCGTTCGTGTACGGGTCGGGGATGTTGATGACGCTGGCGCAGCTCGTCGCGTTGTAGCGTCCGGGCACGCCTGCGAGCGTACCGCATCCCGCAGCCGGGTCGATGCCGACCGAGGAGAGCGGATAGCCGTACCGTTCGCCGCCTTGGAACTGGAACGACGGCGTGATCGCGTATTTGTCGTGCTTGTAGTTGATGACCAGCGATGCGACGTACGGCGAATTGTAGGCGCCGTACGCGCCGGGGAAGGCCGTCGATCCGGGGAAGATGTCGTAGGTCGCAAACTGCGAATGTACGTCGATGAGCGACTGAATCGGCGAGAACCAGTAGGGATTGATGATGTCTCCTTTCGGACAGACGATCGTCGTTCCGTGGATTGCGACCGGCGCCACCGGCATTCCGCCGGTGGTGTAACAGGCGTTGGCCGTTCCGTTGGCCGACGTCGCGCCGCAGTTCGGATTGCTCGGATTCCGCGCGCAACCGCGCGTGTAGGCGTTGTATTGGGCGATGCCTTGGTTGACGCCCGCGAGAACCGTCGCGCCGAACGGGTTCACCGGCCCGTAGGTGATGTACGAGTTCGTGTAAGCAAACGAGAACAACCCCGAGACTCCGTTACGCGAGAAGTCGCCTTTTTGCAACTGGAACTCGATGCCTTGGCTGCGTTGGTTGCCGGCATTGAGACCGGAGACGAAGCCCTCCTTCACGTTGAGGAAGAACTCTTGGATCTGATCTTGCGTCTGCCGCAAGAACGGCGTCAGCTTGAACGACCAGTCGGTGCCTTTGAAGTGCTTCTCCCACGAAAGGTCGTAGTTGATCGACGTTTGCGGCTGGACCGGATAGCCCGGCGTATTGCGGCCGTATTGCAGGAACGTCGGACCGATGAAGTCGGCCGAATCCTCCTGCCAGGTGCCGTACTGCTCGAAGGCGGTGTTCCCGGCCTCCGTGTACCGGCCGAACGAGAAGCGGACGACGTTGTCCGGGTTGACGGTGTACGTGCCGGCGATGCGCGGCTGTAGAATGTTGTAGGTGAAGTTCTGGTTCGTCGTATTCTGCATGTAGGTCGCGATCGAGCCGGCCGGGCACAACTGACCCGGTTTCGGATTGGGCGAAACGAATCCGGTCGTCGTGTTTTGGCAGTTGTCGAGGTTGAACGCGTTCCACCAGAAGGCGCGCGCTTCGGGCCCGCCGCCGCCCACCGGCGGAACCAGCGTGTCGCCGCCCGCGAAGTTGAACGTGTCCAGGCGCAACCCGAGGTTGAACAGCCATCGATCGCTCGGACGATATTGGTCGGTGAGCGACCATCCGTAGAAGTTGGGAACGAGGTTAGGCGTGATTTCGGCGTTGAGGCCGTTCTCGGCAACCATATACTCGCAGCCCGAGCCGAGCTGCGGCTTCCCGGGAATGGCGCACGAGAGGCCGCCCAGACTCGGCGCCGACTGTGAGTAGATTTGCGGGAACGTCAGATAGCCGTACGTCGCCGTCTTGCCCGAACTGTTCTGCGTGAACGGCGTGTCGTAGCAGTCGACGACGCCGAACGCCCCTTTGGGCGTCGTCCCGTAGCAGTAACCGCTGTACGGGTCGTTCGGGTTGACGATCACCGCTGCCGGCTCGCTCGGCACGTTCAAGAAGTGGTTGTTCATGCGCGTGATCGTCGCCGTCGTATAGTTGCCCTGGAGACTCACGAGGTTCTGCGCGTTGATCTGATCTTCGAACACGCCGCTCAAACCGCGGGTGTGCGTGTCCAGCTCGTAGTCCGGCGCGACGGTGCAGACGAAGTCGCAGTCTATGCCTCCGTACGTGCCCGCGAGATCCCACGTGCTGTAGTACGTGTATCCGTAAACGCGCAAGAAGGCCGTCGAGCCGAAGTTCTTCGTGTACTGGATCTTTCCGATGACCGTTTGGTTGTAGGTATGGTCGCGGTCGTCGGGAGGCGCGGTGTTCGGATCGGTGAACGTTCCCGGATTGACGGCGTTCGGATAGCCGTAGTTCACCACGCAGTTTTTGAGCCCGTTGAGGGCGCCGCCGCTGTACGTCTTGCCGATATCGGTCGGACACCCCCAACTGGGAACGTTGGGAAAGAGCTGCGGACCGTAGAGATAGGTCGCGCAGGCCAACCCGCTGGCGCCGTTGGCCCCCGTGCAAGCCGGCGAGGCGAAGTCCATCGCCGACTCGTAGAGCTGATTGCTCAACGACTCGTTGTCGTAGAGTATTTGAATGTCGTCGCGACCCGCGTCGTAACGGTGGGGAATCCCGATATGGAAGTTCATCACCGCGTCGCGGCTGTAGATCGTCGAAAAGTTCGTGTACTGGATTGGACCTTGAGCCAACTGGAACGGTCCGAAGCAGGCCAGGCTGCCGAGGATGCACTGCAGCGCGTATGCCTGGTTGGGAACGATGCCGAGCACCGGCCCGAACCAGCCGTCGTACTCCGAGCCGTTGTTGTTGTTGACGTAATTGAAGGCTTGATTTGCGCCGGAGATGCCGATGTAATACGAAAAGAGGCGATCCGGCGTTGCTCCGCCGGCCTCGATCGCCGCGCGATGATAGAACGCGGGCGTCCCGACGCCGAGCGAACCCGTGGCATATCCCGGGAACGTGCCGGTCTTGATGACCTGGTTGATGTAGCCCGCGAGGCCCTGCCCTTCCGAGTTCGCCGGCGTCGCGCCGCTATACACTTCGACCTCGGCGTTGCCCAGCGAGTTCGCCGAGCTGGAACCGTAATTGTCGAACGAGCGGGTGACCGGAACGCCGTCGAATTCGTATCCGACCTGGTCGTAGTCGCCGCCGCGAATGTTGACGGTTTCGAAATAGCCGGTTTGGTTGGGCACGACGTACGCGCCCGGGATCGTCGAAATCGCGGAGTAGGCTTGGTTCAAGCTCCCGCCGCCGCTCAACCCCGCCGTCGCCTGTTGCGTGGCTTCGTTGACGGAGTAGATGTCGGCGGTCGTCCCGGACTTGACCAAGGCCGCGCCGGCGGTCGACGTGACGTGCGCGATCGTTTCGAGCGTCTTGGGCATGCGAACGGTGACGTTCTGCACGGTATCGGCGAACACGACCTGACCGGCAATCGCGGTCGGCTGGTAGCCCGTTTTGGCCGTCGATATCGTGTACGTGTCCGGCGCCAGGGTCAAAAAGTCAAAGTGACCGGCCGCGTCGGTCGTCGTGGTAACTGACTGCGAGGGACTCGTGGCGGTGACTTGCACCCCTGCGACGGGGGCCGAGGTTTGGGCGTCGACGACCGTGCCGGTGATGCCGCCCGTAACGCTTGCCAGTGCCCACGTTCCCTGGCACGCGAACGCGACGAGTAAAGCCAGCGCGGTACCGATCTGCCGGAGTGATCTCCGAACCATTCCGTACCTCCTCAACTAGAATTAAATTATCAAAGAGAGCAGCGACTGCGTCGCCGATGCAAGGAGGACGGTTCTTGCTTACTTAGCGGCTTCCTTGGCGATTTCTGAGAATGTTCGGATGCTTTCGCGCACGCTGCGCGGCAGTGCATCGGGCTGCGCGGCGGCGCTCGATTGCGGCCGGCCGTCGTGCGCTCGAGCGATCATCGCAATGGATTCGGTGAGCGCACCGATGCCGTACCCGCCCTCCAGTACGTAAGCAACCGACCCGCCACAATATTCGTCGGCTACCCGGCGAATCGCCGCGGCAATCGGCGCCGCCGCGTGGACGCCGACGCCAAGGTCGCCGACTTCGTCGCCGGCGACGTAATCGAAGCCCGCGCTTACCAGCAGGAGACTCGGCCGGATCGCCGCGGCAACGATCGGCAGCAGGGTCTCCCAGGCTGCCACGAAGGCTTCGGTCGACGTGCCGCCGGGCGGCAGTGGAACGTTGGCGACGAGGTCGTCCCCACGCCGGTAGCTGCGCGCGCCGGTCCCCGGATAGGCCGGATAGGCGTGCGTCGAGCAGTATGACAGACCGTTTCCCGCGACCGCTTCGGTGCCGTTGCCGTGATGGTAATCGAAATCGGCGACGAGCACGCGTCCGCCGCCGGCGGCTTGATAGGCGCGCGCGGCAATCGCGACGTTGTTGAAAAGGCAAAAGCCCATCCCCCGATCCGGCTCGGCGTGATGGCCGGGCGGACGTACGAGGGCGAAGACCGCTTCTTTTCCCGCGACGCACGCTTCGACCGCCGCCACCGCCCCGCCGGCGGCACGTCGCGCGACGCGATCCGACGACGCATCGACGACCGCGTCACCCGTGGACAGATACGCGGGGCTTTTCAAGCGCCGCGTTTCGCGCGCGACCAACTCGACGTAGGCGCCGGTGTGGACGCGTGCGATCTCTTCGTCGGTCGCATCCCGGGCGGCGATCGTCCGCTCGAGCAGACCCCGGCTCAGCAGTGCGGCCGCGACGGCCTCGACGCGTTGCGGGCGTTCGGGGTGAGCGACTCCGCGCAAGTGCTCGCCGTACAGCGGATCGGTGACGAATCTCAGCCGGTGGAGCTCCCGTGCTTGGGCGGGTGGCACGGATCGGAAGCGGCCTTGCGAACGTCCTGGTAATCCTTCGAGGTTTTCTTCCATCCCGGCAGCGCCAGCAGCCGCTTGTACGTGGCAACCGCCTTCGAGCACTGATTCGATCCGGCGTAGGATTTCGCCGCGATATAGAGCAGCTCGGGACTATTGTCCAGAAAGCCTTTCGCCGCCTTATCGAGCGCGTCAAAGATCTGCGCCGCCTCCTTGTAGTTCTTGAGCTCGAAGTCGGCGCCGGCAACGCAGCTCAAGGTGACCGGCGAACGCTGTAACTCGAAGCTCTTGCCGCACGCGTCGCGCGCTCCGGAGTAGTCGTGCACGCGAGAATAGGCCTGACCGAGCAGTGCGAAGCCCTGCGCGTCGGGCTGGACCTGCGTGTAGTGCCGCAGATAGCTGATGGCGTCGTTCACTCGGCCCGTCTGCATCGCGACCTCACCGAGTCCGAGTAACGCGTTGGCGTTGTTGGGATCGAGCGCGAGCGCCGCCTGCCACTGCGTGACCGCTTGCGAGAACTGCCGCTGCGTTGCGTAGTAATCCCCGAACGCGACGAAGCCGGCGGGAACCTTCGGAAACTGCGTGGTGATCTGCTGAAGGATCGCGAGACCCTCCGCATCTTTTTTCTCTGCAATGAAGTAGCCGGCTTTCTGGACGAGGATCTGCACCTTTTGATCGTCGGTGGTCGCGGCCACGACCGCGTCGTCGTACGCTTCGGTGGCGTGCGCGTCGTCGTGTTCGTGCGCGTAGAGTTCCGCTTTCATGACCAGCGCCTGAATGTTGCGCGGATCGATTGCGAGTATGCGGGCAACCGATTGCACGGCCATCGGAACGTTGTCCTGCTGCGCGTAGGTGGTCGCGATTTGGAAGAGCGGGCCGGTGTCCTTTTGGTTGAGCGCAAAGGCGGCCTCATATTGTGCGCGCGCGTCGTCGAAGTGCTGCTCGGCGGCATAGACGCTGCCGAGAGTCTCCAACGCGACGGGTTCGTCCTTGTTGAACGCCACCGCGCGGCGTGCGATGCGCTCGGCATCGCTGAAACGGTTCGTCCGGATGTAGACGTCGGCGAGCTGGGCGAGCACGCCGAGGTTGGTGGGATCGAGATTCGAGGCTTGCTCGAGGTCGTAGGTCGCCGCGTCCAAGTTGCCGAGCTGTTCGTACGCGAAGCCGTCGTAGTAATAGACTTGCGGCGTCTTGTCTCCCATCTGCAGCAAGTGTTGCGTATACTGTAACGTGATGTCGGGGCGATTCACTTGCAAGTACTCGGCCGCGAGCTGGGCCATCGCCACCTGGTCGGTCGGATTGGCTTTGAGCTTTGCGATCAAACGTGGAATGGCGATGCTCGGAGGCTCGGGACTCGCGGTGGGCAGCGCAGAAGGCGACGGCGAGGGACTCGGCGTCGCTTTCTTGCCGCCGCCGAAGAGTCCGGCTTGGGCGCTAGGTGTCGTTGCCGCTATCCCGACGATGCAGGCGAGAGCGATCAATGCGATGAGTCCGAATCGTTTCAAGAGACTATCCTTTAGCGGTTTCAATTAATTTCGTCAGCTCGGGAACGATGCGAAAGGCATCCCCGATGACGAGCAGATCGGAGAATTCGCCGATCGGTGCCGCCGCGTCTTTGTTGATCGCGACGATCGTTCCGGACGCGCGCATCCCGACTTTATGCTGAATCGCACCCGAAATGCCGACTGCGACGTAGAGCTTGGGCGTCACGGTCTTTCCGGTCTGCCCGATTTGAAGGTTATACGGCACCCATCCGGCGTCGGCGGCTGCCCGCGACGCGCCCACGGCTCCTCCAAGCACGCGAGCCAGAGGTTTCAACAACGCCTCGAAGGGCTCCGGTCCGCCGAGCCCACGCCCGCCTGCGACGACGACCGGCGCCTCCTCGAGCGCAAGCTCGCCGGCGCCTTCCTCGACGTCGCGCTCGATCGCGGCGGCGTAGCTCTTTGCGGGTTTCGCGAGCGCAACGACTTGCGCGTTGCCCGCCGAAGGCGTAACTGCAAACGCGCTCGGCCGAATCGTGACGATGCCGTGCTCCGCCGGCAGCAGCGCGCACTGGGTGGTCAACGCGCCGCCGAGTTTGGGCGATACGCAGACGACGGCACCATCGTCTTCGACGCGCACCTCGACGACGTCGGCAACGATGCCCGCCCGCAGCCGCGCGCTCAGGCGCCCGGCGACGTCTCGACCCGAGAGCGTATTGGGGATCAGGATCAGCGAGGGACCAGCGAGCCGGACCGCCGCCTCGACATAGTCGACGATCGGATCGAGCACGAACGCGTCGACGTCGCGATCTTCCGTGACGTAGATGACGTCGAGCGGATAGCCTTCGAGTTGCGCGGCAAGCTCGGCCCCGCCCGCGCCCAGCACGACGGCGCAGGCCTTGCCGCCGAGCCGATCTGCGAGCTTGCGCGCTTCGCTTACGAGCTCGAAGGTAACCTTGCGCGTCTGTCCTTGGCGCTGCTCCGCGAAAACGACGACGTGCTGCATTTCCGGTTAGACCAGCTTCTTCTCTCGAAGGAATTCGAAGATCGTGCGCGCGCCGGCCGCGCCGTCGGCCGCTTCGACCGCGCGCCCTTTCCCGCGAGGGGCGGGCGGCGCGAAGCTGCGCAGTTGCGTCTTTGAGCCGGCCGCGCCGACGGGCAGCTCCAGCGCGAGATCTGCCAGCGCGGTCGTCGCTATCGTCTTTTTCTTCGCTCCCATGATGCCTTTGAGCGACGCGTAGCGCGGCTCGCCGAACGTGAGAGCGGTCGTCAAGAGCGCCGGCAGCGGGGTACGAACCGTTTGGTAGCCGGCGTCGGTCTCGCGTTCGACCTCCAACGCACCGTCGACCGCGTCGATCTTTCGCGCGTTGGTAATGCAAGGCAGCCCGAGATGCTCGGCAAGCGCTCCCGGCACGGCGCCGGTGCTGCTGTCGTCGGTCAGGCCGCCGACGATGAGCAGATCGAAATCGAGCTTTCGCAGCGCGGCGGCGACGGCGTAGGCGGTGGCCCACACGTCGCTGCCCTCGAGCGCCGGATCGGCGAGCAGCACCGCGTCGTCGGCGCCCATCGCCAACGCTTTGCGCAGCGTCTCCTTGAGCGATTCCGGTGCCATCGAAAAGACCGTGACGCGCCCCTGCGCTCCGGCGCGTTCCTTGAGCGTCAGTCCGGCTTCGAGCGCGTACTCGTCGTACGGGTTGAGGACCGTCTCGACGCCCGTGCGCACGAGCCGCTTCGTTTGCGGATCGATCTTCTTTTCGGCACTCGGGTCGGGAACGAGCTTAACCGTCACCACGATCTTCACGTGGTTATGGCGACCTCCGTCGGAAAGCGGGGTGGTAAGGAACCGTGGCCTCTTGGTGGCTCCGCGCCGGCGGACCTGCCGGCGGCGACGGAGAGGGGGCGCGACCACCGCTCAGAACGGGGCGCACATGGCTCGACTTAACCTCATATTTATCTGCGTGCTGCTCGCGGTGCCGTCCACGGCCGCGGCCGCCGGCTTCGTCCCGGCCGCGCCCTTTGCGACGCAAGAGCGTCCCGCGACCCTGCTCCTCGACGCGTCGCGCGCCGCCGACGGCATCATGGTGGTCCGCGAGCACATTCCCGCGGCGGCGGGCAACTTTACGATCGTCTATCCCGAGTGGATCCCCGGCGAGCACGGCCCTACCGGCCCGCTCAACGATCTCGCCGCGTTGCGCGTTTTCGCCAACGGCGCGGCGCTGAACTGGCGTCGCGATTCGGTCGATCTCTACGCTTTTCACCTCAACGTTCCGGCCGGCGCCGATGCAATCGACGTCGTCTTCGACGTGCTGATGAACGCGCCCGACGACGATATGTCGACGCATTCGATCGCCATCGTCAATTGGAATCGCGCGCTCCTCTACCAAGCCGGCATCGACTCGCACCACTACTACGTCAAACCGTCGATCGTGCTCCCGTCCGGCTGGGATTACGCGACGGCGCTGCGCGGCGGCGCGCGCAGCGGCGACCGCGTCGACTTCGCGGTCACGCCGCTCGACATGCTGGTCGACTCGCCGCTCGACACGGGCCGCTACGCGCGCAAATGGGACTTGTGGCGCGAGGGCTCGTCGTTCGTTCAGCTCGATGCGTTCGCCGACTATCCGCAGGATCTCGAAATCCCGGCGTCGCTGCTGCGAGCCTACGAACGCGTCCCCGCCGAAGCGTTTGCGATGTACGGGTCGCGGCACTTCCTCGACTATCACGCCATGCTCACGCTCAGCGACGCCATCGGCTTCGAGGGGATCGAGCATCATCAATCGAGCGACGACCGCGCCTCGGACGATTTCCTAACCGATCCGGACGAGTCGCTTGCCGGCGGCGATTTGATCACCCACGAGTTTTCGCACTCGTGGAACGGCAAGTATCGCCGTCCCGCCGATCTGACGACGCCGAACTTCCACGTGCCTCAGCTCACCGATTTGCTCTGGGTTTACGAGGGCCTCAACCAGTACCTCGGCGATCTCCTCTCCTTCCGCTCGGGCATTCGCGAACCGAAGCTTTTTCCGGAATACGTCGCAAACGTCTATGCGAGCATGTATTACGAGACCGGCCGCGCGACCACGCCGCTCATCGACCTTACGACCGGCGCGCCGCATTTCTATTTGGCGCGCGGGGTCTATCCCGCGATTCGCCGCAACGCAAACGACTTTTACAGCGAAGGCGAGCTCGTTTGGCTCGATGCCGATACGATCATTCGCGAGCGCTCGCACGGCGCGCGCTCCCTCGACACGTTTCTGCATCGCTACACCGAACCGGGCGTAACGGGGCCGATCGTCGAGACGTACACGCGCGCGCAGATCGAGAGCCTATTGAATGGCGTCGAGCCCTACGATTGGCACGAGTTCTTCGAAAACTACGTCTATCGTATCGCGCCCGAGCCGCCCACCGACGAGCTCGCGCGAGCGGGCTGGCGAATCGTCTATGACGACCGGCCCAACGCGTTCATCAGCGCCGAAGAGGCCGGCGAGCACGGGACCGTCGGCTGGTACGGATTCGGCGCAGACTTGAGCGGCGACGGCGTCGTGCGCGACGTCCGCGAAGAATCGCCGGCTTGGCGCGCCGGCCTCGCGCCGAGCATGAAAGTGCTGGCCGTCGACGGTCAGCAGTTCTCCGAGGACGCTCTGGAGTACGCGCTCAGGCGCGCGCAGCATTCAGCGGCGCAGATCGCGCTGATCACGGTGCAAACGGGCTGGTATCAGACGCTTTCGCTCGATTACCACGACGGCCTTCGCTATCCGCATCTGGAGCGAATCCCCGGGACGCCCGACATGCTCGCCGCGATTGCCGCACCGCAAACGAAGTAGCCGCGTTGCAAACCGCCGCCCCAAGCGCATGCCTCACGGCCGGAAGGCGAAGGCGCTGCCGAAATGATTGACGCCGCCGCCGAACGTCGTTCCGTAAAGCGTGCCGTTCACGTCGATCATGCCCGCCTCGGGAAACGCTCCCGTGCTCTTCTTTCCGCCCTCGAACGTGTAGAGGAGCTGTTCGCCGCCCGTGCGGCTCACCGCGAAGAGCGTGCCGCAGCCGATTCCGCCGGCACAGCCAGGATTGCCGCCGTTGACCGTCGTGCCGTAGAGCTTGCCATTCATCGCGACCAGCGGCGCGGCCGGACCAAGACCGCGCCTCGCGCCGCTAAACCGATGAATCACTCTCTCGGCGCCGGCAAGCGATGATTCGAAGACGATTCCACAGCCGAGCGGACGGCATTGCGTGCTGCTGCCGCCGTACCGGGTCGTGCCGTAGAGCTTTCCGCCGGCGAGCGTGAGACCGGCAAAGGGCTCGGCGCCGTCGTTCGGCATCCCTTTGAAGCTATACACGAGGCGCTCTACGCCCGACCTGCCGACTGCAAAAATGGCTCCGCAGTTTGCCGCGCCGCCGGTCTTCGTCGTCCCGTAGAACTCGCCGTGCACGTCGATCAGGGTTCCGAGCGGCTCGTTTCCGTCGCTCGTCGCCCCTTTGAAGCGATAGATGATCTTTTCCGCTCCCGACGCGCTCACGGCAAAGATCGTGCCGCAGCAAGCGTGACCTTTGCCGCCTTCCGCGGTCGCGCCGTACAACATGCCGCCGGACTCGATCAGTCCGGCGATCGGATGTTGGCCGTCGGTTCCGCCTTGGAAAACATAGAGCACCGTTTCGCCGCCCGAGGGCGTGATCTTGAAGATCGTCCCGCAGCCCAACGGCGCGCAGCCGGTTCCGCCGTATTGCGTCGTCCCGTACAAGACGCCGTTGACCTCGGTGAGTCCGGCGGCCGGCGTCGCGCCGTCGGTTCCGCTGCCCGATCCGAAACTGTAGAGCAGATTCTCCTTGCCCGACGCGCCCAGCGAAAAGACCGAGCCGCGATCGTTCGCGCCTCCGTATTGCGTCGTTCCGTAGAACGTTCCGTCAAGCGACAGGAGCGGCGCGCTCGGTCCGCCGCCGTCGCCGGGCTTACCGGCAAAGCTATGAAGGCGTTCAAAGCTGCCGCTTGCTCGCGAGCTCACGACGGCCGTTTGATTCGCGGGAAGCGGCGATACCGTGCCGATTCGCGAGCAGCTAGCCAGCGAAACGACGCAAAGAGCCGCGATTGAAGCGCGCATGACAACCTCCGATGACGAGCCGGATCGCTCGACTATTCGAACCGCCGGCGGCGAGCTCATCTACCGCCGGCGCAGACGCAGGATCGGCTCGCGAAGCGGGGCCGGTCACGTCGCCTTCCGCTCGAACGGCTTGCCGTCGAATATCGTTCCCCAAATCGGAATCTCGCCGATCGAGCCTGCGTCGACGCCGTAGGGGTCTTCGTCGAGGACGGTAAAGTCCGCGCGCTTTCCCGAGGTTATGCTGCCGATTTCGTTCTCGAGCCCGAGCACGAACGCGGCGTCGAGCGTGATCGCGCGAAGCGCTTGGTCCAGCGTCAATCGCTCGTTTTCGGCGAGTTGCGCGCCGCCGGCCGTACGACGGGTGATCGCGATCTGCGCCAGACGCAGCGGCTGGGCGGGCGCCATCGCAAAATCGGAGTGCAGCGCGAGCGGAACGCCGGCGCGGGCAACGCTGCCGGCTCGCACCATCTGCGACGTCCGATCGCGCCCGAGGCTGTTCCCGAGATACTCGTCGCCCATCTCGTAGATGTAGTATGGATTGGCCGAAACGATCGCACCCAACCGCGCCAGCTTGACGACCTGCTCGTTGGTACCGTAGCCGAAATGCTCGATCGTAAAGCGATGGTCGACGCGGGGTTTTGAATCCTGAAGCATTTGCAGCGTGCGCAGGACCATCGCCAGCCCCGCATCGCCGTTGGTATGGACGTGAATCTGATAGCCCGCGTTCCAAAACGTCGTCGCAAGCTGCTCGAAGAGCGCAAGCGGCGTCATCCACTCTCCCTGGTGCCCGTCGATGTAGCCGGCGCCCCCGATTCGCATGCCGAGCGAATAAAAAGCGCCGTCCGCGAAGAGCTTGATGTGGCGCCCGAAGCGCAATCGGCGAGTGTTGCGCCGGGGGAGTTCGTCGGCCCATGCGAGGGCTCGATCCGCGCCGAGCTTCATCGCCGGCGTTTTTGCGTCGGCGACGAAAAACGTTCGGAACGGCACGTCATCGCCGTCGAGCACCGCTTGCGGGCCCAGCCATTCGAGATCCGGATCGGTGATCCCGAACGACATCTCGGCGATCGTCGTGATTCCGCCGAAGCGGACCACGTCGCGCGCGCGGGCCATGCCGGCGAGGTAGCGCGTACGATCGAACATGTACGGCGCGAGCTTCGCCGCGGCGAGTTCGACCATGCCCGATTCCCAATAATGCCCCGCGGCGTAGTCGACGCCCGCGTGCGCGCGCGCCTCTTCTTCGGTGAGGTTCCAGCGTCGAAGCGCCGCGGTGTTGAAAAACATCTCGTGCGCCGAGCGGTGCCAAACCACGATCGGCCGGCTGGCGGAAACCGCGTCGAGATCGGCGCGGAGGACGGCGCCGTGCCAAAACGGATGATACCCCCACGTAATTACCGGCTCGGAAGCGTCCCGTTTTGCCTGTTCGACGCGACGGAGCTCGGCCATGTACGCGTCCTTTCCGCGAACCGGTTTGATCGTGGCCCACGGAAGCCGCCATTCGAATGCGGCGATCATATCGGTCATGATCATCGCCGCTGCCATGAACGGATGCAGGTGCGGGTCGATCAATCCGGGCAGCAACCACTTCCCTTCGAAATCGCGCACGAGATCATAGCGCTGCTCGTGCAGCCACGGCTGCAAGTCGGCCAACGAACCTACGCCTAAAATCATGCCGTCGCGGACGGCGACGGCCGAAGCCTGCGGCCGATCGGCATCCATCGTCAGGATCTTTTTTGCGGCGTAAACGGTAATCGGTGAACTCATAGAAGCCGTCTCGAGTCACAAACCCCGGCGTTCGCTCGCTACGACGACCGGAACCGCGGTTATCGTTATTTGGCGAGCACGAGCGAGACGTTATCGGCCGATCCGTCGTTGTACGCCCCTTCATAGCGCGTAAACACGACCGAAACGACCGCCTGGGTCGTGGCCTTGGGGACGGAACCGGAGGTCTCTCGCAAGAGCAGACCGGTCACGTCGTTGCGTTGCTGAGGCGTGACGGGACCGAGCGTTGCTTTCAGAAGGGTCGCCCCATTTGCGTCTTTGAACGCGACCGTCGCGGTGGCGTCGTCGGCCTGGCTCGCGTAGCCGCCGAGCCATGCGGAAAACGTGAAGCGCACGGTTCCGCTCTTGATGGCGGCCGACGAGGGCGCCAGCGAGATCGTTTGCGTTCCCGTCGATTTCGCGACGTTGCCGCCTTCGAAGTCATTCTTCCCGCGATCCTTTGGGCCGGGAGACGTTGCGTCGGGAAAACCACCGCTCGCGCCGTATTGCACCGCCGTAAACTCTCCGGTGGTCGTCCAGCCGGCCGGTTTGACGATTTGTGCGTTACTCGGAGCGCCGACGTTGGCCTCGGCACCGCCGTTTGCAACCAGATTTTGGCCGAATTGAGCGGCCGATTGGGCGCGAACGGCGCTTACCGTCGTCGCCGCCAGCATCGCCGTTGCCGTAGCGACCACCAGCGCCATTTGCTTCGTGTCGAGCATCATCATCCTCCAATGCGATGCAGCGTACCAAATTTCGGCGGCGGAGCGCAACGGGTGGAATCGCGACGCAAGGCGAAAACCGGCTGCGCGCGGCGTTGCTCGCAACCATTTGTAAGGAGGCTCGATGGCGCCGAACCTGCGACGGGTTTTATTGCTGGCGGCAAGCACGCTGCTTTCCTCGTGCGCGGCCGGCGCGCCATCTGGTTTACCGGCGTGCTGAAGGCGGTTCGCACCGCCGACGGCAGGGCGATAACGTCGCCGATCCGCATCGACGTACGTCGATCGCGCATCACGTTGGGTAGTTCATCATACGTCATCGCCATGCCCGACAGTACGGCGGCATGAACGGCCTCGTCCGCTATGCCTCGCCCGTACGAGGCCCACAGGGCTTGGCGTGGGACGGTGAGTCGATGTGGCTGACGAGCGCCGCGAACGGCCGTTTATATGCGCTCGATCCGAAGACGTGGAACGTCCGGCGCGAGTTCGCCCCGCCGCATGAATCGCTCGGTGTGACCTACACCGGGTCGGATTTTCGGTTGATCCTCGCCCCGGCAATCGACGAGCCCGACTTGGAGCGCGACCGGCGCTACGTTTATTCGTTTACGCCCGGCGCGGGATTTAGCGAGTGCTTCCCGTGCCCGGATTTCTCCGGGTCGTTCCTAGCGTATGCAAACGGAACGCTTTATCTCTCGCAAGCGTGGGACAAGAAGCTGATCGAACTCGATGAGCGCGGCGCGCCCGTACGCGAAGTGCAGCTCGAAAGACGCCCCGTCGGCATGACGATCGTTGACGGTGCATTCTATTTGGCGACCGTTGACGACGATTGGGTCGATGGCCGGCTGCAGCGGCTCGGCGTCGATGCCGCCGCGTCATCGATCGAAACGCTGCGATCCTTTGCGTTCAAGCCGCGTAGCGTCGCCTACGACGGCGAGCGGTTCTGGACCGCCGATCGCAACAATCATGCGATCGTGTCGTTTACATTGGCGACGTCCTAATGCCGAGCGACGCGTCGTGACCGTGGACTGGGGCACCGTCTTCGGCGTCACGGGATTCTGCGTGGGGCTCGCGTCGTTGGTCTACGCGAGAACTCAGGCCCTTCACGCCCGACGTCAAGCCGACGCCGCCAATATGGCTATCGCGCTGCAGCTTCAGCACGAGATGAGCGAACGCATCCTTCAACACCGCATGGCGTTGATCCGCGACCCGGCCATTGCGAAGATGTACTACGAAAACGTGCCTGGTCTATCTGCAGCACTCAAGGATGGAACAGCCACGTTGGAAGGCGTCGTTACTATTCGCAATGCAATCGACGCCTTGCAGGACATGTATTTTCTGCGAAAGCGCGGGATCGTCGAAGAGTACCACTGGCGACATTGGGCGTCTGCTCTCAACGTGGTCGGGCGCGCCCCGATGTTCCATCTCGTCTACGAAAACGCGGTCGCGCGCGATGCGCTCGATCCGGAGTTCGCTGCGTACCTTCGCCCACTCGTGGACGGCAGGCCGCTGACCGATCCAAAACCCGAGTAACTCCGCATGGAGCTGAAGGGACCGCTGCCCACGGGAACGGTTACGCTGCTCTTTACCGACATCGAAGGCAGCACGCGACACTGGGAGGAGTGGCCCGATCAGATGTCGCCGGCCCTTCGCCGCCATGACGAGCTGCTCCGCACGGCGATCGAGCGCCATAGCGGCCACGTGTTCAAGACGATGGGCGACCAGTTTTGCGCGGCATTCGCAAACGCGTCGGATGCCGTGGCGGCGTCGGCGGATGCACAGCGTTTCCTCGCCGGCGCCGACTGGAGCGCGGTTGGCGGACTGGCAGTTCGCATGGCTTTGCACAGCGGCACGAGCGACGAGCGCAGCGGCGATTACTTCGGGCCGACCATCAACCGTGTTGCGCGACTCTTGACGACCGCTCACGGCGGTCAGGTTATCGTTTCGGGCGTCACCGCGAACCTCTTGCGCGGCGTCATGCCGGCCGATGCTACGCTGCGCGACCTCGGGGAGCATCGCCTCAAAGACCTCATCGAAGCCGAGCACGTCTGGCAGCTCGTCGCGCCGGGGCTGACCGACACGTTTCCGCCGCTTCAGTCGCTCGGCTCGCTACCCAACAATTTGCCGCGCCAAATCACTCCCCTCATCGGCCGCGACGACGTGCTTGCCGAAATCAAAGCGCTCGTACTGCGGCATCCCATGGTGACGCTGACCGGATCGGGCGGCGTGGGCAAGACGCGCCTGGCGCTCCAGGCCGGCGCGGATCTGCTCGATGAATCGCCCGACGGCGTGTGGCTCGTTGAACTTGCATCGTTGAGTGCCGGCGCGTCGGTCGTCCACGCGGTCGCATCGAGCTTTGGCCTGCGCGAACAACCGAGCTGCACCATGTTCGAAGTGCTCGTGCAGTATCTGCGGCCACGCCGGCTACTAATCGTCCTCGACAACTGCGAGCACGTCATCGCCGAAGCAGCGCAACTCGCCGAGGCCATTCTGCGCGCGGCGCCGCAAGTGCGAATCGCGGCAACGAGCCGCGAACCGCTTCGCATTGCCGCGGAGCGGGTCTATCGCGTACCGTCGCTCGCAGTTCCATCTACGGATTCGCTCACCGCTCGAGAGGCTCTGCGGTACGAGGCAATCGCGTTATTCGCCGAACGTGCCGGAGCGTCCGACTCAGCCTTCACGCTGACCGATGAGGCCGCGCCCATCGTGGCGGAGATTTGCCGCCGGTTGGATGGGATCGCGCTTGCGATCGAGCTCGCGGCGGCGCGCGTGAAAGCGATGGCGCCCGCGGAGTTGGAGCGAAGGCTCGACGAGCGCTTTCGCGTGCTCACCGGGGGCAGCCGGACGGCCTTGCCGCGCCAACAAACGATGCGCGCGCTCATCGACTGGAGCCACGATCTGCTCTCGGAAGAAGAGCAGCGGCTCTTTCGGCGGCTTGCGATCTTCGCCGGTGGTTGGCGGCTCAGCGCCGCCGAGCGGATTTGCAATGACGAAGCGCGCGATTCGCTCGATGTGGCCGATCTGCTCACTTCCCTCGTCGAGAAGTCGTTGGTCGTTGCGGAGGTCGAGCACGATTCCACCCGCTATCGGTTTCTCGAATCGACGCGAGCTTTCGCCTTGGAAAAGCTCGAGCAAAGCGCCGAGCGCGACCTGCAGGCGCTCCGTCACGCAACGTGGGTCGCCGACTTGGGCACTCGCGCAGCGGAGTCATGGCGCTGGCGCTCGGAGCAGTACCATGCGGAATTCGCCCCGGAACTCGAAAACGTCCGCGCAGCGATAGACTGGGCATTCGCGCACGACGAGCCCGCGTTGGCGGCGCGGGCACTCTCCGGATTCTCAAACCGCTATCGGCTGGTCGTCGGCGAGGCCGCAATCAAAAGCTGCCTGGAGACGGCGATCGCGAAGCTGGACGCGGACGAGCAACCCGAGCTTCTGTCGCGCGTTTGGGAGAGTCTCTCGTTCGTAACCGAAGGAACGCGCAGTATCGAAGCGGGACAACGCGCCGTCGAGCTCGCGCAACGTTGTGACGATCCGGCGTTGATCACGTCGAATCTTTCCTACCTAGGGTTCCGGCTCGCACGGGCGGGGAGAACGCAAGAAGCGCAGCCGGCCATCGAGCGCGCCCTCAGCCTTTCCCGGGAGAGCCGTCTAACGCGTACTTCTCTCCACGTGATGGCCCTGACGAACAAAGCGCTCGTTGCAGACGTGTGCGGTCGCTGGGACGAGGCGAGCGCCTCGTACGCCGAGGCGCTCGCCGTCGCTACGGAGGTCGGTGACCATCATGGCGCAACGACGATCCGGGTCAACATGGCCGAACTCGAGTTTCAAATGGGCAACGCCGCACGGGCGCTCGATCTCGTTGCGGAGATCGAGGAAGCGCCGCACGGACCCGTGGCAGATCGTCTGGTCGTATCGGCCTTGCAGAACGGAGCAGCATATCGAATCGCGCTCGGCGATACCGCCGGTGCGCGCATCGCGGCGCGCACCGCGCTGCGCCACGCGCGCGGCGTCTTCGCACTTAACGTGGCCGTCTCGATGCAACACCTTGCAACCGTTGCGATCAGCGGAGGCGACGTTCGCCGCGGCGGACGCCTTCTCGGATACGTCGATGCCTGGTTCGTGAGTGAAGGCTACGAGCGCGAGTCGACCGAGCAGCGCGCTTACGAACTCCTGCTGACGGAGCTGCGTAAGCAACTCGGCGCGGACGAGATCGAGGCGCTTGCCGCCGACGGCGCGCAGCTATCGGAAGATCAAGCCGTGGCTGAGGCGCTTGGCGCGTGACCTATCCCGAGCTTTCTTGAAGAGGTTAGGCGCCAATGGCGCGCCAGTCGCCGCGACGCGCGTTCGATCTCGAAGAGCAGCCCGCGGTGCGACTGGATAAACCCCATGAAGTACAGCCCAGCTAGCGCGGCCGGTTCGCCCATGCGGGCCTTTGGAAGCCCCTGGTCGTCGAGCAGACCTCTTAGCCGAAGAACGCGCTCGAGACCGGTGCGATATCCGGTGGCAAAAATGACGGCATCGTACTCTTCGACACGACCGTCGCTGTATTGCAGGCTGCGTTGCATGAACCTCGAGATCGTTGGGCGGATCGCGATCCTTCCGCGCTTGAGGTGCCATAGAAATCCGGCGTCGATCACCGGTATGCGCCGTGCTGAGAACGGCGACCATTCCGGCGCCCGAAGACCATAGCGCGACAAATCGCCAACGATCAATCGCGACAACGCCCGGCCGATGCGGTCCGCAATTGCCGGCGGAACGCGCGATAAAGCGATGCCGAAAAGCTGCACCGGAACGCCGAGGAAGTCGCGCAGCACAATTGGGGGCGCCGTACGAATGCTCACCGCAACGGACGCCGCGCCTCGCTCGACGAGTTCGACTGCGCATTGATCGGTTTTCCGACATGCCGGTAGCAACGACGACCGCAGACGCGAGAATGCGCCCCTGACTCGTTTGCAGTTCGAACGAAGGCTGGTCGCGATTAGCAGAGGCCGCGACGCCGATCTCTTTGACGCTGCACTCGGGAACGACGTCAATTGCTAACTTCTGCGCGTAATTTTGCAGATATTCTACGTACATGTCCCTCGAGAGATAGGCCGGGTACGATCGCGGTATCGGGTAATGCGCACGACCCGAGAATCTGCGCGTCGTATGAAGATGCAGCCGATCGTAGCGTTGACGCCACGAGTCACCGATGCACGCGTTCCGGTCGAAGACGATTGGATTCGCGCCAGCCTTGATCAGCGCTCCCGCCGTGCTGAGTCCGGCCGGCCCCGCACCGACCACTGCGACTTGAACCGGCTCGGCCTACGAAGACATTCGACGTACTTCCGCGGCGTGAAGAAACGCCCATCCCCAGGTTCGACGCGGGCGTCGAACCCGCGCAATCGAAAGCCTTTCGCCGGCCGGGCCGCACTTCAGGACGGAGTTGCGGCCCGGCGTCGTAATATAACGGCGTGAGCGAACTCGTCCGCTACGCCTCGCCGCTGCGAGGCCCGCAGGGTCTGGCTTGGGATGGTCAATCGATGTGGGTGACCAGCGCCGCCGACGGTCGTTTATACGGCAGCTCGAACGGCGCCCGGTCGGCATGACGATCGTTGACGGGGCGTTCTATTTGGCGACCGTTGATGAAGACTGGGGAAACGGTCAGCTTCAGCGGCTCGGCTTGGACGCTGCCGCGACGTCGCTCGAAACGCTGCAGTCGTTTCCGTTCAAACCGCGCAGCGTCGCCTACGACGGTGCGCGATTTTGGACCGCCGATCGCAACAACCACGCGATCGCGTCATTTACATTAGATTGAAGAGAGGGGCTTCCTGTGAAGAACACATCGCATCGTCTACTAGCAGTGGCGACGCTTGTTGCAATTGTTGGCTGCGGCAGCGGTGTGGCGCAAAGCTCCCTAGCTCCCGCCGGCGCGACAGGGCCGGCTGGGAGAAGCGCAGCGGTGACGCGCACGCTTCACAGCTCGTATCCGACGAAAATGTCGCTCTTGTTCGCGTCGGACCTCGCTAACGGGAGCGTAAACATCTATCGAACCGATCGGCTCGTTAACAACCCCGCACCGATCGCGACGATCGCCGAGCCGTCCGGCGGTTGTCCGTACCAAATGGCATTCGATAGTGAGGGCGATCTCTATCTTGCCGATGAATGCCTGCACCGAATCGAGATCTACCCGAAAGGCTCGACGAGAATGAGCGGAACGATAACAAAGGGCCTTTACGATCCCTTCGGCGTAGCGATCGACAAGCACGATACGCTTTATGTCAGTTCCGGCTCCGCCATTGAGGAGTACGCAAAAGGTAGCAAATCGCCCACCAAGAGCATAACCGGCGCCGGGATGAATTCCCCGTTCGGTCTATCGCTCGATCGGCGCGGTGATCTCTATATCGCAGGCTATAGCGCGCCGGCCGTGTTCGAGTTGCCCGCGGGCGGATCGAGCGTGACGAACCTCGGATTGGCTAATCTGACGCAACCGGTTCAAACCGCGGTCGATTGGAAGCTTGGGCGCTTGTGGGTGACCGACGCGTCGGGCTACAGAGTCAGCATCTATCAACTCGGCGGCTCGGCCGAACCTATCAAGGAAATCGCCGGCGGATACCCCTTTTCGGTCAGCATTCAGAACGCCGGCAAGCTGGCCGGGACCGTCGTTTACGGAGATTTAGGGGCCAACTTAGTCTACGCCTTCATGCGAGGTTCGTATACGCCGTACGCGAGGCTCAACAACGGAATAGACGAGCCGACAGGTTTGCTGATCGGCAAGCCGTAGGCGCGTTCGGACGAGGCTAATCCGATTCAAGACGAATCGCCCTCGCGGAAGTACGCTAGCGGCATGAAACGATCGGATCTTTTGCGCCAAGGGGCGACGTGGGGCTTGATCGCCGCAGGATTGACTGCCCAAGCCGGTGCGACGCCCGGCACAAAGCCGAACGCGCCCATTCTGCCGCTCGATCCCCCCAGCGACGGCGTGCCGGCTGCGTTCTTGCTCTCGGATATGGCAGTGATGATCGACCTCGCCGGTCCTTGGGAGGTCTTCCAAGACGCAGCAGTTACCGGCCGAACCCAACCCGCGTTTAAGCTCTATACCGTCGCGGAATCGGCGAAGGCAGTGCAGATCAGCGGCGGCGCAACGATCCTCCCGAACTTCACGATCGCGAACGCGCCCGCGCCGAAGGTCGTCGTTGTTCCGGCGCAATCCGATGCCACCGAAGCCGTAAAGCAGTGGCTCGTTGCGACCGCTAAGCGAGCCGATCTGGTGATGTCCGTCTGTACCGGTGCGTTCATCTTGGCGCAGGCCGGTTTACTCGACGGATATACCGTGACGACGCACCACAGTGGCTTCGCCACGCTCGCAATGCGCTACCCCAACGTCACGGTAAAACGCGGCGTTCGATTCGTCGACAACGGTCATATCGCTACTTCGGCGGGGCTTTCCGCCGGAATAGATCTCGCGTTGCACGTCGTGGCTCGTTACTACGGAATGGAGGCGGCTCGCGCGACCGCCTACGACATGGAGTATCGCAGCAGCGACTGGCTCGATGCAAACAACGCAGCTTATCTGAAACCGCCGCTCGCCCGTGCAGGCGATGCCGTTTGTCCCGTTTGTTGGATGGAGGTCGATCCGAAGACCTCACCGGTCCTTTCCTATGATGGAACCAAGTATTACTTCTGCGCGATCGTCCATGAGAATCTCTTTGCCGGTGACCCCCAGCGGTTCTTGAATGCGTAGCTTTCCGCCGGGCTACTACACCGGCGAAAGCACCTCATGGGAAGTCGGCGGGGTGCTGCTTACCGAGGTGCGGCATGCGGCCGGCAAGGCCGTTGACGAACATCGGCACGAGGCGCCGTATTTCAGTCTGCTCTTGGAAGGCGCCTACGAAGAACGCGGGGAGGATTTCGCGCTACGCTACGAGCCCTACACGCTCGTCTTTCACTCTGCCGGCACGCTACACGCAGACCGGATGCTTGGGCCGTGCCGATTCTTCGCCGTGGATCTCCTGGCGAAATGGGAAGCGGTGATCGCCGAGCTCAGCGGTAGCCGCGCGCACGTCTTCGAGCTGAGCGGTGGCGACCCGGTATGGCTCGTCCTTCGTTTGTATCGAGAGTTCCTCGCGCGCACGGATTCTTCTGAATCCGCTATTGAAGCGCTCGTCTACGAGCTCTGCGCCTACGTCGTCAAGCGCTCCGTTGACGACCTGCACGAGCCATCCTGGCTTGCAGTTGCCAATGCTGCAATCGCGGAGCGATTTCGCGAGCCGCTCGATCTTAGATCTTTTGCGGCGGAGGTTGGCGTGCATCCCACGCATCTCTGCCGGACTTTTCGTCGCTTTCGCGGCCACACTGTCTCCGACGCAATCCTCGCAGCACGAGTTCAACACGTCGCGCGGCTGCTCACCGAATCCGCCCGGCCGTTAGCCGAGCTCGCCGCTCAAGCAGGCTTTGCCGACCAGAGCCACATGACGCGCGTCTTTAAGCGAGTCACCGGCTATCCCCCGGGCGATCACCGGCTGCGCGTGCATGCGTTCCCGGCCCGTTCGCGACAAAACGTGACACGGGGCCAGCCTAAACCTTGAATCGCTCGGCGGCGTGCCACTCAACATACTCCCTCGCCGGGCGAGCTTCGAACGATAGAGGTTAACGAATCAGCTACCGCTGCAAGCTCCGCCTCGATCAAGGGCCGTCGTGCGTAGAGGTCGCGTAACTCTCGCCTTAGGGATGCGATTCCCTGTTCGTCTGCAGGCGCGTGGTCACACTTTGCGGGCAGATCGGCGCGGGGCCTTGCGCCACCTCGACCTGGACCTGGGCAAGCGAGGGCCGTGCCCAATCCTGAGCCGCCTCGCCGAGAAGGGGGGCAGGTTCTCTTAGCGTCTTAGCCGAGGACTAAACTTTGGAAACTGCTTGATTAATTGAAGCTTATTAGTTAACCTTCAAATATGGGCCGTCGCGAACGTCGGATCTGGGAGGGGAGAGGTCCCGGATCTGGCCTTTCCCGCGATGATCGTAAGGGCTGCCGGTACGAGCTTTACTTCCCCGATCGTCTGCACGGCCGAGAGTTCACCTTTGGTTCTAGCACCGCTGCCGATATATCGGACGCTGAACGCGCCACCAGAGATCTAGATGCTAAGCCAGCGGCTTTGGCCGACACGGAGGCGCTTGCGCGTCTCCTGCTTAGGGCGGAATCAGTGGCATCCTCGAAGATCGAGGGCCTTGTCGTGGGCGCGCGGCGCTTATTGCGCGCAGATGCCGCGCGCGACGGCGGCGAGGAGGCGGGCGATGTTACGGCCGCGGAGGTCCTTGGCAACATCGAAGCGATGACCTACGCACTTGAAACTGTGCACACGGGTTCACCAATCACAGTGCCGGTGCTTCTCGAGACGCACCGCCGACTGCTCGGGGGCACAGCGCTAGGTGAGGATCACGCCGGCCGCATCCGCAGTCAGCAAAACTGGATTGGCGGAAGTTCGTACAATCCTTGTGCTGCCGTATTTGTACCGCCGCCGCCGGAGATCGTTGAAGATTTGCTTCTAGACCTGTGTGCGTTTTGCAATGAGGATTCGCTTCCGCCCGTCGCTCAAGCCGCGATTGCGCACGCGCAGTTTGAAAATATTCACCCATTTGCAGATGGGAATGGCCGCGTTGGACGAGCATTGATCCACATGGTTTTTCGGTCGCGCGGTCTGACTCAACGCGTTAGCCCACCGGTTTCCCTGGTGCTTGCTACACACGTACAAGACTACTTGGCTGGATTGCGCGGCACCGCTTACGACGGGGCGCCGGATTCTAAGAACGCAATCGCTGCCATCAACCGTTGGCTAGGAATTTTCGCGGGTGCTTGCGCACGCGCGGCTACCGATGCAATGAGATTCGAAAATCAAGTTCGCACTATCCAAAGCGAATGGCGTACACGTCTAGGGCCGGTACGTTCTGACGCTGCCGCGCTGAGGTTGATTGATGTCTTGCCGGGTGCGCCCGTTATCACGCTGCCATCGGCACAGTCGATGATCGGCCGCAGCCTACGCGCCACGATAGATGCGATGAAACGCCTCAGTGATGCAGAGGTGGTTACGCCCGCTCACGTTGGTCGGCAGCGGAAGCAAATCTACGAGGCCCGGGAGATCATCGATGTCTTTACGGCGCTGGAACGACAGTTAGCCTCACCGGCAGACGACACGCAGGTCGAGCCGCCCGCGCGTCCCGTTCCGGCACGACGATGAAAGAAATCAATGGCTGACAAAAAAAGCCAAAACACGAGGTGGTGGCACTCTAGAAAGCATGTCGCGCCAGTGACGGCATTATCGCGTTATCGAAAAGATGATCCCGAAATTTCTTGAGCCACCCTCAGCCGTCGTTCCGTAGAGCGCGCGGCCGCTGGCGAGGAGCGGAGCAGTCGGCTCATTGCCGCCGCTGCCGCCCGCAAACGAGTGGATCACTTTTTCGTCACCGTTGGCTTTTAAAACATAAACGACACCGCAACCATCCTCGCCGCCGCAGTTGTAGTTGCCACCTTTGTCCGTTGTGCCGAAGAACTTGCCATCAGAGATGGTCAGGCCGGCGTCGGGCCACCAGCCGTCGCCGCCGTAAATACCGCCGAAATTGTGCACGATTTTGAAATGCCCGGAGGTTGTGATGCTGTAGGCCGTGCCTTTGTCCGTCGCGCCTCCCAATTCGGTAGTTCCGTAAAGCTTGCCGCGCGAGAAGATAAGGTTGCCAGTCGGATAAAGGCCGTCGTTTGCGGAGCCGGAGAACGCATGGAGCGCTCGTTCGACGCCGTAGGGCGTAACGCTAAATACCGTTCCGGTTTCGCCGGTCTCGTCGCCTTGGGTGGTGCCGTACAACGCTCCATCGGCATTCGTCAAGGTACCGATGGGGCCCGCGCCGTCGTCACCGCCTTGAAAACTATAAATGACCCGCTCGGTCCCCGACGTTGAAATTGTAAAGACGGTGCCGCACTCGTTTCCGCTACTCGAGCAAGGGGCGCCACCGGACGCCGTCGTTCCGTAAAGACTACCGTTGAGATCGAGGAGGCCGCCATTCGGATGCGCACCGTCCGGCGTGCCCTTGAAGCTGTAATACCATAGCTCCTTGCCGGTTTTGGCGTCGATGCTATAAACGGTTCCGTTGCCGGCTTTCCCACCGCTGTACGTCGTTCCATACAGCGTCTGCCCCACCAGCAGGAGCTGCGACACCGGCGCGTCGCCATCTTTTTCGAAATCGTGAAAATCGCGAACCTTGTCGCGCCGGTCCATCGTGTAAATCGTCCCGTTTCCGAATCGGCCGCCGCACGACGTCGTTCCGTAAAGTTTCTGGCCAACGGCGATCGGCGCGCTTTCGGGATCGCAACCGTCGGATTCGTCAAACTCCCATAACGTCGTAAAGCGGAGGCTATCGGGCACAGCCGTTGTCGCCGAACTGCCGGGCAATGCGGCAGAGCCGCCCAGCCGAGCACACGCTGTAGCGCTGACAAGAAGAACCGTAATAAAGACCCGCGACGTCATTATGTGACCCATCTCGATTTCGTCGAACCGCTTCCGCTTCGCGGCCGGTCATGCCTGCGTCAGGTGTCTACAGCCGAGGAAAAGAATCCAAGGATTCTGAAAGAAACCGCGATGAGAACGTACCAGCTCATACTCGTCGTCGTTGCCGTCGCTGCTGGCGGATGCGCGCGTCAAGGAAGCGGCAGCGCCATGCCGCTTGACGTCGACGGCGTCGCGTTCCGTGTTCAGCGCGAGGCAAAGACGTTCAAAACGCTATTAGTTTTCGATGGAAAGCTCGGCGCCAACTCTACCGCTGGACTGATCGTGGCGGATGGCGTTCTTTATGGTACGACTTCTTCAGGCGGAAAACATGATAGGGGCACAGTCTTCAGTCTGACCGTTGCCGGCAAAGAGAAGGTGCTGTACAGCTTTAACCGGCGTGACGCCGTGCCGGCCGCTCCGGTGCTATCGCTAGGTGGAATATTGTACGGCACGACCACATGGACTGGGAGCGACCCCGGAGGTGGAGCATACGCGCTCGAGCCGGATGGCAAGTACCTTTGGAGCCGGATCTTCAAAGGCCCGTATAACGGGTACGATCCACGGGGAGGGCTTACGAGTCTCAAAGGCGTGCTTTACGGCACGATGTCCGAAGGCGGCGGCGGTGCGTACGCGGGCGCGTTTTATCGCGTGACGATTCGCGGCAAAGAACGCGAGCTCTATGCTTTTAAGGGATCCCCGGATGGAAGCGATCCACAGGGGAATCTCCTGTTGCTGGACGGAGTGTTTTACGGCACGACCGCAGCCGGCGGCGAATACTCCGGGCGGTCTGCGGGAACCGTCTTCCGAATGACGTCGTCAGGCCGAGAGAAGGTCTTGTACTCCTTTGAGGGCTACTCGTCGGAAGGAAACACCCCGGTGGCCGGCCTTGTCGAGATGGGCGGGACGCTGTACGGAACGACGGAGGCAGGCGGCTCCAACAACGACGGCGTCGTGTTCAGCATAACTACGTCAGGTCAGGAGAACGTGATCTATAATTTCGGCGCCGAGAGTGGCGACGGCCAACGCCCGATGGCGCCGCTCATCGCGTACAATGGCAAGCTTTACGGCACGACGTTCGCAGGCGGCATGTACGGTTTAGGTACAGTATTTGAAGTTACAACGTCGGGCACGGAGCGCGTACTGCACAGCTTCAGCGGGGGGACCGGCGGAGCTTATCCGCTGGCCGGTCTCGTCGCGTTTGATGGCGTTTTGTACGGCACGACGAACGGCGGCTACGCTAGCCGCGGCAATGGCACCGTTTTCGCAATATCCCCGTAAGGGCGCAAGTTCCGCACAACGCTTCACAAATTCCAGTCACTCGCACTGTTTTCTCTCTTGATCGGCCCGATTTTGCGGGTAGGCGCCCAAACTCTATCGCGCAAAAAAGGCGAGAACCGCTAGCTGTGACGAGCTACCCGACGTCGTGACGCTCATGGCAACAGGCTGTTGGGAAAGTGACCTAGACGCAATCCCTGCGCGTTGTCCCGCGCGTCATCGCCCAACGCAAGCGAGATAATTAACACGCGCTTCGCTCCGCCGATGACGTCGGAGTGGGTAGACGACTCGCACGTCCCGCCGTCCATCGCTTGACGATCTTTCAGCGGCGTCGGCCCGGCAAGCCCCGGCCACGACGACGAGGCCGACATCGCATCGATCGCCGCAATGCCATCGCTAAGTAGACGGCATGATATGGCGTCATGCCACCCTTCTCTACCGTGAGTTGGGCTCGTTCGAGCATCCTCGAACATTGGCCCCTCAGTCCGCCAATGCCTGGGGTCCCGACTCAGGGAAAGGACCAGCGGCCGCGCAGCCGCCGAGGATTCAACGTCGGGACTCAGGTAGACGTGGAGCAGATGCGCCGTCAGCGCCGGTCCTAATCCAGCGCCGAGTAGACGGGGGCGACTTATCATCCATCGCTCTTGGTAGCCCTTTTACGCCAGGGAATTGCGACGAGCCAAGGTTGTCGTGCTGCACGAACAGGTGTCGAGTGTTACGCCGGCACGGAGCTCAAAATCTCAGAGGCACTCGAGCTGTGTCTTGTCTCCGGTTATCGGCCGCCGTTTGCTTTCCAACGACGATGTTCGGTTGGCATGCATTTGCCGCAGGGCCTGAATCCAGCAGCGATTGCGGTCGGCTCGTCGGCAAAGAACACGCGAAAGGGGACGTAGTGTCCGCGCGCGATCCATCGCAGCGCATTCTGACAATCCAGCCTTCCGTAGATTCGTGTAGTCCCTCGGCGGTAGCCGCCAAGCGTGCCCTTTTCAAGGGATTGGTAAGGCGTCCCGTCTTTGCCCATAAGCGTATATATCTTCGGATCGGCGTTGCCCAATTTTCTTCCCTCCACGAGAAAGCCATACGCTGGCCTCAATAGTAAGCTCCAGCATTGTGCGTGTTGGGTACCCTAATCGCACATCAGTTCACCGTCGCCGGGCGCGGCTTTGGCTCCTGCCGGGCGAGGCTCACGACCGAGCTGCTGCGCTTCAATCGGCACGTGCAGCCGGAGCTCGCCTACCATCGCCGAGAGCCTCGGAGCCGTCGGCCAAAGCAAACGTCCTCGCGTCCAGCGAATGGATCGCCCGTTAGGAAGCAGGGTTGGAACCGGCGAAGGCAGCGCAATGGACGATCTGGGAGCGATCTTCGACGAACACCTACGCGCCGAGTTTGACGCACACGATGCGGCTGCGACGATGGCGACGATGAGCACGCAACCGCATCTCTACCATTTACCCACGATGTTGGGCGGCAACGGTCGCGACGAGATTTTTCGCTTTTATCGCGATCATTTCGTCACGAAATGGCCGAAGGACACAACGGCGCGCCGCATTTCGCGTACGGTCGGGGAGGAGCAACTCGTCGACGAATTGGTCATGGAATTCACGCACGACGCTCCGCTCGACGCGCTCCTTCCGGGCATTGCGCCGAGCGGAAAGCATGTCTTTCTACCGGTAGTGGTCGTCGTCGGGTTTCGAGACGGCAAGGTAGCGCACGAGCACATCTACTGGGACCAGGCCTGCCTGCTGAAGCAAATCGGGCTCTTGAACGACCCGAGTCTGCCGGTGACCGGCGCGGAACAAGCGCTCAATCTGATCGACGGATCGTACGCGACCAACGCGATGCTCGAACCGCGCAAGGATGTTTAGGAGCCGCTCGGTCCGTGGAGCAGGACTCGGGGCCTTAACTCCCGGTTTGCGAGCGCCTTTGCGGCGGCATGTGTTCCGCTAACCTTCGCGACGCACGACGACAGATTCACTGCCGGACTCGTGCGGCGAACAGAGCGAGGACAGCATACTCGCGATCACGTCAAGCCGTTCGGCCCCACCCACGCTTTGCGCTAGCTGGGTCAAGGCGCGATCTTCATCGGGAGCATATGCCTCGCCCGAGCGTTTCGGCCCGAAATCGCCTCGATGTCCGCTCGCCGCTTTCGAAAAAGTAGCTGGTCGACCACGCCCTCAACGCGCCGGTGGACGAAGCGAAATCCCGTTCCCAATAAAAGCGCGAGTATACCGCCAAAAACAATCGACAGAGGGATCCATGGAATCCACGTATTCCCGCGATACAGCATGCCACCGAGCGTCCACGCCAAAAGCGCGGCGAGAATGCGCGCGTCCTGATTGTCGGGGCGTCGAATGCCGATGAGAACTGCGAAAAGGAGTAGCCGGCCGAATCCGGCGATTCCCAATTTGCCAAATATCGACTCGTCCGAAACGTGGTAAGCGCGCGCGATCACGTCGACGCCGCCATTACGTTTCGATACGTACCGCCACCGCAACGCGGGCGATGCTGCGGAGACGTGGTTTGGCCGACCGGAAAAGCATTCCGGCACTCAAGGACGCGTATGCTCCCTTGCCGAACGCGTTGCCTGACTGACCCCTCGTCAAACCACCTTGCTCGAGTGAAGCGCTCTGAGGGGCACATACCCGTGTTATCGGGCACGGTGGAGCATGTCATCTTTTGTGGAGGAACAAATGAAGCTCTTATGTCTTGGCGCCACGCTTGCAATAAGTTTGGTTTGCCTTTCCAGCGCAGCGATCGCAACAGCCCAGGCCGCGGCAGCGAGTCCCGCAGCGCTCAACGTTCTGCCGGGCACTTGGAACTGCACGGCACACGGTCCTAACGGAACGTCGAGCGGCACCGTTACGTTCACGCAAGTGCTTCCAAACCTCGTACGGTTCGACTACGTCGTAACCGGTGGGAAGGGCACTGGTCACAAAGGCGCCGGCGAATGGCTTTACGATACGAAGAAGGCCGAGTACGTAGCGTTGAGTGCAGGAAGCAGTGGCTGGGGTGTTTCGCGGGGTGCGGCAAGCGCGGGCGCGGTAACGGTCACCCTGACAGACACGTATCCGAACGATCCGACGAACGGAACGACCGTATTCCATTTCGCCCCCTCCACCATCAACAACACGAGCGATTGGAAGAAAGACGGCAAGCCGATGCATTCTCAGCAGACGTGCACGAAGGCGTAGCTTATCGAAAAGGCCGATTCGTCCAACCAACGCACTGCTCGAAGCGACAGGGCCACACAAACCCGAATGCGCGACTAGTCCACGCTTCCGGAGCCTGCATGTACGGTGGATTCGGCGGGGTGGCCGTAGCTGAGACGGAAGCCGCCACGACCGACGCAAGAGGCGGAAATCTGCCATAGCCCTACGGGCTCCTAGCCCCATGTCGGGATAACAGCGAGCCGGCGCGCATCGCCGGCTCGGGCGTTCAGACCTGGCGGTGGGATGCGGGGGGCAGTACTCCGCCCCGCCCGTACGGAATGACGAGCGCGGCACCGTTTCTCTCAGGACCTTGAGGAGCGCACTAAGATGACGAGCTTCCGTTTCAGCGGTTATGCACTTAGCATCTGCGTGGTTGCAGCAATGCTTGCCGGTTGCGGCAGCCGCGATAACGGCGCCGTGCCGGCGGCGAGCGCCGATACGACCTTCGCGCATCACAGAACCTTTCGGTTTATCGGCAAAAAGCAGCTTTTCAAAGTCCCGATGGGCGTGAGGAAGCTGCAAGTTGTCGCCCGCGGCGGCGCTGGAGCGGGCTCTGCCGTTGCGTACG
>JASHOM010000124.1 GCA_030041115.1 Vulcanimicrobiota bacterium | reverse complement strand
TTCTATGACCCGAATTCGACCAGCGGGGTGCCGCCGGCGACGATTTGTCCCTCTTCGACCAGCACCGATTTGACGAGGGCGGCGGTGGGAGCTTCGATTCGATGCTCCATCTTCATCGCTTCGAGGACGATCAAAAGCGCGTGTTCTTCGACGGCGTCGCCGTCGCGAATCGCGACCTTGACGATCCGTCCCGGCATCGGCGCGATAACGCGCGAGTCACCCGCGTCCGCCTGAGTTCCGGCCGCCGCGTCGCCCGCGGGCGGCGGCACGAATCGGAAGGGCCAAGTCTGCCCGTCGATGTGCACCGTGAACTCGTGGCCCCGGCTCGTCACGATGCCCGCGACGCTCGTACCGTCGAACCGGGCGCGAACGATCTCGCCTTGACGTTGCGCGTGCAGCTCGCCGCTCGCGTCGCCCTCGATCCGCCAGACGTTCGACTCGCCGGCCGCATCGGCGATCATCTCGACGATGCCGCCGGCGTGCGCCAATCGAATCGGCACGCTCACGCCGGCGAGGCGCCAGGGCGCACGGCCGTCCACCAGCAACGCCGCTGCGCAGAGCAGCGTTGCCGGCCGAGGCGGGGAGCCGTGAGCGAAGATCGACTCGTCGAGTCGTTGAGCCAGGAAGCTCGTCGTCGTTTCGCCGCGCGCGAAAGCCTCGTCGCGCGCGATCCACAGCAAGAGCGGGATGTTCGTGCGGACGCCGTCGACGATGAAATTCTCGAGGGCACGCTGCAGGCGCGCGAGCGCCGCCGGACGATCCCCGCCGTACACGATCAGCTTGGCGAGCATCGAGTCGTAGTAATGGCTCACCGCGCTGCCGCTCGTCACGCCGGCATCAACGCGGATGCCGGGTCCCTGCGGTGCGATCCAGTGCGCGATCGTTCCCGTGGACGGCAGCAGGTCGTTCGCCGGATCTTCCGCATAGATGCGCGCTTCGATTGCCCAGCCGCGTGGCCGCAGTTCGGCCGGCGGCAGGGTGAGCCGCTCGCCGTTTGCGATGCGCAACTGCCATTGCACGAGGTCCAGACCGTAGGCCAGCTCGGTTACCGGATGCTCGACCTGCAGCCGTGCGTTCATTTCGAGAAAGTAATAGGCGCCGTCGCGATCGAGCATGAACTCGCAGGTGCCTGCATTCGAGTAGCCCACCGACTCGGCGGCTCGTACCGCGGCGGCGCCCATTTCGGCGCGCAGCTCGGACGTGAGCGCAACCGAGGGCGCCTCCTCGACGATCTTCTGGTGGCGTCGCTGAATCGAGCATTCGCGCTCGCCCAGATGCATCGTCGTCCCGTGTTCGTCGGCGAGAATTTGGAACTCGATATGGCGCGGCTCGCGAAGATATCGTTCGAGCAGGACGCTTTCGTCGCCGAAGGCCGCCAGCGCTTCGCGCTTGGCGCTCTCGAGCGCTTCGCCGAAGTCGTCGAGCCTTTCCACGACGCGCATTCCGCGCCCGCCGCCGCCCGCGCTGGCTTTGATCATGAGTGGAAAGCCGACGCGTTGTGCCTCTTCGCGCAGCGTTGCTTCGCTCTGATCGTCGCCGTCGTAGCCGGGCACGGTCGGGACGTCGAACGCGCGCACGCGTCGCTTCGCTTCGATCTTGCTGCCCATCGCAGCCATTGCGTCGGGCGACGGACCGACGAAGATCAGTCCCGCGTCGCGAACCATGCGCGCAAATGGAGCCCGCTCCGAGAGAAATCCGTACCCGGGATGGAGCGCGTCGGCCTCCATCGCGCGTGCCGCCGCGACGATCGCCGCGCCGTCGAGATACGACTGGGCCGCCTCGGCCGGCCCGACGCAGCGCGCGTCGTCCATAAATTCGAGATGATACGCGTTGGCGTCGGCCTCCGAGTAGATGCCCAGCGGAACGATGTCCAGCTCGCGTGCGGCGCGCGCGACGCGCACGGCGATCTCCCCGCGATTGGCAACGAGCAGACGCTTCATTCGCTGAACTTCGCGGGCCGGCGCTCGAGGAAGGCGCGCAGGCCCTCTTGCGCTTCGACGCTCACGCGCTGACGCGCGATCGCTTGCGTCGTAATGGTGCGCGTATCGTCGTAGGAGTGGTCGAGCACGCGACGGATCAGCAGCTTTGCCGCGCCGAGCGCAGCGGGGCCCGCCGTACGCAGCTCGGCGATGCGCCGATCGACGGCGTTGTCGAGCGCACCGGCCGGCACGACCTCGTGCACGAGACCGATGTCGCGCGCATGACTAGCATCGAAGCGTTCGCCCGTCAAGAAAAGAGCTCGTGCGTGCGACGCTCCGATCTTCGCAATGGCAAAGGGAGAAATTACCGCGGGAATGATGCCGAGCTTGACCTCCGTGAAGCCGAAGATCGCGTCGCCGGCAGCGATCGCAACGTCGCAGACCGCCGCCAGGCCGGCGCCGCCGCCGAGCGCGGCGCCGTGGATGCGGCCGACGACCGGCTTGGGGCAGTTATCGATCGCGCGAAACATGTCGCTCATGCGTTCCGCTTCGCCGACGTTTGCGTCGAAGGTTAAGTCCAGCGAAGCGCGCATCCAATTGACGTCGGCGCCGCCGCAGAAGACCTTGCCCTCTCCGGCAAGCACGACCACGCGAATGTCGTCGGCGGCGGTGATGCGCGTGAAGGCCGCATGGAGCTGCTCGATGACCTCCGCATTGAAAGCGTTGCGGACCTCCGGCCGCGCAAGCGTGACGCGTGCGATGCCGTCGCCGACGGCCAGATGAACGCTCTCTGCCATGCGGGCGCCTTCGCGCCCTCATCCGGGCGGGCCTCGCAAGCGTTATACTTTAGAACATGAAAGGTGCGGTGCGCCCGGCCATCTATCGCTACGCATTGCTGACGCGCGTGAGCCACTGGGCGTGGTTCGTGGCGTTCCTGATACTCGTCGGGAGCGGCCTGCAAATCTTCAATGCGTCGCCAAACTTGGACGCTTCGGACCAGAGCGACCCGGCGCGACGCGTGCTCGCAATCGGCTCTCCGGCCGAGGGCGTCGGCACGACCACGATCTTCGGGCGCACCTTCGTAACGACGAATTGGCTCGGCTGGACCGGCGACGGGATGGGCTCGCGCGGCGAGCACGCGTTTGGAGCCTCGATTACGATTCCGGGTTACCAAGATTTGGCCGGTGGGCGGCGGTGGCATCTCTTCTTTGCCTGGATCGCCGCGGCGTGCTGGTTGGCGTGGCTGGTTTCCAGTGCCGTCAAGGGCAATTTGCGCGAGCTGGTTCTGCGGCCGGGCGACGTGCCGAAGCTCTGGCCGATGCAGGCCTACTATTTGAAGCTGCGCAAGGCTGCGCCGCCGCACGGAGTGTACAATCCGTTACAGAAGGCCGCCTATACGACCGTGCTCTTCGTCATCGCGCCGCTGGTCGTGCTGACCGGGCTCGCCCTTTCGCCGGGCATCGATGCGATTGCGAACCCGCTCACCGTCTTGCTGGGCGGGCGGCAGTTCGCGCGGCTCTGGCACTTCGCCGGCATGCTGCTGCTCTTGATGTTTTTTGCGATTCATACGTTCCAAGTCTTGACGCAAGGAGTCGTCAATCAAATGCGCTCGATGATCAGCGGGTGGTATCAGCCGTGAAGCGCCGGCTCTTCATCGCGTCGGCCGTTTCGACGCTGGCGGGCTGCGGGCCGGTCAGCGCCGCGCTCAACCAGAACCAGGGCGTTGCACGCGTGCTCGCCTCCGCCGAAGGCTTGAATCACGCGCTCATCGGCACGCGCGGGCTCGCGCGCGAGTACGGCGAGCGCGACGTTGCGCCGACCTTTCGCGTCAACGGTTTCGCAACGCCTTCCGATCAGCGCTACGTGCAGATGGTGAGGGGAAATTTCGCCGCCTACCGGCTCGTCGTGGACGGTGCCGTCGAAAGCCCTCAGGCGTTCACGCTCGCGCAGCTCCGCCGCCTGCCGCAGCGGACGCAAATCACGCGCCACGACTGCGTGGAAGGCTGGAGCGTCATCGGCAAGTGGAGCGGCGTGCCGCTCGCCGCGGTGCTCGCGGCGGCCCAGCCGCGCGGCGACGCCCGCTTCGTGGTCTTCCGCTGCATGGACAACGACGGCGCGGGAAACCTCTACTACGAGAGCCTCGATCTCCACCAGGCACGCCATCCGCAAACGCTGTTGGCGATGCGCCTCAACGACGCGCCGCTCGATCCCGACCACGGCGCGCCCGTGCGTTTGCGCGTTCCGACCCAACTCGGATATAAGAGCGCGAAGTGGATCGCGCGGATCGAAGTGGTCGGCAGTTTCGCCGACGTTTACGGAGGCCACGGCGGCTACTGGGAGGACCAGGGCTACGAATGGTACGCCGGAATTTGAGCTCTTCGAACCATCGAGGCGCCATGCGCGTGCGACAAGACGACCGCGCGCATCCGTCGAAGCGTTCCGAATGGCGACATCGAAATTGAGCGCTGCGCTCGCCGCGGCGATGGGATTGGCAGCAGTCGGGGTTCTCGCGCAAGCGGCGACGAGCATCTATTTCATGCCGCCGCCGCCCGGGACCGGCGTGGAGAGTTCGGCTGTGTCGTTCAACGGCCCGCGCGCGAAGAACGCGTGGCGCGCCGTGATCGACAAGAAGCTCGTGGGGTCGGGCGGCGGACGCGATTTCTATCAATGGTACCTCTCGATCTACGAGCTGCGCCGCGGAGCCTATCGCCTTCGCTACCAGTCACCCGGCAACGGCGGACCGCTCTCGCGCGTCGAGCAGGCCCACGGAGCGAAGATGTGGTTCCCCGTGCAGCAAGCGCGCATCGTCGGCACGGCGCAGCTCATGGGCCCCGGCTCGCAGCAGTTGATCGTGCAATCGCACGAGATGGCGGCCGATTGCGGCTCGGCCGCCGTAACGATCTTCGCGAGCGTGCCCGGAGGAACCGTGGCTCCGGCCGTCACCGCCGGCAACTCCTGCGATCTCGACGCCAGGATTCGCGCCGATGGCGCGGCGGTCGAGCTCACCGGACCGTACTACGCG
>JASHOM010000123.1 GCA_030041115.1 Vulcanimicrobiota bacterium | reverse complement strand
CACCCAATTCACGATGAACCCCAACGTGCACCGAGCTCCAGGAGAGCTCATCAAGAGTGCGGATGGAAGCGGGGCGGAACGAATTCCCAACGGACCAACGACGTTGCCCAGGCCTTCAGAGAAAATATGCCTTAAGATGCCACTACCACCTTGACAAACGCCGGCCTTCTCATGGAAGGAGCCTGTAGGGCTATGGCGGATTTCCGTTTTCGGTCCGCGAGAGGCTCCTTTCATGAGGCCGCGAGTTCGTGCTCGACGGCGTCGGCCAGCGCGCGCTGCGCCGGCTCGTAAACGCTTAGATAGAGTGCCGGCTCGATCAGCTCCACCTCGCTGACGCGCGGGCGCCCGTCGTCGTCTTGCAGGAGATCCACGCGCGCATAGAGCGGTTCGCTCGGTACCGCCGCGAGCGCGCGTTGCGCCAGGTCGCGCTCCTGCGGCGTCGCTTCGGCAAATGACGACGGCGCTTTGCATACCGCCAGGACGCGATCGAACGGCTTTTTCACGACCGCGTGCGAGTATCGTCCGCGCAGAAAGATCAGCGCGCGTTCGCCGTACGTCGCGACCGCTTCGAGATACGGCTGAACGAGGACGTCTTGCGCTCGCAGCAAGAGCTCGAGCTGCGCTTGGCCGAGCGCGCGAGCGGCCGGATCGGAGCGCACGAGCGACACGTCGTGCGCCGCCGCGCCGCGGGCGGGCTTGACCACGACGTCGCCCCAGCCGCGCGCCGCGCAGAGCCGCGTCAGCGAACGGCGCGCACCGCGACGCAGCCACACGGTCGGCACGACCGGCACGCCGGCCCGCTCCAACTCACGCAGATAGCGTTTGTGCGCGTTCCAACGCAGTAGACGCGGATCGTTGCGAACGATCGTCGCCGAAGCGGCGCGCTCGACCCATGCGATGAACTCGCGATAGCGCCGGTGGTAATCCCAAGTCGAGCGCAGAACGCAGACCCGAGCGTCGGCCCAGTTGACGAGCGGATCGCTCCACACGGCAATCGAGACGGTCAAGCCACGTCTGCGCAGCTCGCGCGCCAGCATGCGGTCATCGGGGTCGAGCGCCGGTACCTGCTCGCAGGTCACGAGGACGCAATCGATCGCCATGGCTGAATCGTAGCTCCGAAATGGGACGGGGAACAGGCAAAATACGACGAAAAAGTTGGTCGCAGCCTGTAAGTAGGAGGAATCGTTGGGGAAAAACCCGCGTTTTCACGCCTTGGATCGCGTCGATTGCTCGATCGTTCGCGCGCTGCAACGCAACGGACGCGACTCCTTCGCGGAGATCGGTAAGGCAATCGGTCTTTCGGCGACGAGCGTTGCCGAACGCATTCGGCGGCTCGAAGAAGCGGGTGTGATCGAAGGTTACGGCGTGCGGCTCGCGGCGGCGAAACTCGGTTATCCCGTCACCGCATTCATTCTCGCGCGTCCCAACGGCCCCGATGCGCGCTTCGTCAAGGTCGTCAAGCAGCGTTCGGAGATCCTCGCCTGCCATCGCGTCACCGGTGACTTCTCGTTCATCGCCCAAGCGGTCGTGCGCGACGTGACGCATCTCGAAGAGTTGCTCAACTTCCTCGAGCCGGCAGCGGTGCATATCGTGACGCTCGTCGTGCTCTCCACGGCGTTCGAAGGCGCCCCGATCAGTTTGGATTCCGCGTCGTCATGAGCGCGTCGCGTGGGCGTCCTTCGCCCTTCGACAAGCTCAGGATGACAACGTGTAATGATGGGTGGTGGTGGCGAGCAGCTGAATTAGTATGCCTGTTGGATCGCGGTGACGATCGCGCCGATGTCGTGATCCGCGGTCATGAAGCGGTCGACGACCGTCGCGGGCGTCATTGGAACGCCGTTGATGAAGACCGCGTAGACGAGTTGCCGTCCGCTGCGCGTTTCCATATAGCCGACCTGCGTTTTCGCGGGCATGTAGATTTGACCGCTCGGCGATCCGGTCACGCGCGAACCGTCCTTCACGCGGACCTTGCCGGCCGCCGGCGTGCCGACTTGATTGGTCGCCTGCGTTCCGTCCACGCCGAGTATCGCCATGCCGTCGTGAACGAAACGTCCCCAGGGTCGAGCGAGCAGATTGCGTAGGAACGTGACCTCGTCGGCGGGCGACGTGCGGCCGGAGTCGACGGATCCCGCGCCGTCGTAAACGACCGTGCCGTCCGAAACGCCGAGGCCCTCGATCGTCTTGACTTCGGCGGCGAGTCCTTCGGCGCAATCGCGGCTACCGGCGTTGACCGCGACGAGACAGACCATGAGATCGGCGCCGCGGTTGTAGCTGACTTTGAGGATGACTTTGACGAACTGCGCGAGCGGCGGCGAAACGTGCTGTGCGACCATCGTGGCGGGCGAGTAGGTGCGCGCGTCCGGCAGCAGACGTACGGGATTTGGGCCGGAGGCCGAAGCGCTTACCGCAACGCCGGCGCGGCGCAACGCCTCGATGAGCGCGATTCGCGCGAAGGCGGCCGGATCGGGAATCTGGGCGATTCGCAGCGCGGGCTCGTCACCCGCGGCGATCTCGCCGCTGATTTCCACGACGCCGGGCTCTTTCGGTTCGACGGCGAGCGCCTTGGCATTCGCGCCGCTCGCAACGGTCGTGACGGTAGAAACGACGCGCAGGCTCGCGGTTTTCGGACGCCAGTCGACGCGCGCCGGCCGGCCCGCGGCCGACGGGGTCACGAAAATGTCGATGACGTTTTCGTTCACCCAGATCGGCGCGATCGTGCCGTCGGGCCAGCCTTTGTACGTGGCGAAGAGCCGGTCGTCGATGAGGACGTTGCCCCGCACCCGGCGGATTCCGCTCGCCCGCACGCCGCGCGCGAGTTCGTCGAGCGCCGCGAGCGGATCGCTGCCCTTGACGATCGCCGCGCCGGGAAAACCCGTGTCGGCGTAGTTGTGATCGAGCTCGGGCATGCTGTTGAACGCGAGCGTGCCGTCGGGCCGGTCGCGCAGGCCGAAGCTGAAATCGCCCGCCGCCACGAGCACGAGGTTGCCGTCGAGCGTCCCCGCGGTGACGCTCCCGCTGCGGTAAACCGGCGTGCGAAAGCGATAATCGGGGCCGTAGGCATCGAGCACCGCGGCGGTGCTGTACGTTTTCATGATCGAACCGGGTACGTACATGCCCTCGCCCAGCCGGTCGATCAGCGTCGCGCCCGTCGTTCGATCGGCAAGAAAGATGCCGAAGGTGCTGTGCGCGTAGAGCGGTTTGGCCTGGATCGCGGCGATCGTCTGCGCGAGGCTCGCGGGCACGTCGTTGCCGGCGGCGAGCAGCAGAATCGAGAGCACGGCAAGCGGCAGTCTCCGGCGCATGGCGCCAATGTTATCCGAGCTGCCCTTCGACTCCGCTCGAGCCGTGCAACCGGATTCGCCGCTTCGCGGTTTGTTGGCTCGTGACGCGCCGCAACGACGCACTCGCGTGGCTCGCGCTCGGCGTCGTCTATCTGGTTTGGGGATCGACCTATCTCGGCATTCGCGTTGCCGTCGCAACGATTCCGCCGTTTCTAATGACCGGCACGCGCTGGCTGATCGCCGGCGCACTGCTCTTCACCTGGCAGTGGTGTACGTCGAAGGAACGTCCCGCGCTGCCGGCGCGGCGCGAGCTGGCCGAGCTTGCGATCACCGCGACGCTGCTCCTGGTGCTCGGCAACGGATTGCTCTGCATCGCGGAGATTCACGTCGAGTCCGCGACGGCCGCGCTGCTCATCACCTCGACGCCGATTTGGATGCTCCTCATCGACGCGGTACGCGCCCGACGAGTACCGCGCATGCCGGCCGTCGCCGGCGTGATGCTCGGGACGATCGGGATCGTCATGCTGGCCGGCAAGCACTCCGGGCACGTCGACGCGCTCTTTGCGTGGCTCATCGTCGTCGCATCGCTGGCCTGGGCGGCCGGTTCGATTTACGCGCGAGGCAAGGATCACCGGCCGACGACGGCGTCGCTGGAGATGGTCATCGGCGGGCTGTCGTGCATCGCCGTGGGACTGCTGACCGGCGAAGCGTCGCGGCTCGACCTGCACGCGGTCGCGGCCGCATCGCTCTGGGGCATGGCGTGGTTGATCACCGGCGGTGCGATGGTCGGCTACAGCGCCTTCGCCTACGCCGTGCGAAGGCTCCCGACGGCGACCGTTGCGACCTACGCGTACGTAAACCCGATCGTCGCGGTGATTCTCGGAGCCGCCGTTCTCCACGAAAGGATAACGTTGAGCGTCGTCGCCGGCGGCGCCGCCCTCGTGGCATCGGTCATTCTCATCCTGTGGCGTTCAGGGTGACACCGGGTGGAAGCCGAACGGATAGAGGTTGTGGCGAAAGCGCTTCCGGCCGGCGTCGTGACGTTTCTCTTCACCGACGTCGAGGGCAGCAGCAAACTCTGGGAGCGGTGCCCCGAGCCGGCGCGCGCGGCCTTGATCGACCACGACGCGATTCTACGCACTGCGATCGAGCGCCATCGCGGAGCCGTCTTCAAGACGGTCGGCGATGCGTTCTGCGCCGCATTCGAACGTCCGGTCGACGCGCTCGCCGCCGCGATTGCGGCGCAACGTGCGCTGAGCGCTCATCTCTGGCCGAGCGAGGTCGGCGAGATTCGCGTGCGCATGGGCATCCACAGCGGCGAAAGCGCGCCGCGCGACGGCGATTACTTCGGCCCTAGCGTCAACCGCGTTGCGCGGCTCACGTCGATTGCCTTTGGCGAGCAAATCCTCGTCTCGGCCGCCGCCGCCTCGCTGATGAAGGACGCGCTCGACGGCGAGACGGCATTGCGCGATCTCGGCGTCGTGCGGCTCAAAGATTTGAGCCGGCCCGAGCCGGCATATCAAGCGATCGCTCCCGGCCTGCGTTCGGCCTTTCCGCCGCTGCCGGTGCTCGATTCGCGCGCGAACAATCTGCCGTTGCAGGTCTCCAGCTTCGTCGGACGCGAGCGCGAGCTCGACGACCTGGCCGGCCTCCTCGCCGGCGCCAGGCTGCTGACGATCGCCGGCGCAGGCGGCATCGGGAAGACGCGAACGGCGCTGCAGCTCGCGGCGAGCGCCGCCGAGCGCTACAAGGATGGCGCGTGGTTGGTGGATTTGACCGCGCTTCGCGAAGCCGATCTGATTCCGCAAGCGGTTGCGACGGCGCTGGACGTGCGCGAGCTGCCCAACGAGCAGCTCGAAGCGACGATCTTTTCGTACCTCGCCGATCGCCGGACGCTGCTGATCGTCGACAACACGGAGCACCTGCTGAGCGGAGCGGCGCGCTTCATCAAGGCGTTACTTGCGAAGAGTCCCGGCGTCACGGTGCTCGCGACCGGTCGCGAGCCGCTGCACGTTCCCGGCGAGCAGGTATACCGTCTCGGCCCGCTCGCCGAGCCGGCGCAGCTCTTCATGGAGCGAGCTCGGCAAGCCTCGCCGTCGACGAACTTCGGCGCCGAGGAGAACGCCGACGTGGCCGCGCTCTGTGCAAAGCTCGAGGGCATCCCCCTTGCGATCGAGCTGGCCTGCGCGCGGCTCTCTTCGATGACGCTCAAGCAACTCGCGCGCAGGTTGCAGTCGAGCTTGACGCTGACGACGAGAGATTCGACCGAGAGCTCGCGCCATCGCGCGCTTCGCGAAACGATCGCGTGGAGCTACGAGCTGCTGCTTCCCGAGGAGCGCGCCGTGTTGATGGCGCTGTCGGTGTTTCACGGCGGTTGTTCCGCGCAGGCGATCGCCGCGGTGGCCGGCGAGGTGACCGACGTCGACGAGATCGTCGATTCGCTCGTCGACAAGTCGCTGCTGCAGGTCGAAGATTCGGGCGGAGAACGGTATCGGCTGCTCGACGTCGTTCGCGAATATGCCGCCGAGCGGCTTCGCGAAACGGGCGCGCAGGAGACCGAGCGCCGTCAGGCGGCCTACTACTCGCAGTTCGTGCTTTCGATCGGTGCCCTCGGCGGAGCAGCCGCCTACGCGCAGCTCGACCGCGACGTGCCGAATATTCGCGCCGCGCTCGAGTGGAACTTCGCGCACGGCGGCGGCGCGGTTACGCTCATCGAGGCGCTATCGCCGTATTGGCGAGCCCGCGGAAATCTCACCGAGGCGCGTTCCTGGATCCGGCGCGCGCTGGAGGCCCGGCAAGAGCCCGGCATCGAGCGGGGAGCGCTGCTCTGCCGCGCGGCGAGCTTCGCGACGCTGCAGGATGAGCTGGCGGAATCGCTGCGCCTGTCGAACGAGGCGCTCGCGCTCTACCGCGACGCCGGCGACGACGCCCGGGCGGCGCAGGCGCTCTTCCGCATCGCCGAAGCGCGCCACCGTCAAGGACAACTCGACGATGCCGAAGCGCTCTATCGCGAGACGCTCGGGAAGTTCCGATCCTGCGGCGACAGAAATTCCGAGCTGATGTGTCTCGGCAACCTGGGCATGCTCGCGCGTCAGCGCGGCGATTCCGACGGCGCGGTGGAAATGCTCGGCGACGCCATCGAGCGCGCCTCTCAACTGGGCGAGCGCCGAATTCTCGGCGAGCTGACGATGGCGATGGCGTGGGCGCAGCTCGATCTGAACGACGTCGCGCATTCGCGCCGCCTTTTCGAGCGCGCATTCGCCGACAAGACCGACGACATGGATCGTTACGGTCTGTGCTCCGCCCAGCACGGTCTGGCCACGGTCGCCTTGGTGGAGGGACGGTTCCAACAAGCGCGCGAGGAGTTCTTGGCGACGCTCGACATCGCGATGGAGCTGCAGCTCAAGGATTACATCGCGCGAGCATTTCACGGCATCGCCGCGATCGAGGCGCGCGGCGGGGATGCCGTTCTCGCCGCGCGGCTGCTGGGATTGGCCGACCGGCTCTTCGACGAAAGCGGCCGCGAGCTGCGCGATAGCCTCGCCTACGACATCGCGTTCCGTGCGCTGGAAGGCCGAATGCCCGAGTTGCAACGCTCGTCGCTGCGCGAGGAAGGAAGGAAGATGGGTCTCGGCGAGGCGCTTGCCGCGGTCACCTCGGGCAGCGTCGCATGAACAAGCTGCGTTGGCTTGCGCTGGCGGCGTCGTGTGCGGCGTGCTCGCACGCCGGCACCTCGAGCGGCGCGCCGCACCAACTGGTCATCGCGGACTGGGGCGAGCCGTCGTCGATCGATCCGCTGCTGGCCCACGATCAGGACACGATCGGCTTCGATCTGCTCGTCGTCCAAACGCTCGTCGGCCTTTCGAAAGAGAACCGCCTGGTGCCGATCTTGGCGACCCGCGTTCCAACCCGCGACAACGGTGACATCTCTTCCGACGGACGAACGATCGTCTACCACTTGCGTTCGAACGTACGTTTCGCCGACGGGACGGCGCTAACGTCGCGCGACGTGGCCTTCACGTTTCGCGCGATCATGGATTCGCGCAATCCGGTCCTCAGCGAAGACGCCTATCGCCGCATCGCCGCGCTGACGACGCCCGACGCGCACACGGTGGTCGTGCGGCTGCGCGCTCCGTGGAACGCCGCCGTGCGCGAGCTTTTCGCGCAGTCGGATTTTGCCTTCGGAATTCTTCCGGCGCACGCGTTCAGCGGCACCGGCGTGCTGCATGCGGCCTGGGAGGAGCACGCGTTCGGCAGCGGACCGTTCCGCGTCGTGCAGTGGCGGCGGGGCGACCGCATCGTGCTCGAGCCCAATCCATATTTTTCGCCACGCCCGAAGCTGACGCGGCTGGAGCTACGGATGCTTCCCGATATCACCGGCGCCGTCGTTGCGCTGCGCACCGGCGAAGTCCAGCTCGCGCGAGTGCTCGCGCACGACATACCGGAGGTCGCGGCGATTCCCGGCGTGAGGCTCGTTGCGACCCCGATCAACGGCATGGAGTATCTGTCGTTGCGGACGACGGCATCGCCGACCGACGACGTTCGCGTGCGCCGGGCGATCGCCGACACGCTCGACCCGACGTTGTTCGCGCGGGCCTACTTCGGCCGCTACACGCCGGGCGCGGCGTTCCTGCCGCCGGTATTCGGCTGGCACGACGGCGCGCTCGCGCCGCTGAGTCGCAACGACGCAGCCGCCGCGGCGGAACTCGACGCGGCGGGGTGGCATCTGCACGGCGGCGCGCGCGCGAAGAACGGCGTGCCGCTCAACGTGACGATCGTCGAGACAGCCGGGACGTCCGGCGCATTCGCCGTCATGGTGCAACGCCAACTGGCTGCGGCCGGGATCGGCGGAACGATCAAATTCTTTCCGGCAAGCAGCTTCAACGGACCGGACGGCCCGCTTCGAACGGGTGCCTTCAACGTTGCGGCCCAATCGTGGATCGGCGGGGCCGACCCCGAACAGAGCGTGGTCTTCGCCTGCAGCCAAGTCGGCCCGAACGGAAACAACATCGCGCATTTTTGCGATCGCGGCTTCGAAGCGGCTTTTGAAGATCAGGCGGTGACGCCGGACGAACGACGGCGCGCCGCCGATTTCCGGACGATGCAGCAAATCATCTACCGCGAGATGCCGATCGTTCCGCTCGACTACGCAGAGTTTTACGATGCGGTCAGCGATCGCGTCGGCGGCTTCGCGCGCAACATGCTCGGCTTTCCCGTCGACGCCGAAAAATGGGACGTGAAATAGCAAGCAAGGAAGGGCCTTCGCTTGCTTGTGTCGGAGGTTGAGCCAAGGAGGGACGTGAGATGAACAGCTTGACCGCGTGGAAGGCCTCGACCGGGATCCTCGGTGCGATTGCAATCGCTTTGGCGGTGTTGCTCTTCTTGCCGAAGACGCCGCTCGACGGTAACCCCATCGGCTTCCACCTTTGGGCGAATAAGATCATGAACGCCGGACTCGGGGCGGGAAGCTCGACGACGCTCCCGGCTTGCATGAGCAGCGGCAATCAGCAGTGCTTCATGTCGGTCCATTATCTGCAGCTAAGCGGGACGCCGCCCGCGACGCCGACCTGTCCGCCTTCATCGGGAACGAATACGTACTACTGTCCGCAGGACCTCAGCCCGCAAGTGTTGCCTTCCTGTCCGCCCTCGAATCTCTGCGTCGTGATCAACACGGGCACGAACAATGACGCGAACCCCGACATGCTCGTTCAGAGTCAAGACGGGGAAGGCGGCGTGCATTACCAGGCGAGTACGATCGGAGAGCTCGAATTCATCATCGGCCCCACGGTTACGGCGAGCACCCCCGCGCCCGGAACAAACGTGAAAACTCCGCAGGCTTCCAGCACCGCCGCTCCGTAACGCCGCGATGCGATGATTCCGTCGCATTTGGAGTGTTCGCGGGATGCGGCGCACCGGTTCTCGCCGGAGCGGCTCGCCACGGTCTGTCCGGACGACGGTGCGCCGCTGCTCGTGCGCTATCCGGCGTATCGCATGGATCGCCCGCCGGTTGCAGCGCGCGCGTGGACGATGTGGCGGTACCGCGAGCTGCTGCCGGTCGGCGAGGACGAGCAGCCCATTTCACTGGGCGAAGGCGCGACGCCGCTCGTTGCGCTCGCGCGCGTCGCAGCGAGTCTCGGGCTCGATGAGGTCTACGTCAAAGACGAAGCACAGAACCCGACCGGCTCGTTCAAATCGCGCGGCATGGCGGCAGCCGTCACCGTTGCAAAGCGCCTGGGCGCGACCGCATTGGTTGCACCGAGCGCCGGTAACGCGGGCGGCGCCCTCGCGGCCTACGCCGCGCGCGCCGGCTTGCCCGCGCGCATCTACGTGCCGCGCGACACGCCCGCGATTCTGATCGAAGAGATGCGCGGGTACGGAGCCGAGGTCGCATTCGTCGAGGGTTTGATCGACGACGCCGGCCGGCTCGCGGGAGAGTACGCGCGCGAACGCGGCGCGTTCAACGTGGCCACGTTTCGCGAACCGTATCGCGTCGAGGGAAAAAAGACGATGGGCTTCGAGCTGGTCGAACAACTCGGCGGCGTTCCGGGCACGATCGTCTATCCGACCGGCGGCGGAACCGGGCTCGTCGCGATGTGGAAGGCCTTCGCGGAGCTCGAAAAGAGCGGCTGGATCGACGCGCGGCGTCCTATGCTGATCGCGGTTCAAGCCGAAGGCTGCGCGCCGATCGTGCAAGCCTTCGATCGAGGCGACGAGTTTGCCGCGCGGGTCGAAAACGGCGCGACGAAGCTCTGGGGGCTGCGCGTTCCGGGCGGAATCGGCGATCGTCTCTCGTTGCGCGCCTTACGCGAATCCGGCGGGCGCGCCGTCGCAGTTTCCGACGAGCAGGCGTTCGGGGCGATGCGCGATCTTCATTATGATGAAGGCGTAGATGCGACCGAGGAAGGCGGGGCGACTCTGGCCGCGCTGCGTATCTTGCGTCACCAAGGAGTTGCGCTGCCCGCTCCGATCGTGCTCTTCAATACCGCGACGTCGCTGAAGTACTCGCCCCGCGAAAGTGAGGAATCGACCGCAAATGCCGCCACGAAAACTCATGTTGATCCGGCACGGAGAGAAAGAGCCCGATGAGGGCGGACCGCCCTTCGGCATCAACGCCGGCGGCGAACGGGATAAGCATTCGCTCAGTCCGCGCGGTTGGCAACGTGCCGGCGCCCTCGTTGCGTTCTTTCGCGAAGCGTGGGCCCCGCACGTCGAAACCCCCGACGCCGTTTACGCGTCGAAGGTCGGCGCCGAGCCGCTGCTCAGCAAAGGTCTCGACGTTTCGAAGAGCCTGCGCCCGCAAGAGACGGTGACGCCGCTGGTCGATGCGTTACAGCCGCCCGGCGGCTTGCAAACGCCGTACGCCGTCGGTGAAGAGTCGCAACTCGCGCAGACGATTTACGACACCGAGGACGGCGTCGTGCTGGTGGCGTGGGAGCACGATCACATTCCACCGATCGCGCGAGCTTTCTGCGCCGGCGCGCCGCAGCAGTGGCCCGACGGCCGCTTCGACGACGTCTGGGTTCTGATGCTCCGTGACGACGGCACCTACGCGTTCGAGCAGGTACGGCAATCGCTGCTCAGCGGCGACAGCCCTTCGACAGGCTCAGGGTGACAAGAAGAAAAGATGACAAGCAGACAAGGCGGAGGCGGGGCGAGTTAGTTGCCTTCAGGGTAGAGAGCGACGCCGTAAACTGAGCTCAGGCCGTTGGTGATCGAGTTGACCAGCTTGCCGGCGGGATAGCTGTAGACGAGCAGCGCGTTGACTTCGGGGTCGGCAACGTAGAGATGCTTGAACGGTTTGTCAAAGGCGATGCGGAACGGATCCTCCATTCCCTGATCGATCGTTTCCGACGGCTCGGTGGCGCCTTGGGGGAAAACGTAGACGGCGGCGTTTCCGCTGCCCGAGCCTTGATCGGCGGTGACGATGTCGTTCTTGCCGTCGATCGCATCGCCGGCGCCCCAAACGATCGGAAGGTTGAGATTCTCGCCGCTGCTCGATCCCGGTGCGAACTCGTTCACGTCGCCGGGCCCTCCACCGTGCGCGCCCGCGTTGTATTCGACGTAGAGATTGTCGTTTGAGTCGATGGCGACGCCTTGCGGATAGCTGATGTCGATCGTGAGCTTCGGACGCGTCGAACCCTTCGAGAACTCGACGACCTTCTCACCGACCAAGTCGGCGACGTACACCGTGCCCTTCGCGTCCACCGTGACGTTGGTCGGGTAGGCAAAGCCCGTGTACTGCAGCGAGTAGGTCGTGCTGCCTTTTTTGTACATCGTCACCGTCTGGTTGGTCACGTTGGTGACGAAGAGATCGCCGTGCTTATCGACGAAGCTGCCCTCGGGTCCGTCGATTCCGTCGGTAATCTCGCCGATCGGCTTCGGATTCGAACCCTTCGCCGGATAGATCTCGACGTCGTTGGCGAGAAAGTCCGAAACGTAGATCAGATGCTCGGCTTTCTTTGCTTGCGGCGAGAGCCATCCGCCGGTGCGATGAGCCGGCTGCGGAACGCCCATCGGGACGCGGACTCGGGCGGCTTGCTCGAAACTTCCCGGCGCGGCGGGCGCGAGCGCGTTCGGCGTCGTCTGGCCCGCGGCGCAGCCCGCGCACAGAGCGAGTGAAGCGATCCAAGCGTTGCGCAGCGGCCTGCGAGTCTTCTCCATGACGATTCTCCTTCGGGCGCTACAACGGCGCCGGTGGATAGAGTGCTAAACCGTTGGGACCGTCGACGCCGTCGGTGATGGTATCGACGAGCTTTCCGCTCGAGTAATCGTAGACGTAGACGGCGTTCCCGACCGCGTCGCCAACGTACGCCTGAAGTTCGCTGCGGTCGAGCGCGACCGGATCGGGATCGAGCGCGTTCGTCGCGAACGTCTCCGAGGGCGACGTTTTTCCGGGCGGGAAGACGAGCACGCCGGGAAGGCGTTGATCGGCCGTCACGATGTCGCCCGATTTGTCCAGCGTGATGCCGCCGGGCGCGTCGGTCACGATGCCGAGATTCTTTGCTTTCGTGCTGCCCGCCTTATATCTGATGACGTTGCCGTTCCCGTAACCGGCCGTATAGACCGTGACGTAGGCGTCACCGGAGGCGTCGAGCGCGACGTCGATCGGATACATCAGGCCGGTGAGGTCTTCGCTGGGTGTATTCGAGCCTTGCGCAAAGACGACCAACGAACCGGGCGTGAGGTTCGTAACGTAGACGTTCTGCTGGCCGTCGACCGCGACGCCGGCGGGATAGTTGAGATCGGCCGAATAGGTGAAGCTCGGCTTCGTGCCTCCCGGCGCGTACTCGGTCACCGTGTTGTTGCTCGTATTGGTTACGTAGAGATTGCCCTTGGCATCGACTGCGGCGCCTTCCGGGCCGTCGATTCCGTCGGTGATCTTCCCGATCGGCGCTTGATTCGTGCCCTTCGTACAGTAGATCGCGACGTAGTCGAGCTTATAGCTCGAAACGTAGAGGCGCGATTTGCAGTTCTTCTTTGCGCGGGGCGCGCGGGCGAAGTCCGGCGACGACTGCAACGACGACGACGAGAGGGGAGGCGTGGACGACGCACCCGAACAGGCGCTCAACAGCGGCGCGGCGATCGCAAGGAGCACGACGAAGCTCGAGGCAGCAAAGGGGAGACGCAGCATAGAAACCTCGTTTCCCAACTCTCTGTAAGGACACCTATGGAACATCGAAAACTCGGACTGCAGGGCCTGACGGTTTCGGCGATGGGGCTTGGTTGCATGGGAATGAGCTCCGCGTACGGCACGGCCGACGAGCGCGAAGCGATCGCGACGATTCATCGCGCGCTCGATCTCGGCGTCAACTTTCTGGACACCGCGGAGGTTTACGGACCGTATACGAACGAGCAGTTGGTCGGCCGGGCTTTGCGCGGACGGCGAGCCGGCGTCGTCGTCGCGACGAAGTTCGGCTTTCGCGTCGGCGCGCGTCCGCCCGGCGTGGACGGGTCGCCCGAGAACGTCAGACGCGTCGCCGAAGAATCGCTCGCGCGCTTGGGCATCGACACGATCGACCTCTACTATCAGCACCGGCGCGATCGCTCGGTGCCGATCGAAGAGACGGTCGGCGCGATGAAGGAGCTCGTCGACGAAGGCAAGGTGCGTTTCCTCGGTCTTTCGGAAGTCTCCGCGGAGACGCTGCGCCGCGCGAATGCCGTCTATCCCATCACCGCGCTGCAGAGCGAGTATTCGCTCTGGGAGCGGCGCGTCGAAAGGGAGATTCTACCGGCGGCGCGCGAGCTGGGGATCGGCTTGGTCCCCTACAGTCCGCTCGGACGCGGTTTTCTCACCGGCGCGGTGAACGCGGGCGCGCTCGAAGAGAACGATGCGCGCCGCAACCATCCGCGGTTCTCAGGCGAGAACGCGCGTTCCAACGAAGCCATCGTCGCGGTCGTGCGAAAGGTCGGCCAAGAGTGCGGCGCGACGCCGGCGCAGGTCGCGCTGGCGTGGGTTCTGGCGCGGGGGAACGACGTCGTTCCGATTCCCGGCACCAAACGCGTGCGCTATATCGAGGAGAACGTCGCCGCGCTCGATCTCCACCTTACCGACGGGCAACTCGCGCAGCTCGACGGACTCGCGCAGCGGACCGCCGGCGAGCGTTACACGCCCGAGATGATGGAGCTGGTGGAGCAGTAGCCGCTGCGCCGTTCGGCTTAGCGGCCGAGATTCTCGATGCCGTAGTGCTTGAACGCCGGCCAGAGCTGCGTCAGCGGCGGATGCATGCCTTGGCAGAGCAGAATGGGACGATTGCGTTCGTACGGCATCGCGTAGGGCGAGGTTCCGAAACGCGCGACGATGCGCACCGAATCGCAGATTGCCGACCACTTCGCCGCATCGGCGTTGACTGCCAGCACGACCGACCCGTCGTAATCGCGCGGACCCCATAGGTAGTATTGATTGTTGCCGCTCAGCGCGGGCGGCAGATGCGGGCCGTAAAAGTCGATCGCGGCGGCCTCGCCGTAGTTCGACGCAAAGATCGCCGCCTTTGCGCGTTGCGCCGGAGGAAGGGCCGCGTAGACGGCTGCGACGTCGCGCGCGAGCTCGCGCCAGCCGAACTCGTCGGAGAGCATCTGCATGAGCGGCGCGCCGATTCCGGCCGCTTCGACCGGCGGCGGCCGATAGGACATACGATCGAGCATGACCTCCAAGCGGTGGGGCGGGAGTACCGGCAGCACCAAGGGCAGCGAGAAGGCGCCGTTGAGCGCGGCCGGCGCGGCCCAGAGAACGGTCAGCACGACGGGCAGCCGCGCGCAGGCGGCGGCGCCGAGGGCGAACATCGTCGGATAGGCTCCGGCCATGTAGTAGCTCTTACCGTGCGTCACGAAAATGGCGATCGCCATGACGACAAACGCGATCGAGAGAAAGCGAAAACGCGCGAGCCGGGCCGAGGCGAAAGGCGCGATGATGCTGGCGATCCAGAGCGGCGCGAGCACGACGTTGACCGAGAAGGCCTGATTGATCGTAAAGCCGAGCGGCGATCCGGTGAAGTTGCCGGAGTTGTCGTTGCGCACCAGCTCGAGAAAGGGAAAGCCGTGCGCGGCTTGCCAGAGGACATTGGGGAGGGCGATGACCGCTGCCGCCAGCGCCCCGAACCACACGTCGCGCGAACGCAAGGCGGCGCGCGGTCCGGCGAGCAGCAGCCCCAGCGCGAGCGCGATCGCCCAGAAGAGCACGCCGTACCGCGTTTCGAACGTCACGCCGGCGATCGCACCGGCCCAGACGTACGCGCGCGGCTCGCCGAGAACGAGCGCGCGCGTAACGAGATAGGCGACGGCGGTGAACGCGATCGGTTCGAACGTCGAAGTCGAGAGCGTCGCCGTCATCGCGGTGACCAGCGTCGCGCTTGCGGCGGCGATCGCGGCGAGCCACGCCCCGCGCGTGCCCGCACCGAGCAGTTGCGCGAACGAGACGGTCAGCGGCACGAGGAAGACTGCGCAGAGAACCGCGGGAAGCCGCAGCAGCCAGAGGTCGATCCCCGCGGCCTGCGTCGCCGCCGCGAGCAAGGGCACCAGCGGGGGTTGATCGACGTAGCCGAACGCCGGATGGCGTCCGCAGATAATGAAGTAGAGCTCGTTGCGAAAGGCGTCGTACTGCGGCGCGACGGCGAAGTGCACGATCGCGACGGCGGCGGCGACGCCCCAGGCCGCCCAGAGCGCTCCCCGGCTCTTCAATCGCGATGCGAGCGCGGAATCGTGACGCTAATGCAGTTGCCGCCGTTGGCGGCTCGTTCCACTTGGATCTCCTGGACCAACTGCGCCACGATGAAAAGCCCCCGGCCGCGCTCGCTGAGCGCGTCTTCGGGCAGTCGCAGTTGCCTCATCGAGAAGACCGGGCCGGAATCGACGACATGCATGATCAGCCGTTGCTCTTCCAGGTCCACCGAAATCTCGACGGGGCCGGGCGCATGCCGAACGACGTTGCCCAGAAGCTCGCCCAAGACCAGCTCGGCGGAATCGATAAATTCCTGGCGGCTCCGGATGCTTCGTAAAAATCGAACGAAGTACGACCGGGCATCGACGGCGGCGCGGGCATCGTCCAATGCGAAGCTCCACGCCGGGTGCCGTCCCACCGCTAGGGGGTCGACCGCCAAGGCGTCATGTCTCCAACAATTCTCCGAAGCAGCGAGCCGGTCACGCTATTCTCTTCGCGGCCGACCGCCATCAACCCGTCGCATGCTCTCGCGAGGGGCCGAGCGCAGCGGTCTACGGACCGGGGCCCTACTCGTAGTCGGGTGCGAAATAGTTATCGCCGCCGCGGTTGTGCATGAACCACTTGGGCGGATAGGGCGCGTGGATCGCCACGAACGGGCGCGGCGCTTGGGAAAAGTCGAAGCAATCCGTCGCCGGGGAATTTGCGCGCCGATCGGCGCGCGAGAGCTGCGAAAGCCCCCAGAGATCCTCGGCGAATCGCAGAACGCTCGCGGTCTCGTAGTGGACGTGCGAAACGTAGCCGTGCTTGGCGTACGGCGAGATCACGATCAGCGGCACGCGAAAGCCGAGGCTATCACGATCGAGATACGCGGGCGCGACGGGGTCGTAGAGGCCGCCCCAATCGTCCCACTGCACGAAGATCGCCGTCGAATCCCAAAACTTGCTCTCGCCGACGGTGTTGACCAGCGCCGAGACCCATGAGGGGCCATAGTGACCGTTGCAGTTCACGTGATCGGAGTCGTCGCAGACCGGCGTGATCCACGTGAAGTTCGCGAGCTTCCCGGCGCGCACGTCGGTGATGAATCTCCAATTCGGCGAGATGACGAATTTCCAATCCGAACCGTAGCGAATGTGCCGGATCGCCATGTAGGCCGACCACTCGGCGCCCGCGTCGCTCGAGTCGCTTCCGTAGGTGGCCGCGTAGAAGCGCCACGAGAGGCCGGCCTTGTCGAGCAGATCGCCGAGCGTCTCGTAATCGTAGCAAGGGTGAATCTTCTTGCCGTCGCTGCGATCGGGCAGAATCGTGCCCACCGTATCGTACTTGCCCCCGCCGCAACCCCACGTCAGCGTGGGCAGATTGACGCTCCATTCGGCTTGCGCCGCGATGACGTACTGGTGCGCGACGAAACTCTCGTCGAGCTGCGACTGGAACATCCGGTCGGCGATGACCCATTCGTTCCCCATGTCCCAATACGGCCGGGATTGGTCGCGCGGCATGTACACGTACTCGGGATTCGTCGGTCCGCCGTAGGAGACTTCGTTGTTGAAACCGTCCATGCGGCAATCCGTTCCGGGAATCTTCCCGGTGCCGTCGCAGGCCGCGAACATGTCGGTGTCGGCATGACCGATAACGTAGGGCGTGCCCATCGGGTAGGGCCGCAGCTTGATCTTCTTGCCCGACGAATCGTAGCCGTACGTGCGAGTAAACGCACCGGGATAGCCCATGAAGATGTTGTTGAAGCTGCGATTCTCCTGGACGATGTACACGATGTGCTTGATTTTACCCGCGCCGGCGGCGCTGAGCTCGCGCAACGCTACGTCGCTGCGCATGTAGGGCAGCGACGCGGAGGGAAGCGACGATTGCGAACCAATCGCGCAGCCGGTGGCCAGCACAACGCCGATAACGCAGAGCGCGCGGCTGCCAAAACCAAGCCCTTTCATTATTTTGCTCTCGCTCCTCAATCACGAAAACGGATCGACCGTGGTGAACGTTCTCTTTACGCCGCGCGTCTCATCCCAAAAGATCCGTCGAGAGGGAACCTGGGCTTATGTTAGCGCGTCACGAGTTTCGCCGGCCGCAGCCGGGGAAGCTCGTTCGATGAAGCAGCCGAGGCCAAGCTATGGCAGCGCGCTTGCCTTGCCCGCGCCCGCAGTTTCGGCCATTCCGAGCAAGGGCGGTGTTTCCGGCGCCGAACGAGAGCCGACATGAGTAGCGAAGCAACGGAGCTCAACCGCGCGGCCTTTTTGGCGGGCTCGATTGCGGCGATGAGCGCCGCACTGCCCGAGAGCGCCCGCGGCGCGGCGCCGCCTCCATCGGCCGGACCGTTACCCTCCGCGGAGCGACTGCTCGGGCAGTTGGTCGCCGGGAACAAGCGATTCGTCAGCAACGACTTTCCCGCGCCGAACAAAGTGGCGGAGAAGCGCGAGCTGCTCAAGGAGGGTCAGGCGCCCTTCGCGGCGATTCTCGGGTGTTCGGATTCGCGCGTGGTCCCGAACCTTATCTTCGTCGCGGGGATCGGCGATCTGTTCGTTGCGCGCGTCGCCGGAAACTATCCCGACGATCTCGTCGTCGCGTCGATCGAGTATGCGATCGAGCACCTAGGAACGCGACTCGTGCTGGTGCTCGGTCATCAGAACTGCGGCGCCGTCAAAGCCGTCTACTCGGCGGTCAAAACGAAGGAGCCTTTGCCGCCTCATCTTTCGACGATCGAACAGCTCATCAGCCCCGGCATCGCGAGCGTCGTCGATGCGCACGGCAGCACGGACCAAGCGATCGAAGCTAACGTGCGCGCCGCGGTTACGAACCTCAAGGCGGAGCGACCTTACCTTGCAAAGGGCGTCGAATCGGGACGGATCCTCGTCGTCGGCGGCGTGTATCAGCTCGCCAGCGGCGAAGTCAAACTGCTCGACTAGCTAAACGGGAGCGTAACTTCTCCGCCCAGCATTGCGCCGAGCGAAGTCAGCCTCGCCGGTAAGTGGTTTCCCGACGGAACCGCCGGGCGGCTCCAACCCCGGGCATCCGCCCTTCGTCCTTCGACAAGCTCAGGGTGACGGAGGTGACGCGGGGGGCCAGGTGGTGCCGTCGGCGTAATCCACGCGCAGGATGCGATAGGTTGCGTAGCGCGCTTGCAAGAGCGGAAAAGCGGCGACGCCTAGGCTCAACGTTTGGCAGTTCTCGTCATAGCCGCGGTTCGATCCGCTTTGCCAGCTCGCGAGATCGTGCCAGCCCATGATGTCGATGCCCGGTGAAAACGTGCCGCGGCGGTCGAGTTTCACTTCGGCGATTTGCTCGCCCGCGCGGTTCATCATCGGGAACAGGACGAGCAGCCGCGTGGCGGTGATCGAGCCTTCGTTCTTGAACGAGATGCAGGCGCGGGCGCCGCGGCCGTCGCGCTTTACGGCGACCCAGCCGCCCAGAACCGCGATGTTCCCGCTCGTGCCGCCGCCCAGCGTCGGCGTTCCGAACTCGAGCTTGCGATATGGATTGGGAGTCGGCTTCGGTGTCGGCTGCGGCGAAGCCGAGGGCGAGGGCCAAGAGAACTGCGCGACGACCGTCACGAGCAGAAAGACGACGGCGAAGACGTTCATCGTGAGTCGATTCGACGCGGTGCGGCACCATCCGTCCTTCGACGGCGCTCGGCGTGGCGGCGGATCGGCTACGTTCCGGCGTCGGCGCCGGCGTGCAAGACGTATTTGACGATGAGACGGTTGAGCGTGGCACCGGCGGCGGGGCTTCCGAAGTTCACGTAGAGCTCGTCGCCGGCGGAGAATCGCTGATGAAAGGCGACGGCGAGATTATTGCCGATCTGCGTCGCGAAGCCGCCGTAGCCGTTGATGTCGCGCAGCTCCAAGCTGAAGCTGCTTTCGCTGCTGAGATTGTACCCGACGGAGACGCGCCGCAGCCATTGCGAGTCGAGCTCGCCGCCGGAGAACGCGCGCTCGT
>JASHOM010000122.1 GCA_030041115.1 Vulcanimicrobiota bacterium | reverse complement strand
TTTACCGAGCGGGTGACGCGGCTCGCCTTAGTGGCAAGCCGCCTGCGCGCGGACACGTTTGAAGAGGCCGCGGCCCGGCGCGCGCTCGCCGATCGACTCGAGAGCGAGGGAAGCGTCGAGCCGGTCGTCGAGGCGTACTTGCCGCGCTTATTCGCGCCGCCGACGCTCGCGCAGCATCGGGGCGTCGTCGAGCGCGGTTACGAGATCGCTCGCGCGAACTCGGTTACGGGCATGGCTGCCGCGCTGCGCGGCATGGCGTTGCGGGCATCCTCCGAGGACATCGCCGCAGACCTCGACATTTCCGTGCTGGTCATCGCCGGTGCCCGCGATCGAGTTGTCGAGCCGGCCGAAGCGCGCGCGATCGCCCGAAGCTTTCCGCGCGCCGAACTCGTCCTCTGCGACGGAAGCGGTCATCTCCCGATGCTGGAAGACTCCCGATCCGTCAGCGCCGCCATCGAGCGCTGGCTCTCCGCATAAGGGAGAGGCGGCATCACCGGGCGACGGGGTAGTTCGAGCGTCGCCGGAACAGGTTGTAGAGGAAGAAGACGCCGACGGCGATCGCCGCGACGACCGCGGCAATCAGCACGATCTTCAAAAGAAAGCCGGCGACGATCAGGACGACGATCGCCAGCGCGACGACCGCCGTGAGCCGGACGAAGAGGACGAGCAGTGGATTCTTCATGTGCATCTCCAGCTACCGCGGCCGCCGGCTCGAGGTTTCAGAGGGCGCGCAGCTTCTCGAGCGCCAGATAGGCGCCGGCGATCGAGCTGCCCGCGTCGATCGTGCCGCCGGCGAGCATGGCGCGAAGTTGCGGGAGCGTCGCAAGCTCGACCTCCAAATGCTCCGTCGGATCGGGATTTGGCTCGCCGGCTTTGCGGGCGCCCCAAGCCGCGAAGACGTACGCGCGGGCGCGCGAGCGGACGGGCTCCGGAAAATACTGCGCGACGAGTTCGCAGCGTTCCACGCCGTAGCCGGTCTCCTCGGCGAGCTCGCGCACGGCGCAGTCGCGCGGGTCCTCGCCCTCGGCCAGCATCCCGGCCGGCAGCTCGAGGTGGATCGAATCGCTGCCGTACCGATACTGCCGGACGAGGACGACCTGCTCGTCCGGCGTGAGCGCCAAAACCGTTACGAAGCCGTCCGACTCGCGGACGTAGTAGTTCGGAACGATCGTCCCGTTCGGGAGCTCGACTTCGTCGACGCGCAGCCGCATGTAGGGCGAGTCGACGACATAACGCGATGCGCGCAAGCGCCACGCGGGTTTCTCCACCCGGGCAATCTATGGCGAAGCCTTTGCGCCTCCCTTCGCGAAGAACGATTTGATGGAGCGTCTTTTGGTCGTCGGCGGGGGGACGATGGGCTCGGCCATCGCGTTGCTCGGCACGGCGGGCGGCTACGACGTGGAGATCGTCGAACCGCAAGCGGCCGCGCGCGAGCGAGCTCGTGGTTTTCTTGAACGCGAAGCGCAACGGCTGGGCGACCCGGCGCTTGCGCAACGCATTCGCTGGAGCGATGCGATCGCACGACCCTGCGATGCGGCAATCGCGATCGAAGCCGTTCCCGAACGCTTCGACCTCAAGGCGGAGGTCTTGGCCGCACTCGCCCAAGCGCTCGGGCCGGATGCGCTGCTTGCGACGAACACGTCGTCGCTTGCCGTCGGCGACCTCGCGGACGTCGTGGTGCATCCCGAACGCGTCGTCGGTTTGCATTTTTTCAACCCCGCGACGCGAATGGCGCTGCTCGAAGTCGTCTGCGCGCCGCAAACCGGCGACGATGCGCTCGCGCGCGCGTATCAGGTTGCCGCAAAGCTGGGCAAGACTCCCGTGCTCGCCTCCGACACGCCGGGGTTCATCGTCAACCGCGTGGCGCGGCCGTATTATCTTCAAGCCTTGCGCGCGCTCGAGCGCGGGGTGGCGTCCGCCGAGGAGCTCGACGCGCTCGCGCGCGGCGTGGGTTTTCGGATGGGCCCGTTCGAGCTGATGGATCTCATCGGACTCGACGTGAATCTCGCGACGACCGAATCGATTTACCGGCGAACTGAGGCACTGCGATTCGCGCCGGTTGCGCTGCAGCGGAACATGGTCGCGCAGGGATTGTTGGGGAGAAAGAGCGGCGCGGGATTCTACGTTTATAGCGATGGGAAGACCCAACGGTGGGAGCCCGCGATCGCGCCGGACGGCGGCGAAGCAAACGCGCAAGAGACGCTGGCCATTCTCGGGTTCGGCAGCCGCGCCGACGACCTGGCGGACCGCGTCGAGCGAGCGTACGCGCACGTGACGCGGATCGAAAACGACGACTTTCTCGAACGCCTCCCGCCCGACGTGACGATCGTCATCGATGCCGGCGACGGTGCCTCAGATCGCGGCGAGATCGTCGCGCAAGTCGACTCCAGGCTTGGCTCGGAGAGCGTCTTTTTCGTCGACGCGTATGCGACCGATCTGGGCGCCTGTGCGCGCCGGCTGCGTCACCCGGAGCGTTTGGCCGGCTACGGCATTCTCGGATCGCTCGAAGCGCAGCGCACGGTCGAGATGGTGGATACCGACGCGGTCTCCGACGACACGCTCGAGCTGGGCCAAGAGCTCTTCGCTTCGATCGGCAAAGGCGTCGTCTTAGTGGAAGACGTGCCGGGCCTCTTCCTCGGACGTACGATCGGTTCGATCGTCAACGAGGCGATGATCGCGGTCGCGCAAGAGGTTGCCGGCGCCGGCGACGTGGACACGGCGATGCGTCTGGGCGCGAACTATCCGCTTGGTCCGATCGCATGGGGGCGCGAGATCGGAGGCGCCCGCATTCGAAGAATTCTCAAGCGTCTGGCCGACGCGGAGGGCGAAGAGTTCGCGCCGCACCGCTCGCTCTGGATGCTCGACCTTCCCGAAACGCCCGAGGGAGAGGCGCCGGCCGAATGAGTCGCGAGGTCTGGGTGATCGATGCGCTGCGTACGCCGATCGGGCGATACGGGGGCCGGCTTGCCGGCGTCCGCCCCGACGATCTCGCCGCGCTCGTGCTGCGCGCGCTCGTCGAGCGTACCGGCATCGCTCCCGGCGCGATCGACGACGTCTACCTCGGCGCGGCCAATCAGAGCGGCGAGGACAATCGCAACGTCGCGCGCATGGCTGCGTTGCTGGCGGGCCTGCCGGTCGCGGTCCCGGGCGCGACGGTGAACCGGCTGTGCGGGTCGAGCCTTCAGGCGATCAACTCGGCGGCGCAAGCTATCGCCGCTGGTGAAGGCGACGTGATGATCGCGGGCGGCGTGGAATCGATGACGCGCGCGCCGTACGTCCTGCCCAAAAGCGAGACTCCCTTTGCGCGCGGACAGCAGCTCTTCGACACCGTCTTAGGCTGGCGCATGGTCAATCCGAAGATGCCCGAGGAGTGGACCATCTCGCTCGGTGAGACCGCCGAGAAAGTTGCACGACTGTACGGCATCACGCGCGAGGAGCAAGACCGGTTTGCGTTCGAGTCGCAAATGAAATGTAAGGCGGCGATCGAACGCGACGCCTTCGCCGGCGAAATCGTGCCGGTGGCGGTGCACGACGCGCGCGGTGACGAGCGCGTGGTCTCGCGCGACGAGCATCCGCGTCCGGAGACGACGCTCGAGGCGCTGGCCAAACTTCGGCCGGCTTTCCAAACCGCCGGAACGGTCACGGCCGGCAACTCATCGGGGATCAACGACGGCGCGGCCGCATTGCTGCTCTGCGAAGCCGAAACGGCGCAGCGACTCGAGCTCGTGCCGATGGCACGCTTTGCCGGTTGTGCAAGCGCCGGCGTGGCCCCCGACGTGATGGGCTTGGGACCGATTCCGGCGACGCGCAAGGCGTTGGCGCGCGTCGGCCTGGCGGTCGCCGCGCTCGACCTGGTCGAGATCAACGAAGCCTTTGCAGCGCAAGCGATCGCATGCATACGCGAGCTCGAATTCGCCGCAAACATCGTGAACCCCAATGGGGGCGCAATCGCGCTGGGCCACCCGCTGGGGGCGAGCGGCGCGCGCATCGCCACGACGCTGCTGCATGAGCTGTTGCGCCGCAACGGACGCTTCGGTTTAGCGACGATGTGCATCGGTGTCGGACAGGGGATCGCAACGGTATTCGAACGCGTGGAGTTGAAGGCAGCGACATGACGACGGCATCGACCTTGACCAAGACGCAGTTGCTCGTCGGCGGCGAGTGGCGCGAGGCTTCCGACGGCGGCACCTACGAAGATTTCAATCCCGCAACCGGCGAGAAGATCGCCGACGTCGCGGATGCGACGGGCGAAGACGTCGCCGCCGCCGTGGCGGCCGCGCGCAAAGCTTTCGACGCCGGACGATGGCCGACGACGGCGGCTTCGCGCCGCGCCAAGGTCGTGTACCGGATCGCACAGCTCATCGCCGAGCGCGCCGGCGACATTGCCCTGCGCGAAGTCCGGGATAACGGCAAGACGATCGCAACGGCCAAGGGCGAGTTGAGCGCCATCGTCGACTGCTTTGAGTTCTATGCCGGCGCGGCGACGAAAAACTACGGCGACACGCTGCCGCCGCCGATTCCCACGCACTTGGCAAGCACCGTGCGCGAACCCGTCGGCGTCGTCGGCGCGATCGTGCCGTGGAACTTCCCGCTGCTGCTCGCTTCCTGGAAGGTCGCGCCCGCGCTTGCGGCGGGGTGCACGATCGTCCTCAAGCCCTCGTCCGTCACTCCGCTCACCGCCATCGAGTTGGGAAGGATCGCGATCGAAGCGGGTCTGCCCGAAGGCGTGCTCAACGTGCTGACCGGTGCGACGCGCTCCATCGGCGCCCGCCTCGTGGAGGAGCCGGGCGTCGATAAGATCGCGTTCACCGGATCGACCGCAACGGGAAAGAGCGTTGCGGCAGCGGCCGCCGCGACGCTCAAGCGCGTCACGCTCGAGCTCGGCGGAAAGTCGCCCGCACTCGTCTTCGACGATGCCGATCTCGCTGCGGCGGTCGCGGGCTCGCTTTACGGCGTGTACTACAATGCCGGCCAGTGCTGCGAGGCACGCTCGCGGATTCTCGTGCAGGCGGGCATCTACGACCGCTTCGTGAGTCTCTTCGTGGAGAAGGCCAAGCTGCTGCGCGTCGGCGACCCGGAGGACCCGCAAACGCAGATCGGAGCGATCACGCTCGACGAGCAATACGCGAAAATCAAAGAGTACTGCGAAATCGGCGTGGCGGAGGGAGCGCGGGCGATCTTGGGTGCAGCGCCGTCGACGCCGGGCGACGCCTTTGCGAACGGAATGTTCTGGAGTCCGACGGCCTTCGAGGCCGCGAATACTCACCGCATCGCGCGCGAAGAGATCTTCGGCCCGGTCGCAACCTTCGTTCGCTTCAGCGACGAAGCGGAAGCCATAGCGCTGGCAAATGCGAGCCCCTACGGCTTGGCAGCGAGCGTCTGGTCGACCAACGTGGCGCGCGCGAATCGCGTCGCCCGGGCAATTCGCAGCGGCTCGGTCGCAATCAATACGCCATACGCCGTCTTTCCGGGCGTTCCGTTCGGAGGCTTCAAGGAGTCGGGGTACGGGCGCGAGCTTGGAACGGAAACGATGCGACTCTACACCGAGACCAAGAGCGTCCTTACCTACATCGGAGAGAAACCCGTCGATCCGTTCGGGGTACACAAATAGACATGGAAGATCCGCTGAAGATCGGCGGCCGATACAGTACTACCTACGGCACGCTCTGGAAGGACGGAACCTACTTCCCGCGCGGTACGGAGGTCAGCGTCGTAGGTCTGCACCTCGATCAAGGTTTTTGCGTGCGCTTTCCGACCTCGCAGGAAGGCGAACCACTCGAGACCTGGGAGGATTGGAGCGAAGTGGACTTTCTCGCCGAGCAGGGCTCGGTCGAACCGCCGAGCCGGCCCCTATCTACCGCCGTTCTCGCCGAAGCGCGCGACGTGTTGTCCGAAGCCGAAGACGGCACGCACCTCCATCTTCACGACGACGAAAGCTAGGAGCGCGGCGAGGGAGGCGTTAGGTGCCTAGCGTGATCGTGCTCGTTTGCCAGATTGCCCATCCGGCGCACTCCGAGGACTTGAAGCTGGGACTAATGATCGCGACCCAACAGTACGTCTTCGACGGCTTGAGGCCGGTGAATCGCGCGTATCCTTTCAAGCCCGTGTTCTTGGTAAAGAAAGGTTTGCCGGGGCGGGGGCTCCCCGGATTTCGCGGCGTCGATTCCTCCACCGGAATTCGTGGGGCCGGCGTGCCGCCAATCGTCACCAGTACGGTCGCTTTGGTAATCGAGGGATCGGGACTCGGCGAAACCGGCGTGGACGACGGAGTCGGGGTCGTGGATCCGCTGTGGCAGGCCGCGATGGCGAGCGCGGCGATCGCAAGAACGAGAAGGAGGCGCTTGGGCATGAGCGCCTGGGGTTCGACGCAGCCGGGCGGGCACCCGTTTCAGCTCACGGTGCAAAGATGAAAGTATCGTTGTGATTTCTCTTCGATGGCTGAGTAGTATTCGCGAAAGAGCGCGGCGGCGGCGGTGCCGGGCCAGTGAGCCGGCAGCAGCTCGCTCGGAAGTCCGGGATCGACGTAGGCGAACTTGCGGTAATCGTAGACCAGCCAAAGGCGCTCGATCAACGCCGCCTCGTCGGTCATGTCCTTGCGGTCCTGCTCGCGGCGCAGACGAGGCTCGTACCGCGCGATGAACGCCCGGTAGGTGGATGCGATTTCGGCGACGTTCCAGCAGCGTTCGAGCAACGCCCGGTCGCTGAGCGGGCCGCGGTATTCGCTCGCGAACAGATTGACGGCATCGAACGTCCGCGTCGCGCGCGCGGCCTCGCGTGCGGCAACCAGCGTATCCGAAGGCGAGATCCACGTGGATGGCGAGAGCTGCGCCCAACCGAGGGCGCTCAGCTCTTTGCGCAGGCGCTCCCGGCGCTTTCGATGCGCCTCGCCGATCGAATAGCTCAGCAGCCGCCACCGGCCGTCCCATTCGATGACCGGACCGTAGATTCGAGGACTTAGCTCGTCGATGCGCCGGCGGCCGCGTTCGGTCACGGCATAATAAGCCCGGTTTCCCTCACGCCGCGCGCGCAGCCAGCCTTGCCGGGTCATGCGCGAAACCGCTTGACGCACCGCCGGCGCGGAGAGGCCGAGCGATGCCATCAAGCGGATGAGGGCTCCGACCCAAAGCGAGCCATCGCCCGGCAAGTTTCGAACCATGTCGCCGTAGAGCGTAAAGATAAAGGAATTGGGGCGCGCGACTGGGCGCGAATTCAGGGTTGACACCTCCTTTGCCGCGACTTAGTATAACAGTATTCCCTACGTCCGACGATTTTCCGTCATACTCCGGCGCCATCCCGGGCGGAGCGCCCCGGGCGCGGAAAGCGGAAAGAGGAAGGACGGTCATGCGAAAGGCAGCGCAATGAACCGCATCTCGACCTTCGACGATTGGATCTCGATGCTCGACGAGTGGCGTCGCGACATCGGTCTCGACCGGGAACTCGTGGACCGGTTCATGCCCGGCTACACCTTCGAGGCCAAGTACGGCGAGCTGCCGACCGGCGAGATCTACTTCGGCGACTTCAAGGGCGAGCGCCGATGGGAGCGCGTCCGCGAAATCCCCGACCAGCGAATGCGCGACGCCGTGCTCAACATGGTCGTCTATCAAGGCGACACCGAGTTTGCCTCCAACGAGCAGCAGCGCTTTTTAGTCAACAACGCGCCGAGCGAGTACGACCTCGCGGCCCTCGTGCGAATCATGGTGGAAGAGACGCGGCACGGCTACCAGATGTGCCATCTCATGGTCGAGCAATTCGGAAGCGAGGGCAAGATCGAAGCGCAGAAGATGCTCGAGCGCCGCGCATTCGGTAAGAAAAACCGTCTACTCAATGCCTTCAACGACGACGTTACGCACTGGCTGGACTTCTTTGCCTACACGAACTTCATGGATCGCGACGGAAAGTTCCAGCTTACGATGCTCTCGCATTCGAGCTTTGCTCCGCTCGCCGCTTCGATGGGGCCGATGCTGCGCGAGGAATCGTTTCACATGGGCACCGGAATCACCGGGCTGCGCCGGATCGCCAAGGCCGGCGTCGTCCCCGTCGCGATTCAGCAAAAGTATTACAACAAGTGGTTCTCGGGTTCGCTCGATCTCTTCGGAACGGATCACTCGGGTTCCGCACAGTGGGCCTACACGTGGGGCATCAAAGGGCGCGTTGACGAAGACAAAACGGGCGAAAGCGTCGACAAGGAGCAGCTCAACGAGCGGGCCCGCACGCAGTTTTACGACGAGGCGGCCTCGACGGTAGCCCGCGTCAACGAGGTCAATGCGAGCGAGACGCAGCTCTATCTTCCCGATATGCGTTTCAATCGCAAGATCGGCGATTATGCCGGTCAGCGCTATGCGGTCGACGGGCGCAAGCTGACGGAAGAGGAATGGACGGCGTACGCTCCAAGCGTTCTCCCGACCGAAGCCGACGAAGTGACCTTGAAGGAATGCTTCAAAGACCCCAACTGGATCGCTCCCAAAGGCAGCCTTGGATAAAGCGGCGCATCGATTCGCGATCCAGTTGGGCACCCCGTGTTTGGACCGGCGCTCCGTCCTTCGGACTGCGCGCCCCCCCGCGCGAAGCGCGCGGGGCCCCGGATCGCTCCCAAAGGCAGCCTTGGATAAAGTGACTCGTCGGATAAAAGAGGCGCATCGCAAGCAGACAGAGGACTTAGAACAATGAGCACGACGATCGATCGCACAGCCCCGCAGACGCCGTTCGGACGCGAGGCGCGCCCGCACGACGGCAAACGCGTCGTCAACTATTGGAAGGACGGGCACGTGGCGTTCGTCGAGATGGACGACCCGCCGGCCAACACCTACACCCACGAGATGATGCGGCAGCTCGATGAAGCAATTCTCGACGCGCGCTTCGACTCCGACGCCGAAGTCATCGTGCTGACGGGCAAGGGTGAGAAGTTCTTCTCGGCCGGTGCCAACATCGGGATGCTCAACCAAGTGACGCCGGAGTTCAAATACATGTTCTGCCTCCACGCCAACGAGACGTTGCAGCGCCTCGAGCAGACGCCCAAGCTCGTGATCGCCGCGCTCAACGGCCACTGCGTGGGCGGAGGCCTGGAAATCGCGATGGCGGCCGATCTGCGCATCGCGCGCAAGGATGCCGGAAAGATCGGCCTGCCCGAAGTGGCGCTCGGCGTTCTACCGGGAACGGGAGGAACGCAGCGGCTCGCGCGGCTGGTGGGCAAGTCGCGCGCGATCGAGATGATGACCACCGGCAAGACGGTCAGCTACGAGCAAGCGCTCGAGTGGGGAATGATCAGCGATCTCTACGAAGGCAGCGCGCAAGAGTTCCGCGAGCAGATCACCGATTACGCCAAGCAGTTTTGCTCGCCGAACAAGGCTCCGATGGCGGTCGGGCACATCAAGCGTAGCGTGCAGACGGGCGCCGAGCTTCCGCTGCAGGACGCGCTCGCGCTGGAACGCGAGCTGCAGTCGCTGCTCTTCAAGAGCGAGGACGCAAAAGAAGGCCTCGCGGCCTATAACGAAAAACGCGTCGCCCGCTTCAAGAACAAATAACGGTCTGCGCCGCCGTTGGGCAAGCTCGAAATCACGGTTACTCCACCGTGATTACCAGCTTGCCGTCGACGGAGCCGCTCTTGCTTTCGTCGAGCGCGACGACGGCGTCTGAGAGCGCGCGCTCGCCGGCAATCACGACGCGGAGCCGTCCTCGCTCGAGCAGTTCGAGCAGCGTGCGTAAGCCCGCGTGCGACATCTGGAGCGTTTCAAAGACCGCAACGTTCTGCGCGGCGATCCCGCGCTCGGCAAACCAATCGACGTCGACGGAGTGAATCGTGGACACGAGTTTGCCGCCGGGACGAAGAAGCTGCGCCATGGACTTGATCGCGTCGGCGTCATCGACCAGATCGAGCACGGCGTCCACGCCGTCGGGATGCGCGGCTTTTACGGCCTCCGTCACGTTCTCGCGGTCGTACGCGACGAACTCGTCCACGCCGATCGACTCTGCCAAGCTCCGGTTGGACGAACGCGCGACGCCGATCACGCGGCCGCCGCGGTCCCGCGCGATCTGAACCGCAAAACCGCCGACTCCGCCGGTTGCGCCGACGACCAGAAGCGTCGATCCCCGGCCGATCTGCAGCGCTTCGATGCAGGCCAGCGCGGTCAATCCGGCCGTGGGAAGCGCGGCCGCATCGGCGTCCCCGACCGAGTCGGGGATCTTCGCAACCGGCTGCTCGTGGTCGTCCTCGGGCGCCACCGTGTACTCCGCGTACGCGCCGAAGTCGCTGATCCCAAAGACGCGCTCGCCTTGATGGTATCTCGTTACGCGTTCGCCCGCCTCGCTCACCAGACCGGCGAAATCTTGCCCGAGTACGAACGGGAACGCTTCGTTCGCGCGGTCGCGCCGCTTCCAATCGATTGGATTCACGCCGGCCGCGATGACGCGAACCAGAATCTCGTGCGCGCCGGGGCGAGGCGTGGGAATCTCCTTGAGCGCGCCCTTCTCCCCGCGATGCTCGACGACGACAGCTTTCATTCGGTTGCTCCTTTCCGTTGCCAGGGCTCTGTATGACGGGCAGCATATATGCGCGGTATGGTGACCGCGTTCATCCTGATGAACGTCGAGCGGCCCCGATTGCGGACGATCGCCGACGACCTGCTGGCCATCGAAGGCATTGCCGAAGTCTATTCCGTCGCCGGCCCCTACGATCTCATTGCCATCGCGCGAGTCCGCCACCACGAGGAGCTCAACGATCTCGTCACCGAGCGGGTTGCGGCACTGGAGGGCATCCTGAGCACCGAGACGCTCATCGCCTTTCGCTCGTTTTCGAAAAAGGATCTCGGCATGCTCTGGGACATCGGCGGCTAGGAGCCCGCCGGGCTTCTAGGGCAACTCGACGCGATAGAGCGGCGTAGCGTCAATCCAGAGACGCTGCGGCACCCTCCCGGCGTACGCGTCGAACCGCACGATCGAGCCTCCGAGGTCGAAGGTGCCGTCGGGAAGCGGCTGGAGCGAGTCGGTCCCGTCAAGCGTGAGGCGATTCTTGACGATGAGGACGCGCGCGATCGCGGGCTGCCCGAAGAACGTGTTTTCGTAACGTCCGGTCAGCGCGTTCCACGATGCCGGATGCGCGAACGTGCGCGGTCCGCGATAACGCTCGTTGGTAAATCATTGCGAGCCGTAGTTCATTTCGACGACCGCGCCGTTCCGGTCGCGCCCGAAGTCGAGCAAAAAGAGCGCGTAGCGCGGATCGTCGGCCCAAAACTGGTCGGGGCCGCGCGAGTAGAGCGCGATCGTGCGCGACCCGTCGGCGAGCCGTAGATGGTCGCCCTCACGAACCACTTGCAGCGACGTGCCGCGCGAATCCGCGTACGTGCCGGGATAGTCGGCGGCTCGCGCGACGTGCGCGGGATCCGGCGCCGCGGGAGCGGGCGGGAGCGTCTCTCCAAGGCTTTGAGCCCGCAGGACGCGCATCGCGTAGAGCACGATCGCGCAGGGATGCAGCGGTGCCTCGACCAGATTCGCAAAGGCGGCGACGCCGAAGCCGCGCGTGAGATTCATCTGCATGCACGCGGTGTAGCCCGAGACCCCGCCCGTGTGACCGATCAAATGATCGCCGTCCTCGTCGAAGATCGACAGCCCGTAGCCGTAGTCCTTATAAAATGCCGGTGCTTCGGCGAGCATGACGCCGGACGAGCCGGCCGGTTTGCCGTTGCGCAGCGTATCGGGTCGCGTCATTGCGGCGAAGGTCGCCGGAGCGATCAGCTGCTCGCCGTTCGCGGTTGCGCCGCCGTCGAGGTAGAAACGCATGTACCGGGCCATGTCTTCGGGCGTCGAGAGCACCGAGCCGGCCGGATCGACGAAGTCCATCGGCGGCGAAGGGACGAGGGCCGGATGCAGCGGCGCCGGACGGTCGTTGTCGCGGAACTGATACCCAACCGCGGCGTTCGCCATTGCCGAAGGCGTGAATGCCGCCGTGCTCTGCGTCATGCCGATCGGGCCAAGAACGCGCGCCTGCAGCGAGTCGGTCCAGGGACGGCCGTCGAGGCTCGCGATCAGGGCGCCCACGGTAGCATAACCGTCGTTGGAATACGACCACGCCGTGCCGGGGATGAAGAGCGTCCGGGCATGACGCAACGCGACGACGTCGTACGCGTAGCCGCTCTCGGCGGCATAATCGTCGGGTACTCCCGCCGTATGCGAGAGCAGTTGGTGGACCAAAATCGGCGAACCGTTCGCGTTGATCGAAAACCAGGGGAGATACCGGCGCACGGGAGCGTTCAAATCGACTTTCCCTTCGTCGCCGAGCTCGAGCAGGGCCAGCGCCGTCATCGACTTCGTCATCGAGCCGATCGCAAAGCGGGTCTGCGCCGTGACCGGTACGGCACGCTCGCGATCCGCAAAGCCGAGCGTGATGATGCGCAGCGTGTGCGTCCGATCGGTGATCGCGACGGCCAGCGCCGGAGTCCCCTGATCGCGCATCGCCTGCGGCGCGTACGCGGTAATCGCGTCGAGTGCCGCGTCGAGCGTGGGGGCCGGCGCGGCGGTTGCCGGAGCGGCGGTGAGCGCCAGCACGAATGAGCCGCATGCCGCGCGATGAAGGGTTCGCCAATTACGCATGCTTGCTGATACTCGCCCGGCCGGACGGGGCTTCCTCCCCGGAGAAAAGACCGGACCCGGCGCAACCAGGTGAAAACGCCGGGTTCCGCGGAGAGGTTAAGCAGCGTACGATGGCACGGATCTACGAAAATCTCGCCGACACGTTCGGCAACACGCCGCTGGTGAAGCTGCCGCGCTTGGGAGCAGGCCTGCCGGCGACGCTGCTGGTCAAGATGGAGTCGTTCAATCCTGCCGGATCGGTGAAAGACCGGATCGGCGTTTCGATGATCGAAGCGGCGGAGCGCGACGGCCGTCTGCTTCCCGGGATGACCGTTCTCGAGCCGACCAGCGGCAACACCGGAATCGCCCTTGCTTTCGTGGCCGCCGCAAAAGGCTATCCGCTGATCCTGGTGATGCCCGACACGATGACGATCGAGCGCCGCAACTTGCTCAAAGCCTACGGCGCTCAAGTGGTGCTGACGCCGGGGGCCGAAGGCATGCCGGGAGCGATCGCTCGCGCGAAGGAGATTCTCGCCGCAGCGCCCAGCAAATATTTCGTGCCGCAGCAGTTCGAAAACCCCGCGAATCCCGAGATCCACCGGCGCACGACCGCCGAAGAGATTTGGCGCGACACCGACGGCGCAGTCGACGTCGTGGTCGCGGCCGTTGGGACCGGCGGAACGATCACGGGCGTCGGAGAGATCCTCAAAGCCCGCAAACAGGGCGTCACCATCGTCGCGGTCGAGCCCGACGCGTCGCCCGTGCTCTCGGGCGGCAAACCCGGCCCGCACAAGATTCAGGGGACGGGCGCCGGGTTCGTGCCGAAGGTTCTCAACACGAGCATCTACGATGAAGTCATCCGCGTCACCGACGCCGACGCGATCGCGACTGCGCGCCGGCTGGCACGCGAAGAGGGCATGCTCGTCGGCATCTCGAGCGGCGCCAATATCTGGGCCGCGCTGCAAGTCGCGGCACGCCGAAACCTGCAAGGAAGAACGGTCGTCACGATTGCCTGCGACACCGGCGAGCGCTACTTGAGCAATCCGGTCTTCGCCGAGCAGGAAGCGACGATCGTCGAACCAGCGCTGGCTTGAGCGGCGCACCGCTGCTCGTCGAGGTCACGCGCGGCGAGCTCGCCGAATCGGTTCATCGCGTTGCCGCCTGCGCGGTCGACGCCAAGGGCAACCTGCTCTTTGCCGCCGGCGACGTTGACGTTCCGGTCTATCTGCGGTCGACCGCGAAGCCGTTCATCGCCGGAGCCGTCATCGAAGCGGGAGTAGTCGAGCGGTTCGGCCTCGACACGCGCGAGATCGCGGTGATGGCCGCTTCGCATTCGGGCGAACCGATTCACGTACGCGCCGTGCAGGCGATTCTGCGCAAGATCGGCATGGATGCGGGCGCGTTACAGTGCGGCGTGCACGCGCCATCCGACGACGCGGCGGCAAACGCATTGCGGCGCGCCGGCGAAGAGCCGACGGCGCTGCACAACAATTGCTCCGGAAAACATGCCGGGATCCTCGCGCTCTGCGTTGCGATCGGTGCCAACCCGGCGACGTATCTGCGCGCCGAGAATCCGGCGCAGCGCCGGATCCTCGAGTTTTGCGCGCGCCTCTGCGACGATGACGCACGAACGTGGCCGGTCGCAACCGACGGCTGCGGCATCCCCGTGTACGCGACGAGCTTGCGCCGGGCGGCGCGCGCGTTCGCCCGGCTCGCGAGCTTGACCGAGATGCGCGACGATGATGCGGCCGCGTTGCGGGTCGTGCGCGACGCGATGATCGCGCATCCGCAGTACGTCGCCGGAAGCGATCAGCTCGATACGGAGCTCATGATCGCGGGCGGCGGCAACGTCGCCTCCAAAGCCGGTGCCGAGGGCGTGCACGGAGTCGGCGCGATCGCGCAAGCATGCGGCTACGCGTCGAAGGTTCTCGACGGCAACTCGCGGGCGCGCGGGCCGTCCAGCATCGCCGTCTTGCACGGTCTCGGCGTGCTCGACGAGCGGCAAACCGCCCGGCTCGCTCGCTTTGCGCGGCCGGCAGTGTATAATCGGGCCGGATGCGCGGTCGGCGAGATCCGCGTCTCCACGCACGTCGCCGTCGAAAAAGCGAGTCGAGTTGTCTGACTATTTGCGCCTGCTCGCGGAGCGGGTCTTGATCTTCGACGGCGCCATGGGTACGCAGCTCATGGCGCTCGAACTATCTCCCGCCGACTTCGGCGGAGCGCCGCACCAGGGGTGCAACGAGGCGCTCGTCCTCACACGCCCCGAGCTCGTCAAGGGCATTCACGAGTCGTATCTCGCCGCGGGCGCCGACGTCGTCGAGACCGATACGTTCACCGGCTCTCGCCTGAAGCTCGACGAGTACGCGCTCGGCGCGCAAACGGTCGAGATCAACCGTCGCGCGGCCGCGCTCGCGCGCGAAGCGTGCGATTCGTTTTCGACTTCCGGACAGCTCCGTTTCGTGGCCGGATCGATGGGGCCGACGGGAATGCTCGTCTCGTCGTCGGATCCGGCGCTCTCCAACGTCACCTACGAGCGGCTGCGCGACATCTACGCCGAACAGGCGCGCGCGCTCGTCGAGGGCGGGGTCGACCTGTTGCTGCTCGAGACGATGCAGGATCTGCTCGAGCTCAAGGCGGCGATCGCCGGAATCCGTCGCGAGTTCGCGCGCGGGCTTCGCCGCGTGCCGATCCAGGCGCAGCCGACGCTCATTACCGAGGGACGCATGCTCCTCGGGACGGATATCCGCGCCGTCGCCGCGGTGCTCGGTGCGCTCGACGTCGACGTCATCGGATTGAATTGCTCGACGGGTCCGGCTCAAATGCGCGATTCGATTCGCTACCTTTGCGAGCGGTCGCGCGCGTTCGTGAGCGTCGTTCCCAATGCCGGCCTGCCGCTCATGGGGCCGCAGGGCGAGACGATCTATCCCGAAGGCCCCGAGGAGCTCGCGCGCGAGCTTGCCGCTTTCGTGCGGGACTTCGGCGTGAACGCCGTCGGCGGATGCTGCGGGACCACGCCCGCGCATATCGCCGCGCTACGAGCGGCGGTACGCTCGGTCGAGCGCAAGCCGCGGCCGGCGGCGCCGCGCGGCGAAGAAGTCGCTTCGGCGATCACTGCGGTCGCGCTCGAACAGCGGCCGCCTCCCTTGATCGTCGGCGAGCGCATCAACGCGCAAGGATCGCGCAAGATCAAGCGGCTGCTCTTGGCCGACGATTATGACGAAATCGTGCTCGTCGCGCGCCGGCAGGTCGAAGGCGGCGCGCATCTGCTCGACGTTTGCTGTGCGCTAACCGAACGGCCCGACGAAGACGAGCAGATGCGCCTGCTCGTGCGCCGGCTTGCGCAGGCGATCGAAGCGCCGCTAGTCATCGACTCGACCGAGCCGAAAGTCTTCGAAGTCGCGCTGCAAAACTATCCCGGCCGCGCGATCCTCAACTCGGTGCACCTCGAAGCGGGCCGCGCCAAGATCGACGTCGTCATGCCGCTGGCACGCGAGCACGGTGCGGCGGTGCTGGCGCTGACGATCGACGAGAACGGCATGGCGAAAACGGCCGCGCGCAAGGTCGAAGTGGCACGCCGCATCTACGAGATCGCGGTCGGCGAGTACGGACTCCCTTCCGGCGCGCTCGTCTTCGACGCGCTCACGTTCACGCTGGCAACCGGCGAGGCCGAGTTTGCGCCGTCGGCGATCGAGACGATCGAGGGAATCCGCGCCATCAAACAGGCGCTGCCGGGCGTACTCACGTCGCTCGGCGTCTCCAACGTTTCCTTCGGACTCAAACCGGCGGCCCGGGCACCGCTCAACTCCGTCTTCCTGCATCATTGCGTCGAAGCCGGCCTCGATTGCGCGCTCGTCCATCCCGCGGAAATCGTTCCGTACTTCGAGATCGATGCGACCGTGCGCGGGCTGTGCGACGATCTCGTCTTCAATCGCCATCCCGAGGCCCTCACGCGGCTGATCGAGCATTTCGAGTCCGCCGGCGCCGCGGCCGCTCCAAGCGCGCCGGGCGACGAAACGTCGAACCGGGATCTGCCGATCGAGCAACGGATCCATCAATCGATTCTGCATCGCCGCAAGGACGGAATCGAGGCCAAGATCGACGAGGCGCTGCAGCGGCATACTCCCGTCGGCGTGCTCAACGACATTTTGCTGCCGGCGATGAAGGACGTCGGCGACCGCTTTGGCCGCGGCGAGCTGATCCTGCCCTTCGTTTTGCAGTGCGCCGAGGTGATGAAGAAGGCCGTCGCCCACCTCGAGCAATTTCTCGAGCGGCGCGCCGGCGCAACGAAAGGAACGGTCGTGCTGGCGACCGTCTTCGGCGACGTCCACGACATCGGCAAGAACCTCGTTCACACGATCCTGGCCAACAACGGCTACACGGTGCACGACCTCGGCAAGCAAGTGCCGATGAACGTGATCTTGGAGAAGGCGGTCGAGGTCAACGCCGACGCGATCGGGCTCTCGGCGCTGCTCGTCTCGACCAGCAAGCAGATGCCGATTTGTCTCTCGGAGCAGGACGCGCGCGGACTGCGGTTTCCGGTCATCGTCGGCGGAGCGGCGATCAACCGCGACTTCGGCCGGCGCATCGCGTTGCTCGACGACGGCAGCCGGTTCTTCGAACCCGGACTCTTCTACGCGCGCGACGCCTTCGAGGGGCTCGACGTCATGGACTGCCTCACGAGCGATCCGCAGCGGCGTCACGATTTGGTCGAACGCACCAAGCGCGAAGCATTCGAGCATCGCGAGCAGCGACGGGGCACGCCGTCGCGTGCTCCGGCGAGCGTGCGTTCGGCGGTGAAAGGCGACCTCGCCGAGGTTCCGTCCCCACCCTTCTGGGGAACGCGCACGATCGAGAACGTCGACCTGAGCGATCTTTGGCCGTGCTTCGACCTGCGCAGCCTCTACCGGCTTTCGTGGGGCGCCGGCAACAGCAAGGGCAGCGCGTTCGAGCGTCTCGTGAGCGACGAGTTCGAGCCGCGTCTGCGCCGCTACCAGGCCGAGGCGTCGCGCGGCGCTCTCTTGGCGCCGCGCGCGGTCTACGGCTATTTTCCAGCAGCCGGGTCGGGCGACGACGTCATCTTCTACGATCCCGACGATCGGCGCCGCGAAATTGCGCGCATGAGGTTTCCGCGCCAAGCCGGCGGCGAGCATTTGAGTCTCGCGGATTACCTCCGCGAGCCGCGCGAGGGCGGCGCAAGCGACGTCGTTGCACTGCAAATCGTCACGGTCGGCAGCGAGGCGACGCGGCGTAGCGAGGCATTGCAAGCCTCCGGTGAGTACGGCGAATCGTATTTCGTGCACGGCTTTTCGGTCCAAGCCGCGGAGGCGCTGGCGGAACGGACGCACCGGCGCATTCGCAGCGAGCTCGGTCTCGAAGAGGGACGCGGCAAACGATACTCGTGGGGCTACGGCGCGTGTCCCGATCTCGAGCAACACGAGATCGTCTTCAAGTTGCTCGATGCGACGGCCGAAATCGGCGTCGAGCTGACGCAAGCCCATCAGATCGTGCCCGAGCAATCGACGGCGGCGATCGTCATGCACCACCCGCGAGCCGCCTACTTCAACGCGGCGGCAACGCGAGAGCTCGCCGCCTCGTAGCGCAATCGTGGCAGGCCACGGCCGGTTATGGGCGTACCGTCTTCGGCGATGAGCGTGCGCACCGTCCTCTTCATCGGGCTCGCGGTGGTAGCGCTCGTTCTCGTCGGCGCCCTCGCGGTGGACATTTCACGGCGGCTGCGCGCGTGCGCGCGTCCCCACGGCAGCCCGGTGGCCGCAACCATTGCCATCGCCATCGGATTCGTCACGAATTTTTTCGATACGCTCGGCATCGGCTCGTTTGCGACGACGACCTCGCTCTTCAAATTCCTGCGCTTCGTGCCGGACGAACGCATACCGGGAACGCTCAACGTGGGGCACGCGCTTCCGACCGTGGTCGAAGCGGCGATCTTCATCGGCATCATCGCCGTCGAGCCGCGAACGCTGATCTCGCTGATCTTGGCCGCAGTCGTCGGAGCGTGGCTCGGCGCGGGTCTCGTTGCGCGCTTGCCTCGACGCTACGTTCAGATCGGCATGGGTGCGGCTCTGGCGGCGGCCGGCGCGCTCTTCATCATGAGTAATCTGCGAGGAAGCCAGTTCGGGCTGAGCGGTACGGCGCTCGGTCTCGACGGTACGCGCCTCGCGGTCGGCATTGCGGTGAGCTTCTGTTTAGGCGCATTGATGACGATCGGGATCGGACTCTACGCGCCGTGCATGATCATGGTCAGTCTGCTGGGCATGGATCCGAAAGCGGCCTTTCCGATCATGATGGCCTCCTGCGCCTTTTTGATGCCGGTCGCGAGCATGCGCTTCATCCGGTACCAGGCCTTCTCGATTCGCGCGGCGCTCGGCCTAACGCTCGGCGGCGTACCGGGCGTGTTGATCGCCGCTTACATCGTCAAGTCCTTGCCGCTGGCGGAGGTGCGATGGCTCGTCGTGGTCGTCGTTCTCTATGCGGCCTTCGTGATGCTGCGCTCCGCCGTGCGCCGCGCTGCGCGCCCGGATTCGGAAGAACGTCTCGTCACAGCGCCATAAGCCTGTCGGGTTACATGCCGGACCCGCGGCCGCTCGCTCCTCGCATCACGCTCGTCGCTTCGCTTGATCTCTGTGCCGCTCTCGCCATCCATGGCTTCGCGGCCCATTCACACACCGCCGGCCCGGCACGTAACCTCGACAGGCTTTTAGCGACGCGGCAAGCGGCGAGGCTTAGCGCGAATCAAGCGTGCTCATGGGCTGACGGCGATTCCGTTTGATTCCTCTTTGATTCGCTCATATTCGCTCGGTGCCGTACTCGCGGTGAGCGGGTAGGGCATCGAGTACACGTATCCCCCTTCCGAAGAAACCCACAGCGTCGTCTCGTTATTCTGCATCGCCAACTCCGCGAGATGACCGTTCGCGGAGATCGTTAGCGTCAGCGACGGCGTCGTCGCTCCGGTTGGAAATACGTCAATCCGATCGGCCGCCGACTCGACGACGACGATGTTCCCGGCATTGTCAACGAGCAATCCTTGGGGCTGATCGATGTTCATACGCAGGCGCTGCATATTGCTAAGGCCCGGTCCGAACTCGGCGATAGAGCCATGAGCTTTACCGCGAAATGCCACATAAAGGTTGCCCTGCCCGTCCTCGGCCATTCCGTCCATTTCGTAGCCCAACTGCTGGTGTGCGATCACACGGTTACGGCCGGCGTTGAACTCTAAGACGTGTCCCAGCCCGTGGTCGTTCCGACCCGATACGAACACATGCCCCGTCGAATCGGCTAGTGCATATAACGCTTGACCCACGTCCGAGTACATCATCGACGGGATCGTTGAGCCGTACGAGTAAACAGTGACGGTGCCGTCACGTCCGTTAGCGACGTAGAGTGAATCGTTGGCGTCGAGGCTCAATCCCCACGGGCCGTCCACGCCGTTGGAGATCGTGCCGATCTGTTGCTGATTCGGCCCAGTGAGAGGAAAGATGTCAACGGCGTTCGTGTCGTCGTTGCCGACATACAGCAGAGGCTGACTGGTTTGAGGGTAGCGTGGAAGCGACCTCGGCGCACGCTGCGACACGGCGCCGGGTAAGGGCGTTGAAGACGCATCCCCTTGTAGCTGCCGCAAAGCCGTTTGGCCGATTTGTTGCGATCCCCCGCAGCCGGCAAAGAGCGCAGTTGCGCCGACGATAAGGGCTAAGCGCACCAAGTAACCCATGAGCGATGCCTCCCGGAAGCTGAACGGACGAGCGCCTAAGGTACTTCAATGCCCGCCCATTGCAATCCGGCTCGGCGCTTAGCTCGCGTAGCTCCGGCAGCGCAGCCCGGCGGCCAACGCGCAGATCGCCGTCTCCTTTGGCCGTCGTCAGAATGAGATCGGGTTGAAGGGCAGCGATCCACCGATCAGCCATCGGCGGTTGTTCGGTGCGATCCTCTGATTGATGGCGAGGCCAACGCCATCGCGCAGAAACGACCTCTGCCGGCCGGTAAAGCTGCACAGCCCGGTCCGGAGGCAAAGCCGGGTCGCCGTGTCCCAGGCGGAGAACCGTCCACGAGAAGCTGTCGAGAGAAACCATAAGGAAAAGTTGATGGCGCTCCTGCACCATATTGCGATCGATTCATTGCGGATAGCGTATAAGCGCTCGAGCGCGACCCTGCTCGCGGTATCGATGCCGTGACATGTTCTAACTGAAATGAGCAGACGGATAGGTATCGCGCTTTACCTAGCGACGATGGTAGCCTTCATCGTCGGTGTGGATTTGGTGTTCTTTAGAAACCGATTCTGGGAACGGCTAATAAGTAACATCGGGATTGTCTTGGCGTTCGCAGCGTTCTATCTGCGATTCCTGAGGTGATGCCATTAACAACGTGTCTGCAAAACCGGGTCGACTCCAACAATACTGCTGCATCTCGTCACGGAAGCAGCTCACAACCAAGGCAATCTATAGCGTGTGCGTCGCCTCTTTCGTCATGAAATACAATCGCGATCGATGGATTTTTTACCTGTCTAGGAAACTTAATTTCGAGCACCCCATCAATCAACGCCCCGGGTCGCAACTCCTGCGGTTGAGTTCCCACTGTATTTCATGCCGGAGGGGGGCATGATAATCCCGGCAATCATCTGCCCGTTCCCTGTATCCTGACCGGTAACAAGCCAGCGATCTAACCTGCTGGCTATCGGGCCATCGTTCCTGATTTGCGCTTCAACGATGGCAACTCTGTGGTCCAATGATGGAAGAAGAATAGTCGTCGCGAAGACAATTTGTCCGGTAAACGAAGCGTGGCGGTCCGCCGGCGTTGCTACGACGCCATCGACATGCTCGGACGCGGAGCGCACCGCGGGCGAGTGCGCTCGAGTGCAGGCTGCCAGAACCGCGCTAGCGACGGCAGCGCTTAACCGGAGGCGAGCTTTGAATAGGAGTTTCGCGAACACTTCACTTAACCAACTTTAGAAACCGGTCCAGGGCATTTTGGAAGACACGGAACGGTCAGCGGTCCAGTTCTGTTGTCCGGCAAGAATAAGCATAGGGGCCGCAGGTCTGTCGAGTTCGCACTTGCCGGCAATACCGTGGTCATGCCGGACGGCCCTGGCTACGGTCTGCTTAACCTCTGGCATTACCCCAGGGGCGGCAAGGCTTATAAGGTCATCAACTCACGGACGAGCGACTTCAACGGCGCCGCGATTAGCCAGTGACTGCAGCGCCCGGCGTTCGAGGATTCGTAGAACACCAGCCGAGGTAATCTGATATGTCCTATTCCAGCCCTGGTATATTTAACGCGCTTGATAATTGGGGCGGCTACCCATGGGGCCCAGGACCTTAAAGTATCGTTCGTTTCCGCTGGCGAGAACGTTTTAAGCGGTGCACGCGACGCGCAAACCCAAGCGAAGGCCACGAAGAATCGTGATGCGAGCATTGATTTGCCCTGATTTAGCGAGCGTTCGCTAACGTCGCCGCAAGACGCGCCGTTTCATTTTGATGCACAAGGTGGGGAAGTGTGCGCGGCCAGATAAGCGCGACCACAGATGCGGGCCCGCGCCTCGCGCGCAAGCCAGGACGAGCAGGGAGGCGGACGTATTGCGTCGGGGAACCTGCAGGGAGCTTGGAAGTTCCGACCAGCGCTGGAGAGATCTCAGGACAGATGGGCGCCATGACCGTCATAAATGCAAACGATTCGCTCGCATCGTCCCTCCCGGATGGCTTGTTGGCGCGGACTTCGCCTCGCAAACTTGCGGGAAGGAACGCTGGCCGCCTCGGGCTCCAGCGTACCGCTTCCACAGGAGGATTGCATGAGCCACTTTCACTTAGCTAAGAACGTAGGCTTCATTGGCCTGGTATTCACGGTTCTCGCGTGTAACGCCCAGTCGCCCACCGTTCCGACGCCGAGCTCAAATTATCGCACCGGAGTCAACAGATCCACCTCTGGTGAACTGCTGTACGCGAGTGCATCGGACAGCGATGATGTCTTCGTCTTTTCGTATCCACAGGGAAGCCTCGTCCAAACCTTAACGGGCTTTGCGTACCTGCCGCAGTTTATGTGCTCCGACAGTAGCGGCAACGTCTTCGTTCCAACGACAAACTTTTCGTCTGCCGGCTACATCTACGAGTTTGCGCACGGCGGATCACAGCCGATTGAAACGCTGACCGATCCAGGCCCGGGCTATGCGCGGGGATGCTCGGTCGATCCGACGACCGGCAATCTTGCGGTAGCAAATGAGCAGGACATCGCCATATACCCGGACGCCCAGGGCACTCCCACGATCTACGAGGCCTCTGATGTCGGTGCCTGGGACTGTTCATATGATAACTCGGGCAACCTTTTTGTGGATGGTCCATATTACGGCGATGAGATTGCGGAGTTGCCCGCCGGCGGTATGAACTTTTCCGACATCGCACTGAGCAAGGCCACAGGCACCGGTCACCTGCAATGGTGGAGCAAGCGCCTCGTGCTTTACGGCGGAACGGACGGGATACACGGCCCCTACGAGATCTATCAAGTTCGTGTCTCCGGCTCAAGCGGGATCGTGAGTGGCCCCGTCCTCCTGTACGGCAAAGCTAAACATCGGACCGCTGGCGTCGGATTCGCGCTGTCTAGCAAAACGATCGTCATGCCAGAAGGACCTGCACATTCACTGCTTGACCTTTGGCATTACCCCAAGGGTGGAAAGCCTTACAAAATTATTAATAGGCAGCCGTATGCGTTCTACGGCGTCGCGATTAGCGAGTAATCGGCCTTTACCAGCCGACGGCTGCCTGTAAGAAAGGGGTGCGGCCCGATAAGCGCGACCACAGATGCGGGCCCGCGCCTCGCGCGCAAGCCAGGACGAGCAGGGAGGCGGACGTACCGTATCGGGGAACCTGCAGGGAGCTTGGAAGTTCCGACCAGCGCTGGAGAGATCTCAGGACAGATGGGCGCCGTGACCGTCATAAATGCAAACGATTCGCTCGCATCGTCCCTCCCGGATGGCTTGTTGGCGCGGACTTCGCCCTCGCAAACTTGCGGGAAGGAACGCTGGCCGCCTCGGCTCAAGCGCACCTTAGAGGAGGGTTCCATGAATCTCTTGCGCTGGTTTAAAAACTCAGGTTCCGCTGTTCTGGTATTCACGATAATCGCGTGCAATTCCCAGCCGCCAAGCCTTTCTCTAATCAATCCTGACAATAGCGTTGACGCCAAGCGCTCGTTCTCCGACAAGCTGCTGTATGCGTCGGATAACGAAAGAGCTCAGGTCCTCGTGTTTTCATATCCGTCGGGAAGCCTCATGCAAACGTTAACCGGCTTTGCGTACCCACCGTATTTCATCTGTTCGGACGATACCGGCGATGTCTTTGTTCCGACGACCGATTATTCGTCTCCAGGTTACATCTACGAATTTGCGCATGGGGGAACGCAGCCGGTTGAAACCTTGAACGATCCGGGTCCGGGGCATGCCCTTTCATGTTCTGTCGACCCGACGACCGGAAATCTTGCGATTGCTAACGGACCTAACGTTGCCGTTTATGCGCCCGGCCAAGGTACGCCCACGATTTATGAGGCTTCCGACGTCGGTGCCTACGATTGTGCCTACGACGATTCTGGTGACCTCTTTGTGGATGGTCCATATTACGGCGATGAGATTGCCGAGCTGCCCGCCGGCGGTATGAACTTTTCCGATATCGCACTGAGCAAGGCCACAGGCACTCTTCACCTGCAATGGTGGAATGAGCGCCTCGTGCTTTACGGCGGAACGGACGGGGTACACGGCCCTTACGAGATCTATCAAGTTCGTGTCTCTGGCTCGAGCGGGATCGTGAGTGGCCCGGTCCTCCTGTACGGCAAAGCTAAGCATAGACTCGGTGACGTCGAGTTCACATTGTCCGGCAGCACGGTCATCATGCCGGAGGGACCCGGGCACTCTCTGCTAGATCTCTGGCACTACCCCAAAGGTGGGCAAGCCTATGGCGTTATTGACCTGCGGCCGCACAATCATTCATTCTATGGCGTCGCAATTAGCGAATGATCGCCGACCTCGCCGTTCTGCACTCAGCCGCAAGAAAGGCATCGGGAATTTAGAATGTCTTACTCGGTCCCCGGTATTTTTAACGTCCTTGACTTCGGGATGCTCCCCAACAGCAACTCCGGTAGCCGGGTCTTCCACACTCGCGAGGATGCACTGCGGCTTCGTGCTGATATGGACGTCGACTGGAGTCCCGATTTTCTTTGCGACAAATCTTGAACCGCGGCCGTCCGAAGGTGTTTTCTCTAATCGTCACCGTATTCAGTTGGGGTATATGGGGCGTTGCGGCGGCGACGGGGCCGACTCCAACACCTAGACCCAGCTATCTCGCATTGGATTACAATGCGGCGGGGAAGCATCCACCCCTGACATTTATTCAAGTAACGCGGAGTCGAGAGGTCTTAGCAAAGGTCAAGGCGTGTCAGCGCCCGTTAATGCGCTATGTGCTATGGCGGTATGGCAAAGGCGGTGTGGCCTTGTTTTTTGACTCCCCTGCGAATCAAGGTAACGGTTTAGGCGCGCACATCCTTGGCGAACCGAACATGTACTTTACACCAACGAACGGCGTGTTTTCAGGGCCAAATGACGAGCCAAACCTGGATGCTCAAGAAAAAGAGGGCATTCAATGGGACATTGACAGGCAGCCCTGTCCGTAGCCTTTGCTCTGGAGTCTCCGAGAACCCGTACATAGCGTGCTCTCCGCACGGCGCCTACGGGGTACCGTATTTTCGCACCGCACCTTCGACCCGTGTGAGATCGGGCCCGTGGCGACCGCGATCGCCCCGACCGGTACGGCTTGCAGCTTTGGCAGAATGCCGCGCCGGAAGGCCACGCCGCGGCGGCTTTGCGCTGCTGCGAGGTCGAGTCCAGGATCGCAGTATGGGATGGAAGAACCCGATTTATCGGAACAACTCACCAAGAAGGAGGCTCGTCTTGAAATTCGCGTCCGCGTTAGCCATTGGAGTCGCAATGCTCGCGCCAAGCTTCACCATTCCAGCTCGCTCGGCGACGGGAATGACAGCCATGCAGTACTACCTGGGCACTTGGTCGTGTACTGGAGGCACTATAGGCAAACCACCCGGCCACGCTACTTTGACGTACACGATGAACGGCAACGTCTTGCAGGATTGGATCCGCGCACCGAAGGGTTACGTGCAGAGTAGCGCGCTCACATACGATTCGAAGAACGACCGCTACGTGAGCGCCGGCGTTGCGAACACGAATCATTGGTTCGTAAGCTACACTACCCTAAGTGGAAACACGGAAACCTCCGTCGATCACGCTAGCAGCGGTACGCTGGTACACGGCATAACCGTGCGCACGAGCAGCACAACCTTCACTTACACCGGCTATCCGGCGTTATCCGCTGGCAAGCCCGACTTTAAGGCCACCTGCCGGAAGTCGTAACAGCTACGCATGGCTGCCAATCGCGCCACCGGCCCGGTTGTCCGTGGGGGGTCCTTGAAATAGCTCGTTATGGTATACTGCGAACATGCTGCGATACTTACGCCTTCTTTGGCCGTCATTGCTGGTTGCGGCAACGGTCGGGCCGTTGCCCGTGCAATCGTCGACGGCTTACACTAGCCGGGACTTCGTCGGCACCTGGACGTGCACTACCACCAGCGGCGGTCAATCCCACGTTTTCTACCTAACGACGCCGTCCGTCGGAACGACGTATTCCAAAGCGGCAATGGGCGGCGCGCGGGTCGGAACCGCGACGTGGACCTATCGTCCCACGGGCCCCACGACCGGCGTTGCCACCGTGCACGTGACGACCGCCGCTACCGGAACGCACAATCCGATGACGTCGACGGTTCATTACACGTGGCTCAGCCACGATCGCATCACGGAGCTTTCCGAGTCGATGGGCCATACCAGCAAGATCGACTGCACGAGAACCTAGGCCCGCAAAACCGCTTGCGGCGTCGGCGGTCCTTCCCTACGCGGGCACTTCCATGCGGTTGTAGACGAAGCGTCCACCGACCATCGTCGCGATCACGTTGTATTCCTTATCCCAGAACGAAAGATCGGCGCGGGCGCCGCGCGCAATGCGGCCCATCTCCGACTCGTGACGGATGAGGCGAGCGGGCGCGTGCGTCGCGGCGACGACCGCTTGAGCGAAGGGAATCTGCGCGTACGACATGTAGTTGCGCAGCGCTTCGTCGATCCGAAGCGCGCTGCCGGCGATCGTGCCGTCGGCCGCGCGCATGACACCGCCCTCGATGTGATAACCGGGATCCGCGGGCGGCATGTTATCCGTCGCCAAAACGAGGCGCTCGCCGAGCGTGCGGTGCAGAATGTCGATCATCACCGGCGAGACGTGAAAGCCGTCGCAGATGACTTGCACCAAGGTTCGCCGGTCTTGGATGAACGCAGCCAAGATCGACGGGTCGCGGTGATCGAGCGGCGGCATGCCGTTGAACGCATGGGTGAGCGAGCGAAAGCCCAGTCCGATGGCGAGCATTCCCTCACGATAGCGCGCCGCAGTGTGACCCGCCGAACAGACGACGCCGTTCTCGAGGAAAACGCGCAGCGCGTCGGCGGCACCCGCGACCTCGGGCGCCATCGTCACCAGCAAACATGCGCCCTTGCAGGAGTCGACCATCTCTTGAGCGCGGGCCGTGCCGGCTTCCAACAACCACTCGTGACGATGGATTCGACGAAACTTCGGATTGAGGAACGGACCTTCGAAGTGCACGCCCAAGCAGCGTGCGCCGGCCGGAACCTCTTCTTCGAGTTGGTTGGCGGCCTCGACGATCTCGGAAGCGGCGTGCAGCATCGATTCCCACGGCGCAGTCATCACGCCGGCCACGAACCCCGTCGCGCCCGTGGCAGCGTAGCCGGCTGCAGCGACTGCCACGGCGTTGCCTTGGTCGCGGTTGAACAGATATTCTCCCGCGCCGTTGGTATGAACGTCGATCAATCCGGGCGCGATGCTGCTGCCCGGGGGCAACGGATAATCCGATAGGCCGTCGGCGGCGAGCACGCCGGCGATCCGGCCCGTTTCGACCGCCACCCGCCCGAACGTCGACGTCCCGTCGCCGAGCGCGATGAATGCAGGTCCCAACAGCAGCCTCGACATCGACGTTAGCTCCGTATCAGCGCCAGCGCTTCGTCGCGATGGCGGGCCATCAGCGCCTCGGTATCGCCCTCGACGTTGAGCCGCAGCAGGGGTTCGGTGTTCGACGGGCGCACGTTCATCCACCAGTCGGGATAGGAGATCGTCACGCCGTCGAGGTGGTCGATCTGAGCGCCGGAGAAATGCTTCTCGATTTCCTGAAGCTTTTCCGACGTGCCGTTTACCCGGCTGTTGATCTCGCCCGAGCGAAAGCGTTTGTCGATCGGGGCGATTACTTCGCTGACCGGCCCGTTCGCCAAGCTGAAGAGCTCGAGACATTGGAGGAGCGCGATCATTCCCGAATCCGCGTACCAGTTGTCGCGAAAGTAGAAATGCCCGCTGTGCTCGCCGCCGAAAACGACGTCCTGTTCGCGCATCACGGCCTTGATGATCGAGTGTCCGACCTTCGAGCGGATCGGGATGCCGCCGCCGTGGACGATGAGCTCGGGGACGCTGCGGCTGCAGATCAGGTTGTACAGAATCCTCGAACCGGGATGCCTCTTCAAGGTGTTGAGCGCGACGAGCGCGGTCACCGTGCTGCCGTCGATGAGGCACCCTCGTTCGTCGACGATGAACATCCGGTCCGCGTCGCCGTCGAACGCGACGCCGAGATCGCACGCATGCTTTCGCACCTCGGCTTGCAAGTCGACCATGTTCTGCGGCTCGATCGGGCTCGCGGGATGATTCGGGAAACTACCGTCGAGCTCAAAATAAAGCGGGAAGACTTCGCACGGAAGACTTTTGAAGACGTGCGGCACCGTCTCGCCGGCCATCCCGTTTCCGGCGTCGACGGCGATGCGCAACGGTTTGATCTTCGCGGGATCGATGAACGACAGGCAGTGCCGCGCGAAATCGTCCAGGACGTT
>JASHOM010000121.1 GCA_030041115.1 Vulcanimicrobiota bacterium | reverse complement strand
GAGGCCGGTCCGAAGGTGGCACCGCTGAGCACCGCGCTGATGATCTGCGCGATGCCGACGAAGAGCGGGATGAGACCGCCGAGCAGCCACGGACCCGGATCGAAGCCGCCGTCGCCGCGGTGACCGATGAAGCCCAGGCCGATGAAGAGCGCCAAACCGATGAACGCCACTTGCATGCCGCGACGAAGCTGATGTTGCGCGGCCAAATCCGTTTGATAGTAGACGTACGGGTTCGATGGAGTTTGCATCGCCGACGGCGTCCACCCGTATTTCATGGCGCGCCGCATGTCGCGCGGATTGGGCGGCGGCACGATGCCGCGCCTCAACATTTCCATGCGCTCTTGATGCGCGAGCACGCGTGAAACGATGTATGCGGCAATCGGTGCGCCGAAGATGACGATAACCGCCACCAGAGGGATGAGGTCGCTATAGTCCATCACGTTGGAAGTCTCCGTTGGTGAAAATATGAATCGAACCGTCGCCGGTGGAAAGCTTCAAGCGGCCGGATCCGCCGCCGATGCGGATCGTGCGCTGCGCCGAATCGTCGCGATCGAGCGAGTTGCCGTCGACCGCGATCCTGCCGTCGTTCGTCGAGGCGTCGATCGTCAAGGACGCGCCCGGAGCAAACCGTGCTTGCACCGAGCCGTCGCCGGTCTGCAGCGTGCCGTCCCCGGTCACGTTCAAGCCGTCGGCTTCGATTCGCCCGTCGCGGGTCGTCCCGACGAGCGACGTCACCGCGACGTTTTCGAGGGCGAGGTGGCCGTCCGACGACTCCATCGTCAGACGATCGCCGCGGACGTTCGTCGCCTCGAGATAGCCATCGTCGCTTTGCGCGGCGACCGATCCTTGCACGTCCGTCAAGGTTACATGACCGTCCACCGAATGCACGCTCACGCCGCCGGTGACCCCGGCGACGTCGGCGCCCCCGCATCGCTCGATCTCGAGCCGCGAGCCCTGCGGAACGTCGACTTGGATTGCCTGCGTGCTCATGCCGAAGATGTCGATGGTCACATCTTCGACGTGCGGACGTTCGATGCGCACGCCGTCGGGAGTGCGCGTCACGCTCAGGCGCGGATAGTTCGTGCTCGAAAAGAACGCGCCGCGCATTTGCGTCAGGTCGCGCACGTGAACGAGCCCGTCGCTCGACTCCGTGACGTGGACGCGCGAGCTTGCATCGTCGATGACGACGTGCGGCGCCGGGCCTGCGGACACGGGAGCGAAGGAAGCGCCGGTAAAATCGACGCGATGCAAGCCGGCGCCGAACGCCGCGCGGCCGTGCCCGACGGCATAGATCGCCATTCCGGCGACGAGCAGTTCGGCGGCGACGAGCATCCCTACGATTGACGCTCTGGACATCTAGAGCCGCGGCCCCCAACCGTCAAAGGTAGGGCGCAACGATTGCGCGGAGTTCCGCTCGTCGCTACGTGGAAGGACGCGTTCGGGCGCGCCGCCGCGGGGAAGGGTCTTGGTCGGTATCGTGGTCATCTCTGGGTTGAGCCTCCGTAAAAGTTCCTGCCCTAGCTACGGGCGGAACCCCCCGATGTTTCGCTCGCTTTTCGGGCGGAAGCCACTCGGGCCGCGGCCGCGAAACACCAGGCCGCGCTCGCGCGTACGATGGACGTGTCGGCACTCCTGGCTTGTCCTCTCGAGCCGAGCCGAAGGGCTCCGCGGGCCGGGGTGAGCGCCGAGCCCGGGGACGGCGAGTTGGTGGCCCTGGCTCTTCGAGGGGACTCGGAGGCCTTCGCAGCGCTGGTCCAGCGGTACGATCGCGCCGTCTATCACCTGGCCTATCGAACCCTGCACGACGTGGAGGAAGCTCGCGATGCGACGCAAGAGGCGTTTTTCAAGGCCTTTCGGAGCCTTCGCACGTTCAAGCCGGGGGCCAAGTTCTCGACCTGGATCTTCGCAATCGCCTACCATGCCTGCTGCGACCGGCTCAACCGCCGGAAGCGCTACGCAAGCGAGGAGCTGCCCGAGCGTGCGGACTCGGCGCCCGGCCCCGAGCAGCAAGTGGTCGCGCTCGACGAAGCTTCGCGGCTGCGCGCGGCCATCGACGCATTGCCCGAAAAGTACCGGACGGTCGTGACCCTCTTTCATTTGCAGGGGCGTCAGTACGAGGAGATCGCCGCCGTCCTCGGCCTGCCGATGGGTACGGTCAAAACGCATTTATTCCGCGCCAAGGAACAGCTCCGCAGGCTTCTGAGCGGAACGGAGGTAACCGAATGAAGAGTATGGACGACGCCGCGCTAGAACGCGCAATCTTGGATCTACCGTTGGAGGAGCCGCCCGAGGGTCTGCGCGCCTCGATCCTGCTCGCCACGGCCTACCGTCCGGCGCCGGCCTTTTCGTTCGCGGAGCTAGCCGTGCTCGGCTCGCTGGGGGCGATCGCCCTCTGGCTGCTCGCGCTGTTGGTATTGGGCGGCGGTTCCCTCTTCGTCCAAACGCTTGCCACGATCGGATCGGTTCTCTCGCGCACCTTCTCGAATTTCGCCGTGCTCGCGTGGCTGGCCGCGGGCGGCGCGACCGCGCTTTGGCTCACTCTTTTCACCGGATCCCAACCCATTATGGTGGCCTCGCACAGGTCCGCAAGGAGTTCCGGCCGATAACCTATCGGCATGGAGAACCACGCACCGCCGGAGCGGCGTCAGTATAGAATCTTAGTCATCGAGGACGATGCGGCCATCAGCCGCGTCTTGCAGCTCGAGCTGGAGCACGAGCGCTACGAAGTCGAAGTGGCGCGCGACGGTCTCTCCGGGCTCGAAAAAGCCCTCAAAGAGCCCGACTTGGTCATACTGGACCTGATGCTTCCGCGCATGGACGGTCTCGAAGTCTGCAAGCGCATTCGCGCGAAGAGTCGCGTTCCGATCATCATGCTCACCGCGCGCGATCGCGTGCCCGACCGCGTCGCGGGGCTCGACGTCGGCGCCGATGATTACGTCACCAAGCCCTTCTCGACCGAAGAGCTGCTCGCGCGCGTGCGCGCTCGCCTGCGCGAACGCACGCCGCAGGGCAACGTCATCGAATACCGCGACGTCGTCATGGACCGGGACCGTCACGAAGTGCATCGCGCGGGCCGCCCGATCGCGCTCACCGCCAAAGAGTACGCGCTGCTCGAATATCTGCTGTTGCATCGCAACAAAGTCCACACGCGCGACGAACTCTTCAACGGAGTCTGGGGAAGCGATTTTCTCGGCGACTCGAACCTCATCGACGTCTACATCCGCTACCTGCGCGGGAAGATCGACGACGGCTTCGACGACAAGCTCATCACGACGGTACGGGGCGTGGGCTACACGATCAAAGATTAGCGAGGGCGACCCGAGCTAATTTATGTCCCTGAAATGGCGCATCGCGCTGGGATATTCGGTGCTGCTGATCGTCGCGATGGCCGCGATCGGCGGAATCATCGTCTGGCGTTTCCAGCAGATCTTGTACGATCAGGCCGAAACCGGCGTCAACGCCACGATGCGGGCGATCGTCGAGTTCGCGCAGCAATCGGCGACGCCGTTCTCGCTCGAAGACCCATCTCTGAGTGCGGCACAGTTTCTGTTCAACAGCAGTAATCTGGCGACGTGGAACTCGGCCAACAGCTACGTCCAGGTCGACTCCGCCCGGGGTTATCCCGTCTCGAAAACGGCCAGCTTGGGCGGCATGACGATTCCGCCGAATCCCGACCTCTCGCCGGCGCACGACGTCGCCTTTCGGCACGTCACGATGGGCGGCCGGCCGTTTCTGGTCGAGGATCGCCTGCTGGGCGGGGGCGTGACCTCCGCCGTCATCCACGTCGCCGAGCCGCTCGATACCTTGCAGCGCACGTTTGCGCACGCCCGCGACGCAATCGTGATCGTGCTCGGCGCAACGGCCGTGGCCGTCGTTCTCTTTTCGATCGTCCTCGCCTCGGAAGCCACGACGCCGATCAACGAGCTTTCGCGCGAAATGCGCGAGATCGCCTCCGATCGTCTCGCGCTCGCCGCGGGAACCTTCGACGGACGCCCGCACGGCTTGGAGTTGCGGCGGCGCCGCGACGAAATCGGCCGGCTGGCAACCAGCTTCAACGATCTGCTCGCGCGGCTCGCCGAAGCCTTCGCGCGCGAACGCCAGTTCATCTCCGACGCATCCCACGAGCTCAAGACGCCGCTGACGTCGATCAACGCCAACGCGCAGATGCTCCTGCGCTGGGGTGAGGGGGATCGCTCGATTCGGCGCGAGAGTCTCGAGACGATCGTGCGTGAAAGCGCCGATCTGGCGGCCATGGTCAACGGCATGCTGACGCTGGCCAAGGCCGATCGCGGCGACGAAATCCCCAAAGAGGCGCTCTCGCTGGCGCAGATTGCCAGCGAGGTCACGCAGAACGCCGCCCCGCGCGCCGAGGAAAAGCACGTCAAGTTGACGTTCGACTACGATGCCACGCCGATCGTTTACGGCGACGCGCATCTCTTACGACAACTGGTCGGGAACCTCGTCGACAACGCGATCAAATTCACCGAGCGGGGAAGCGTCGAGGTTCGGGTTGCGCAAAACCTGCACTCCGCTTGGGTCGAAGTGGCCGACACCGGTCCGGGCATCCCCGAAGACGAGCGATCGCATATCTTCGAGCGCTTTTACCGGGCCGACAAAGCCCGGTCGCGCGCGGTGCCGGGGACGGGGTTAGGTTTGGCGATCGTCCGCTCGATTGCTCGGGTGCACGGGGGCGAGGCGACTGCCGGCAAATCCCCCGGCGGCGGGGCGCTCTTTCGCGTGATCTTACCGAGAGTCCAGGCTCCGTTCACCGATCTCTCATGATGGGGCCGCGGACGCCTCGATACAATGGATTCGTGCGTGGAAGTTTGGGGCGCGGAGCGACCACGACGCTCTTCGCCTCGTTCTGTTTCCTGACTTTCGCGGCGCCGGTGCGCGCCGACGAGCAGTTCGACGTTGGTCCCTCGCCGATCATCAACATTCACGTGAACCGCGGTCAGGTGACCATTCAAACCTGGGACCGTCCGCAGGTCCTGATTTCGTCCGAGAAGCCGACCGACGTTCGCCACCTGACCCCGGCGGAGGTCGATCCCGGAATACCGAGGCAAGTGCAGATCGCCTCGGACCGGATCCTGACCGTGCACGGGCCGGTAACGCTGCCGGCAGAGTCGTTCGTCATTCCCGAGCTTCCGGCCGGGCCGCACGACGCAATCGTGGCTCGCGGCAACGGCCGCATGACGATCACCGTGCCGCGCGACAGCGCGATGGTCATGGCGCAGCAGCGTGCGGGCCATTTGACGCTCGACAACTATCACGGCATCTTCGTCGCTCACGCACGGGCGGCCGGCGTTTCGCTCAACGACGTCAGCGGAACGGGCTTCGTCGAGTCGCTGCGCGGCCGCGTTGACGCCAACGATTCGTCGTTCGATCGGCTGCGCGTCCGAACGGCAACCGGCGACATGCTCTTCAAAGGCTGCACCTCGCACCAAATTCAAGCGACGAGCGCCTACGGCTCGATCGTCTACGATAACGGCAGCTTCCAGCCCGGCCTCGCGCGCTTCGAGTCGGATCACGGCGACGTTGCGCTCGGCGTTCGCGGTAACGCGCAGATCGGCGCGCACAGCGGATCGGGTCACGTCGTCTCGAGTTTCGAGGACGACGCGCGCGTCAGCGGCGATCCGGCGACGAAGCAGGCAACGCTCGGCAACGGCGGACCGGTCGTGACGGCGACCTCGAAGAACGGCGCGGTCTATCTCTACAGCGGATCGATGGACGACCATCCGCACGTTCGGCAACAGCTCAGCGGCAGCACGCAGCTTCCGATGCAAGAGTTCACGACCGCCGCGCCGCGCCCGCCCCGTTCGCGTCCGCCGCGCTAACGCTAACCGGTCGCCGCTGCAATCTCCGTTTCGAGGTCCAGCACGAAGCCGTCGTAAGCTGCGATCGCCCGCAGCCCGAGCTCGTCTTCGAGCTGCGCCGCCAGCCGCGGGGGATCGGCCTCGAGCATCTTCGTACCGAAGTGTTGAAAGACCGCGACCTTCGGGCGCACTTCGGAAACGACTCGGCGCGCATCGGGCCAGGTGAGATGATCGACGTTCATCTCGTCGCGATAACGCAAGACGTTGACGACGAGTACGTCGGGACGGTGCACGGCGTAGTCGGCGGCAAGGCCTTCGAAGTACCGGCCGCACGGCAGATACGCCACGCGAAGGCCGCGATGGTGAAAATGCAGACCGTGCGTTTGGACGGGATGCACGTGAAGCATCGACGTGTGCAGATCGACGTCGCCGATCCGATAAGGGCCGCTGCTCGGCGCCAAACGTTCGATGCGCTCGACGAAACGGCGGACGTACGGCAGCACCACCGGCTCCTCGTCGAAGGCGTCGGCCGGCGCGAGCACCGCGCCGCGGCGCCGGAATCCGCCCGAGGTCATCGCTTCGATGAGGACGTTGACGTCGCCGGAGTGGTCGAGGTGTTTGTGCGAGAGAACGATCGCGTCGAGCTCGCGCGGATTGCACGGCGGCACCGTCGAGAGGGCGCGAACCAGCGCGCCCGGACCCGGATCGACGTGAATCTGCGTCGGCCCCAAGCGCATCCACATTCCGCCCGATGCGCGGAGCTGGCGCGCGACGACGAACCGCGCGCCACCGCTGCCCAGAAAAAGAATGGAGGCGCTCAACGCTAGCCGAGCACGGGAAGCCGCCGGAACTCGCCGTTGAGCACCGTAGCCGACGGACGCCCGAGCCACCGCTCGAGCACGGTCGCATAGACGCTTCGAAAGTCGACGGTGTAGCGCACGTTGCCCATGTTCGTCGCGGCAAGGTCGGGAGCCGTTCCGTAGAGACCGCCTTTGACGCCGCCGCCGATCATGAAGAGCGGGGAGGCCTCGCCGTGGTCGGTGCCGCGATTGCCGTTCTCTTCGATCCGCCGGCCGAACTCGCTGAACGTCAGCGTCAGCACGCGACGGTCGTCATCGTGCGCCGCCAGGTCCGCGTAGAAGGCCCCGATCGCCTCGGAGAACTCGCCCAAGAGGCGGTTTTGCGTCGTTCTCTGGCTGACGTGCGTGTCGAAGGAGCCGTGCTCGACGTAGATCGCCCTCGTTCCGAGGTTGCTGCCGACGATCTGCGCCGCCAGCGCGAGGCTGCGGCCGAGGGCCGTCGCGGGATACGACGCTTTCGTAACGTAGCCGGCGACGAGCTTGGGCAGCTCCTCGGAGCTGCGTTGCGCGTCGCCCTCGATCTCCATCACGTGCGCCAGATAGGGTGACGCGAAGGGCAGGCTCCGGTCGGTCGCCTGGCGTGCAAAGGCGTCGCGCGCGGCGGCATTTCGATCGGCAATCATCGCGTAGCTGCCGAGTGCCGCAACCGCGGGAATGTCGGTGCGATCGGAGACGAGCGCTTCGGGCAAGACCCTCGAGAGCGCCACGCCTTTGAAGATCTCGTCCCGCCCGAATGAGCCTTCGTCGAAGTAGCGCCCGAGCCAGCCGGTGTGCTCGTAGCGATCCGGAGCGGCCGTCTGCCAAATCTCGGTCGAGCGGAAATGCGAGTGATCGGGGTTCGGATAGCCGACGCCCTGAACGATCGCGACCGTGCCCTTGTCGTAGAGCGTCTTGAGCGAGCGCAGCGCCGGATTCAGGCCGGTGCGCGCGTCGATCGCCAGCACGTCGCCGGGAGCGATGGCAAGGCCGGGCCGCAGTTGATAATAACGCGCGTCGCCATGCGGTACCACGCAGTTGAGCCCGTCGTTGCCGCCAAACAGATTGATCAGCACGAGGCAGCGTCTCTCGCTTCCCGGCAGCCCCGGCAGCGGCGTCTGCGCGAGCGCGCGGGCAAAGACGTGCTCGGGGTTCGCCACGACGGCGAGCCCGGAAACCGTTGCGAGTATGAAGTTGCTGCGTTTCATGCCGTCATCCTGAATCTATCGAAGCGTCAACTCAACTGATAGGCGGGCGTCGCCATCGTGAGGTAGACGGCGCCGCTCACGCGCTGATCGTAGTTCTCGACCGAAAGCGTCGCCAAGGCGGCGCTGCCCTTGCCGCCGAGATAGGCTTCAAGCTCGGCGATCGATGCGGGCGCGGCGTCGCCTTGAAGCACGGTCGCCGCCAAATCCTGCGCGGCGCTCGCCGAGGTAAGCGGCAGGTCGCGCAACCACGAGGAGGCGGCCAGCGTCTGCGAGCCGAGCAAGCGCGTCAGGAAGTTCTGCCGCGCGATCATCGTCCCGCTCGTCAACCAATTCGCTCCGCCCGGCCAACCGGCGACGTTGGGTGGAAAGAAGAGCCGCTGCCCCATCTGCTGGAGGGCCGCCAACGCGGATTCGTCGACCGTCGAGAGCCCCAGCGTTTTATACGTGCCGACCACGAACTCGACCGGGCTTTTGACCAACGCGCGATAGGCCCGGTCGCTGTAGAACACGTTGCTCGCCAAGAGCGTGCCGATCACCGGCGAGAGCTCGTAGCCGCGCGCGCGCAGCAGCGCGGCGACGCGATCGACCAGCTCGGGCTCGGGATCGTTATAGACGAACCAATTGAGCAAACTCGCGGCGAAGAACCGCGCGCACTGCGGTTGATCGAAGATAATGTCGACGATGTCGTCGCCGGTGAAGTTGCCGGTGCGGCCCAAAAACGTCTTGCCGCCGAAATCGTGGCGGCTTGGATCGAACTCCACGGTATCGGTCCTGCGAAAGACGCGCCAGCCGGTCCATGCCCGCGCCGACTCCCGGACGTCGTTCTCGGTATAGTTGTCGACGCCCAGCGTAAAGAGCTCCATGAGCTCGCGCGCGTAGTTCTCGTTCGGATGCGATGCCTCGTTGTTGGCGCCGTCGAGATAAATCAGCATCGCCGCGTCCTTGGAGACCTCGCGCGTCAGCTCGCGCAGATTTCCCGCCGCGTATTGCCTGAACAGCGCGTTCTGATTGTACGTAATCTCCGGAAAGCGCGGCGTCGCGCGAGACGTGAAGTGGCCATGGTAGTAGAGGGTCATCTTCTCTTGCAGCGGCGCCGGCGTCGTAAGCATCCGGTTCAGCCACCAAAGCTGCAAGGCGGCAAGCGATTCGCGCGTTTTGCGCTTGCCGATCGGACCGCCGGCGCTCACCTCGGGCGGCGGAGCGATGGCTCGCGACGGCGACAGGGAAAGGAGCGCTTGGGCGGCGTCCGGCGCGTCCAGCGCGGCGTAGCGACGGATCTCGTCGGGCGTCCCGCCGAAGCCCGCGCGACGCAGCAAATGCGCGGCGGCGCGTTCGCCCAATCGTTGCCGATAGGGTTGCAACGCCGTTGAAAGGTCGAGGCGTCCATCCGGGCGCAGGATACCGCCGACGTCGATGTGTGCCCGCGCGGCCATACCGTTACCTACGAGCCGGCCGCAGTGCGGCCCTCGCCCCATTTCGCATGTCTAACCGGGCTCTAAGCGCGAGGCGCCGAAAGGCGGCGGCGATGACCGTCTTGGAATCCCGGCTCGAACGGCGTTCGGCGAGCTTCGAGGAGAACGCTCAACGAATGGAGCGGCTCGTTGCGCAGCTACGCGAGCGACTGATTGCCGTCCGGGCCGGCGGCGGCGCGGAAGCCGTTGAAAAGCATCGCCGGCGCAACAAGCTCACCGCGCGGGAGCGGGTCGAGCGCTTGATCGATCCGGGGTCGGCCTTTCTCGAGCTCTCCCCGCTGGCTGCGTTCGACATGTACCGCAACGCTTCGCCGGCCGCGGGCATCGTGACCGGCATCGGCATCGTCGAAGGGCAGCATTGCGCGATCGTCGCCAACGACGCGACGGTCAAGGGCGGCACGTATTACCCGATGACCGTGAAGAAGCATCTGCGAGCGCAGGAGATCGCGGAGCAGAATCATCTGCCGTGCATCTATCTCGTCGACTCGGGCGGGGCGTTCTTACCGCTGCAAGACGAGGTCTTTCCCGATCGCGATCATTTCGGACGCATCTTCTACAATCAAGCGCGCATGTCGAGTAAGCGGATAGCACAGATCGCCGCGGTGATGGGCTCGTGCACGGCGGGCGGCGCCTACGTCCCGGCGATGAGCGACGAGACGGTGATCGTCAAAGGCGAAGGTACGATCTTCTTGGGCGGCCCTCCGCTGGTGAAAGCGGCAACCGGCGAGGTAGTGAGCGCCGAGGAGCTCGGAGGAGCCGACGTTCATACCCGCGTCTCCGGCGTTGCCGATCACTTCGCCAACGACGACCGGCAGGCGCTCGCGATCGTGCGCGAGATCGTGCGCAATCTCCACGTGGAGCTTCCGCGGCAGTGGGACCGCATCGACCCGCAACCGCCGAGATACCAACCGCGCGACGTTTACGGCATCATTCCCGCCGACAGCCGCGTCGGCTACGACGTCCGCGAGATCATCGCGCGCCTGGTCGACGCGTCTGAGTTCCACGAATTCAAAGCGCGCTACGGCACGACGCTGGTCTGCGGCTTTGCCCGCATCGAAGGTCACCCGATCGGGATCCTCGCCAACAACGGGATTCTCTTCAGCGAAAGCGCGCTCAAAGGAACGCATTTCATCGAGCTCTGCGCGCAGCGCGGGACGCCGCTGCTCTTCCTTCAGAACATCACGGGCTTCATGGTCGGTAAGGAGTACGAGAATCGCGGGATCGCCAAGGACGGCGCAAAGCTCGTCACGGCCGTCGCGTGCGCCGAGGTGCCGAAGTTCACCGTCGTGATCGGCGGCAGCTTCGGGGCCGGCAACTACGGCATGTGCGGCCGTGCCTACGCGCCGCGCCAGCTCTGGATGTGGCCCAACGCGCGGATCAGCGTGATGGGCGGCCCGCAAGCGGCCAGCGTCCTTTCGACGGTGAAAGGCGAGATGACGCCGGAGGAAAAGGCGGCATTCGAGGCGCCGATTCTCGAGAAGTACGAGCGCGAAGGCAATCCTTACTATTCGACGGCGCGGCTCTGGGACGACGGGATCATCGATCCGCTCGACACGCGCCGGGTGATCGCGATCGGCCTCGAC
>JASHOM010000120.1 GCA_030041115.1 Vulcanimicrobiota bacterium | reverse complement strand
TAGATGATGCCGGTTCCGGTCTCGAGGACGGCTCCGATGATGGCGTTGGCCGTTCCCGATCGTCCGCTCGACACGGTGATGGTGAAGCGCGCCTTGAAGGCGACGTCGGTTTCGCCGTCGAGGCCGTTGGTCAGCGCCGCCGTATTCGAGATCGACTGGATGCCGACGATTTGCGGGCCGCCGGCGGCATTATAGGGTGTCAGAGTCGTATCGGCGGCGAGATTACCGATCGAGCCGGGCGTGATGCAGTACATCGTCACGGTCGTGCTCGAGTCGCCGTTGTTAATGGGATAGCCGCCGTCGGCGAGGCTATAGCTTGCGTTCGTCGGGTCGGCTACCACGACGAACTGCAGGCCGCCCGGGGTCTGCGCGACGCCGCCCACTGGAATGATCAGCGGACCGCCTGAGACCGGCGATGCCGTCTGGAACAGGAACACCGCCCCGCCTGCGGCGACCGCGCCCAGCGGCGCAATGCCGAACGGCGCGGCGAAGGAGATCGTATCGGGGCTCGGTGCACCGCTGGCAAGCGCAGGAATCGTCGCGAGCCGAGCGATGGCTGCGAGATAGAGCAGCTGCTGCTGTAGCTGCAGGCACTGATTGGCTACGCCGTTTCCCAGCGCACCGGTCGTCGAGCCGGGTCCTGTATATGCCGGCTGCCCCGCAGCGGCTTCATACGCCTCGATACCGATGGCCAGCCACTGCGCGAACGTCAGCGGCGTAAAGAAAGCCATCAGGGCACCTCTAGGACGTCGGCATGATGATGATCGGCGTACCGCTCGCCGGTAACACGACGGTGGGAAGCGGCACTTGCCGATTGGTCACGAGCGTCACGGTCCCAAAAATAAAGATCGCCGCCTGCAGCACTTGCGCGCTCGCGCCAGCCTGCAGTACGGCTTGCCAGATTTGCGCGGGAATCGAGCTGCTGTTCCCAGCGATGACGTAGAGCGTCGGTGCCGGCGACTGCACCAAGTTCGGATCGGTCGTAAGCGCCGCGAGGATCTGCGCCTTGATGGTCGAGATCAGCACGGCAGTGATCATCTGACCGATCAGCGGACGGATGCTCGAGCCGTACCAGTCGTTAAAGATGTCGTCGGCTTCGGAGACCGTGACGCCGTAGAGTACGATCGCCGCGTTGGTGAGGATGAGGCGCGCCATGCGTTCGAGCGTTGCAGTAGGTGCAACGATCGTATCGACGGCGAGCAGCAGGTCGCCGTTATCGGCAAGCGTGAACGTACCGCCGTACCCGCCGTTCGATATATCGATATCGACGGTGCCGACCTGTGGCATGCAAGGCTCCTAGTCGGAGGCGAGAACGGTCGCCGACGCGTCGATCGTGACTTCGGCCGGTTCGGGCGGGCTTGAGGTTCCGGATTGAAAATTTGCAGCGCCCCAGGTTTGCAGTTCAGAGCGCAGCGCATCGATCACTGATTTAAGGTCTTTCTGTCGCACGACACCGTCGGTCGAGCCAAGCCCGGCGCCGCCGCTCGAGCCGATGCCAACCGTGCTTGAGCTGTCGTCCGCGAGAATTCCGAAGTTGCCAGCCGTTTGCGCCTGAAGTTGCGTCGTCGAGTCATCCGCGACGATCGAGATACCGCCGGCCGTGGCAAGCGAGAACAGCGCACCGGCGAGCAGCTTGAGCCCTCCACGCCCATCACCGCTGCTACCGTTGTTGGTCAGCTTGATGTAGGCGTCGATCTCATTGCTCGAGTTGCGGTGACAGAGCCACCGTTCGCCAGAAGGCGCCTGCACGGAGAAAAACGGACCCGCGCCTGGTGCGTCGTTCGTTTGAGCATCTGGTATGGCTTTCGCGACGTAGCCGCGCTGCGACGGGATCAGCAGGACCGGCTCGCCGCCCCGGAAGCCGTATTGATCGTTGGGGTCGTGGTTTGCCACCGGCACGCGCGGGTGTGTGAGCATCTGCGTGGCGTCGGAGTCGCCGAGCGCCTGTGCGAGCTGATACGCAGCGAACGTATCGTCGATGAGGACTTCCACGGTCCCATCGCCCTCGCGATAGCTTCCCGGTACGACATGAGCCGTGATTCCGATCGGAGCCGGCCGTTCGTTCAGCATTTGGCTAACAACGCCGAGGAGTTCTTTAGTGAACGCCTTGATTTCGGATCGCGTGAGGCTCATTAGACCGCGCCCTGCGGCAGCTCATGATTGATCCCGTCAACGCTATAGATGAACGCCTTCCCTTTGCCGCCGGCCAGCGTGAGCTTTCGTGGATAGTACGTTTGGTTAAACTGCGCGTAGGGGCAGTTGCTCAGTGGCAGCAGTGCGGTGAGCGGGATGATGCCTTTCGCCTTACTCATCGGGAACTGCATCAGCGCGATGTATTCGTGCTGCGAAATCTTGCGCCACTGCGAAATCGCAAAGGCATTGCACGTCGCCGGCGACGCATTCTTCAAAAAGTAGATATAGCGCAGCTTCGGAGCTTCGGTGCCGAGCGACGTGGTCGTCGAGAAGTTGCCACCGCTGACGCTGCGCTGGGTCACGACCGTGCCACTTGGACTAATCCGCTGCGTGACGATGTCCGGCGTGCCCCATTGCGGGCTGCCGCTCGTCTGAGAGTTGACCGTCGTTACCGACACGCTTCCGTCATCGTTGGTAACGTAGCGCGTGGCGGAGGACTGCGACACCCGAGGCTGCGCCGAGCGGACCTCAACCTGGATGTCGCGTGAAAACTGTAACGCGTGCTGGCACTTCAGCCCGCTGCCAAGTGCAAGGTCGCGCCCATACATAATCGGCACTGTCGGCCGCTGAATCAGCGTGGGCGCCACGTAGTAGATTGTGCCTTGATCTTCCCACACGTCGACGTTGTCGAACTGCGCGCATTGTAAAATTAGGTCCCAAATGCGCATGCCATGGATCGCCGCTGCGAAGTCATAGCCGCCGACGTACATTTCGCCGAGGACCTCCTGGACCGTCAGCGGAGCGTTCGGCGTTCCGGCTTGCATGTTGAGCCCAAACTGCTCGCAGACGGACTGGAGGAAATCGATCGTGGTCGCATTCGTCGCGATCATTTGGATTTTCTCGTCGACGAGGGGCGACGCGAGGCTGCGTAGCTCGAAAGTCGCCTCGTTGAGTTCGAAGTCCGCATCGTACTGAGCGATCAGCCCGTAATATGCGCGCGTCAAGCCGGCGATCGAGGGTGGCGCTCCGGGCGTCGGGTTGGCGGGCCATCCCAGGAAGATCTCGGCGGTCGCAGCGGTCGATCCTAGATTTGCAAACACCTGGGAGAAATCAGGGTTCGTCTTGATCGGCAGGACGACGGCTGCATCGCTCGTCGCACCGTGTGCATTGAGATTGATCTCGACGTCGTCAACATTGTACAGGCTCGACCCGTTGATACGCACGACTGCGGCGACGGTCGACGCCTCAAAAAACGCCTGATAGTCGTTCGCCCCAATCGGCGGCTGGTTCGTCACTTATGCCGCCTGTCCCAAACCAGCGGGAATCACGAGGGTCGTCGCGACGCCGGTTGGCAAGATTGGCGATGGCAGGCCATTTGCGACCTGGATGACGCCAGCCTGAGTGGGGTCTCCGCAATACTTAGAGGCGATATGATAGAGGGTGCCTCCTTGCACGACGATCGTCTGCTGCGTCTCCCCATTCGAGAGATTCGCAGCGAGCAGCGTCAAGGTATTGATGAGTTGCTGTGCGAGCGCGTACTCTTGCGATGTTGGGCTCTGGTTGCCGAGGTACTGCTGCACCAGCGCGATGACGCCATTGCAGCCGTTGAGCAGCGTGAGGATCTGCGCTTGCGTAAGCTGCGAGAGCGGACCAGCGCCTTGGAGCGCCTGCAAAAACGATTCGAGGTCGGGGTAGAAGATCTGCGAGCCGGTCGGATCGAGATTGTTGAGATTATTCCCGCTGCCGCCGGCTTCGTTGCTCTGCTGATTGACCTGCTGATCGGGCGCGGTCGGCGGATTGCCGGTGAGGACGCCGTTATTGGACTGCGTGATCTCGATTTCGATCTCGTAGTCCGCGTAGTTTATATTGTGATACGTGGGCGTGAAAGCGACGATGACGCACGTGTACTGCTCGTAGCCCCACGTGATCGAGACCGGCGCGCCGAGCACGGCCATTTGCCGGAGCGCAGTGATGCGTGACTCGACGTTAGGCTGGAAGAGCTTGCCGCGCCATTGCACGCGTTTTGGCTGGACCCCAAGGTTTTGAACGACGCGGCCGCCTCCGATCAGCTCGGTGACGGCAACGCGCTGTTCGACCGCCCCGATCGGGAGATCAGCCGGGCATTCCATTGTCCAGAAGGTGACGGTGCCGATCGTCAGCGGAGTCGATCCGGGAGCACTAAAATCGGTGTTATAGCCGGAGCCGCCTGAAGTGCCCGGGAAGGTGCCGAGGTTGCCGGCTGGACCGAATCCCCCCATCGCCCCAGCCTCCCGTCCGTGCTATACTCTGAAATCCATGAAAGCGAAAGCCGTGCGCCTCTCCCGCCCGCTGCCATCGGTCAGCCCTTTTGCCGAGCGTTTCATCGAGCCAGAAGCCGAGGAGCCGGAGAGTTTCGACCGGTATGTTGCGCAGCGCCAACGCGAAGCGAGAGCCAAGGAAACGATCTGCGGCAAGCGCGCCGGCCGATGGGCGATCTATGCCGTCGTCTCACTCCTCGTCGCCCTGAATGTGCACGGCTGGTGGGCCGCCGCCGCGTGGTGTTCGATGCTCGTGTGGGGTACCGGCGCAATCTTTTCGCTCGAAGAGTGCAACGTGCAGCGAATCGCCGCGGCGATGAGGTCCGACGACGACTAGGGATGCAACGGCACGGAGTTATAGGCTCCGGGCGCGATGTTGTAGTTCGGGCTCGTAAACGCTCCGCCGGCAAGGCTCTTGAGATATTGCATAATCAGCCGCGCATTGCTCATATCGCTGCCCTTGGGCAAATTGAGCTGAACGGTCACGTGCTGATGTACAACGGGCGCCGAACTTGGCGCAGGATTTGGGAGCCCGTAGTTCGCTCCGCTCATCATCCAGCCGCCGAGCTTCGCGTTCGCCGGGGACCGCTTCATCCACTCGATGTCTTTGTAGATGCCGTAGATCACGCCCAGCGTTGACGCAACCGCCGTGATCGCGCCGCCGAGCGCCGAGAGGCCAAGTGCCGCGGTGCGCGCGCCGGCGAGTGTGTTGATGCTCGCACCGATCGCCGTGAGACCCTTAGCAGCCTGAGTCTCGGGGCCTTCGAGCCCTGCAAGTTTGATCCCAAAGCTGACGATCTTGCCGCCGAGACCCATGAAGGCAAAGTTATCGAGGAACGTGAGCGCCTTCGCGAAGATGCCCATGCCGCTCGAAATCCCACGGAACATGCCGAAGGCGCGCCCGAGCATCATCGCGCCGCCAAGCGCGAATCGAACGCCGGCGAGCGCTGTCATCGCGATTGCAACGTCGCCGATATCGCGTGCCAGCGTCCGATGCGCACCGAGGAAGTCCCCGACGTTGCTGAGCCCGACCGCGAGATCATTGAAGACTGTCGTCACCTGCGGCAGAACCGGTAAGAAGATCGTGTCGCTGACGTACTGCAGGTTGGTGACGAACTTGCTCCACGACGCGGCCGTGGTGCTCATGTACTTCTTCCAGAGCACCTCAACCGCTTGGCCTGGAGGCGCGAGCCGGGCCGCCGCAGTGCGGTTCTGTTGCACCTGCGACATGATCTTCGGTAGCGTGATTGTCGCGATGTAGCGGCCGCCCTGCGCGAGAAACGCGTTCATCAGGTCAGTCGTAAAGCGCGCCTGCTGGTGCTGCGCGGTCATTCGATCTCCGACTCCCGCGAAGTACCGGATCGAACCGAGCAGATCGAGCGTTCCGTCGCGCCGGATGAATCGATTACGGCCGGACGAATCGAAGACTCCGAGGTCTTCCATTGCCGAGCGTCGCGCTTTGCTCAAGTGCGCCGTCATTTCGGGCGCACCCATGAGATATTCCATGTAGCGGGCGAGCCCGGAGCCGCCGCGGCCACGCAGCCAGCCCGTCTGGCCCATGGTCATCAGCTGACTGAAGATGTCGTCCATCGAGACGCCGTAGCGCAGGGCTGGCCCGATGAAGATGCGGCCTTGCGTGACGGCGGCTTGCAGATTCTCCGGCTGCGTGAACATCAGGCGCGTAGCCTGGTCGATCATTTCGTGCAGCGGCTTGCCCGAATACGCTCCGAACAAGTGCGAAAGCTGCGACATTTGCCGCGCGGCTTCGTTCGGGTCGATATGCTTAGGCGACAGCCACATCGCGTCCGCCGCGCGGGCCATCTGCGGAAACGCGTAGGTCAGCCGGCTGATCGTATTGAGCCCTGACGTTGCCGCGGTCGCCATTTCGCGCGCGATCGTGACGGGGCTTTGCGCAGTGACGCCCGCGGTGTGTAGCGCGATTGCCTGGAGCTTCTCGAGTTCTTTGGCCGTGGCGCCGGTCGCCGCGCCAACGCTGGTCATGGCAAGCTGAAACTGTGCCGCTTGGCGGATGCCGAGCGCGATGACCGCCGCCCCGACGGCGAACATGCCACCAGCCACCATCGTACCGGCTTTGAGCTGCGCGGCTTGCACTTCGGCAATCCGCCGCTGATACCGGCTGAGCGCACGATCGGCGCGCAGTGTCGCGCCTTCGGTCGCGAGGAGCGTCTGGACGCCGTTATTGGCCCACCGGAGCGCAATGCCGATGACCCACGAGCCGACCACTACTCAGACTCCAAAATCGGCAGCGCAAGCCTGGAAGGCTCGCCCAGCGTCACGGCAACGAGATCCTCGGAGATCGCGACGAGATCGGCTTGCGACTCGTCGAGCGCAATCTTAAACACGGGACGCGGCGGAACAATTTTATTTGGGATCATGCTCGTCGGCGCCGTCGTGTAGCCAAGCTCGTGGTACTTGTGGATGATCTCCGGGCTGCCGACGCCGGCCCAGTCGCCCGCCACTTCCTTCTCGACCGAACCTTTGAGCAGCTCTCCGTCGATGTAGAGCGGGCCGCCGGCACCGCCGTCGGAGCGCAGCTGCGCCGTGCTGTCCTGCGAGATCGGCGCGAGCTTACTCTCATCGCCGTAGATCGATTTGACGCGCTTCTCGACGACGTCGGCCGATAACGCGACGGCCGCCTCCTGAGCGAGCGCTGCGCGCGCAACGCAGCCATCAAGAAATCGTCCGAACTCGCCCAGTCCATTGAACACGCGAGCGAACGACATCAGTGTTGCCCTCGCATTTCAGCGGCCACGGCGAAGACCGGAGTCGGTTTCGGCGGCTCGGCCCAACTCATCGAGTCCGCGTCCCACTCGCCGCCTTTTTGCTCGCCGAACTCGATATAGAGCGCCATCTGCTCGCATTCGGTCAGCGCAAGTGCAAAGTCCATAGTGACGGCGCCATCCGAAATGAGGACCAGAGCCGTCGTTAATCGGAGGGCGCGTCGGAGTTTTTTACGTCGGCATCCTCTTGAATCGCCGGCGCGAACTTGTTGGCGTAGGCACGGCAGAGGATCTGCATGTCCTGATCGGAGATCTTCTCAAGCAGTACGTCGACCTGCGCCTGCTTCTCGCGCTTGACAATCCTCTCGCCATCGATTACGTCGATCGCAAGGCCGACGCGATAGTAAATTGCATCGCTTTGCGATTTCGACGCTTGGTCGGCTCGTACGCCGTCGAACGAACTCAGTTCGCGAAGCGTATATTTGCGACCGCTTGGGGCTTCCACCTCGATGGTGCGCGGGGCGAATGGGTTGCGAGTGGGGACGGTAACGACCTGAAGGGGCGTTTGATCCACTGAGACTCCTTTACGTGAGTTGGGTCAAGAGCGATGCGGTGAACTGCACCTGGCATTTCGTCTTGGTGTCGCGAACGTAGTCGCCGCTCGCGTATTTATGGAACTTCAGATTGCTGTACTGGAAGCTATTGGTCTGGCCGGTGAAGGTCCCGTTTGGACCCATGACCGGAATGTAGACCGTGATCGTGAAGGCCGTCTCGCCTTGTTGATTGTAGAAGGCTTGATCGAGCGCAGCCATGATCGCCCCGAAGTTCGAATTTTGTTTATAGAACTCGAGCGTGCCGGTGATCGTGCCTGGGATTCGCCGGGAGTCGATAACGCCGCCGTTATCGCAACCGGCACCGACTTCGATCTTATCGTCGTACTCGGACGTGAAACGTTCGCGGCGACCGTCGAGCGAGACGGTGAGGCCGCCGATGTTTGGGTTCGTGCTCGTAATGACGATCGTAATGTCGGTACCGGTAATGAACGAGCCGGGCGATGCGAATCCCATGTTGAGCCGTCTCCTAGAACGACGAGAGGAATGGCCGCCTGCAGAGGCGGCCTGAAGCGAGAATGGTTACGAGGCTGGCGAAACGGTGACTTCGACGCCCGCACCGACCTGCACGGCCGCAATCGCAAACCGAACCGGCGTGAGCGTTTGCACGCTGAGATTGCAGAGCATGATGCCTTGGTTGATTGTTACAGGCGTGTTATTTGTGCTGTCGAGCACGTCGCTATACGCATTGATTTGACCGGTAAGCGTGCTCATGTACTCGTTGACTTTCGCCCGCGCAGCGACGCGCGTCGGGTCATTCTGGCTCGTGCCCTGCATCTGGCCGACGAACTGTCGTAAGATCGCCTGCACGTTGAGGGCAATGACCCAGAGCGCACTGACGTCCGACGCGTAGGTCTGGCCATCGGACATCATCCCGTGACGCAGGCCGAAGACATTCCCAGCGGGGATCGGTCGGCCGATCCAGTCGATGCCGTTGGCCTCGCGCTCGCCGCCCTCGGCGGTGGAGAGCGGCACGCCCGAGAGCGTATCTTCGGTGGCGATGATATTCGTGAGGCCGGTGGCAGGCTTGTTGCCCGGATATGCGCCGTTGCCGATCGGCGGGCACGAGGCCCAGACGCCCGCGGCTTCGGCTGCTGGCTCGAGCCACCGCTGCACGCCGGTCGCCGGATCGGTAAACTCGACCCAGCTCATGACGTTCATGACGGCCCAGAACTGCAAGCCGTTTTGCTCGACGTCCGCGACGACGTCCGCCGTGTCCTGACCGATGGGATAGCCCGACCAAACGCCTCGGCAGCTTTCTTGCGTCACGAACGACGCCAGCTCGTCGAATGTCGCAAACCCGGCTTCCGACGTTGTGCCGACGCCGGGCAGAATCACGATGCCCGCGGCCGCGATGTTGCGAAAGATATACATCCCCGACCGCGTGCCAGCCGGTCCGTCGGTGCCGACGATCGACGCGTCGGTCAGGCCAGCGTTGCCGTCGGTTCCGTCGATGAGGAGGGTGGGGCTATTCGTCGTCTGCGGAGGATTGGTCGTCGTCGTGAGCGAGCTGGCCATCACCCAGTTCGACGGCGGCGTGTTGTTCGTGCCGTTGACGAGTGCAATGAGGTTGGCATTGAAGATCGGGCCGTTGAACACGCCCCCGGTCGTGTAACCAACGATGTTTGAGAACACTTCCGGACGTCCGACCGGTGGGAAAATCGTCAAGCGATAGACACCGTACGACTCCGCCGTACCGGACTGCAGCGAGAGCTGCCAGCCGATGCGATTGCCGAAGCTGCCCGTGCAGAGAGCGACCAGCTTGATGATAAGGACATGCGTCGGGTTGGTCGAGTCGTAGAGATCGCCGATTGCCGCGGTATCGGTGCCGTCCGTCACGCGCGAGGCGCCGATGGTGATGCCGCCTGCTGCCGCGCCTGCTGCCAAGAACGTGCGGGCCATGATGCCGTAATCGACGCCCGCGCTCGAGAGTTCGATTTGGGTGTCGCCGTAGAACGGGACACCCGAATCATAGTCGGAGAACGACAATACCTTCCCGACCGGGCCCCAGTTTGCCGCGCCCGGCATATAAATCGCGCTCGAGTTTGGTCCGGCAGGTAAGAGCTGCGACTCGACCTGCGCGGAAACGTAGGCATCGTCGAGCTCCAGGGCGGCGGCGTTGATCAGCGTCGTTTGAATTGACATAGACTAGCTCCCTGCGGGCTTGATACCGGCGCCCGGCACGGTCGGTGGAACGGTCGGTGCCGCCGGTTTTGGCGCGCTCGGCGCATCGGCAATGCGCACGCAATGCTTGTTGAGGATGCGCGCAGGGATCACGTCGGGATTGTCGATCATGTCTCCGCGTTTATATTTGCCGATCGACTCG
>JASHOM010000119.1 GCA_030041115.1 Vulcanimicrobiota bacterium | reverse complement strand
TAATACGGGAAGCAGCCGGCGACAGCTCACGATCGTGGGCGTTCCCGTGGGCGAGCGGCTCGCCAACGAGTATCGGCCGGTCTTTCCGAAGCGGCTCGCTCTGAAGGGGCGGCTCGGCGAGGGAAGCATCATCATCGTCGTCGCAACCGATGCGCCGCTCGACAGCCGCCAGCTTCGCGCGGTCGCGCTGCGCGCGGCGATGGGGATGGCGCGAACGGGATTGACCTCTTCAGAGGGAAGCGGCGATCTGATCGTGGCCTTTTCGACCTCGCGCGTCTTCGAGCGCGTCGCCGACTTCACGGTCGCCGCGCCGAAGGAGCCGATTCTCGAGAACGACGATGCGCTCGACGCGCTCTACACCGCGACCGCCGAAGCCACGCAAGCGGCAATATACGATGCGCTCTTCGAAGCGACGACGATGACGGGGCGCGGGGGGATCACGGTCTACGCCCTGCCGCGAGAGCGCGTCTTGGAAATGCTGCGTGAGGCCGGCGCGATCGCGGCCGCTACGAGTGCACGCTGACCGTACGGCGCTCCTCGAGCGGCACGGTCAAGGAACAAGGGTCGTCCGCATCGCTTAGGGTAAACGTTCGCGTGTCCTCCCCTCTGAAGCGTCCGTGAGCGAGTTCGTCCACCTTCACGTCCATTCGGAATACTCGTTGCTCGACGGCGCCTGCCGAATGGACCGGCCCGGTGAGGCACGAGCGAGCCTCTGCCGCCGCGCCGCCGAGCTGGGGCAGCGAGCCGTCGCGTTGACGGACCACGGCGTGATGTATGGCGCGATGGAGTTCTACTACGCGGCACGCGAGCTCGGGCTCACGCCGATTCTCGGCTGCGAAGCCTACGTAGCGCCGCGCGGACGTTTCGACCGCACGGCGCGCGAGGAGGCCCACGTCACGCTGCTGGCCGCGGACCTCGTCGGCTACCGCAACCTCATCGCGCTCGTCTCCAAAGGGTTCCTCGAGGGCTATTACTATAAGCCGCGCATCGATCTGGAACTGCTGGCGCGGCACAACGACGGTCTCATCGCGCTCTCCGGCTGCATGTCGGGGCTCGTCGCCGCGCCCTTGCTGCGCGGCGACTACGCCGCCGCCCTGCGCAGCGCCAAGACCTACGTCGAAATCTTCGGCGATCGTTTCTACATCGAGGTCATGCGTCACGGCATGCCCGAGCAGGAGGCCATCAACGACGGGCTGGTCCGCATCGGAAGCGAGCTCGGCGTGCCGGTCGTTGCGACCAATGACGCCCATTACCTCGAACAGAAGGATGCGGCGGCGCACGACGTGCTGCTCTGCATCGGCACGGGCAAGACGGTTGCCGACACCAACCGGATGCGCTTTTATTCCGACCATTTCTACTTGAAATCGCCCGATGAGATGCGCGAGCTGTGGGCCGATCTGCCGGAGGCGTGCGATAACACGGTGCGCATCGCCGGCCGGGTCGATATCAGGATCCCCGAGAAGGTGTTCCATCTGCCCCAATATCCCGTGCCGCCGGACGCCGGCGCGCAGGAACGCAGCGACGCCGAGTACCTTCGCGAGCTCTGCGAGCTCGGGTTGCGCGAGCGCTACGGCGAGGAGCGCGTCGGGTCCGACGCTGCCCTGCGCGAGCGGTTGGAGTACGAGCTCGGCGTCATCACCAAGATGGGCTTTTCATCGTACTTCTTGATCGTCTGGGACTTCATCAAGTACGCCCGCGACCGCGGCATCCCGGTCGGTCCGGGCCGCGGCTCGGCGGTCGGTTCCGTCGTCGCCTACTGCCTGCGGATCACCGACCTCGATCCGCTGCGGTTCAACCTGATGTTCGAGCGGTTTCTCAACCCCGAACGCATCTCGATGCCGGACATCGACACGGACTTCTGCGTCGACCGGCGCGACGAAGTCATCGCTTACGTCACCGAAAAGTACGGAAAGGAGCGCGTCGCCCAGATCGTGACGTTCGGAACGATGGCGGCGCGCGCCGCGATTCGCGACGCCGGCCGCGCCCTGGGAGTGCCGCTTGCGGACGTCGATCGGATTGCGAAACTCGTGCCGTCGGGTCCGGGCGGATTCTCCATCGAGCGCGCGATCGAGCAGATCGCCGAGATCAAGACGATCTATGCGACCCAAACGGAGATGCGCAAGCTGCTCGACACGGCCAAGGAGATCGAAGGGCTGGCGCGCAACGCCGGCACCCACGCGGCGGGGGTGGTGATCTCGGCCGGTGCGTTGACGGAGTATACGCCGCTCTGCCGCTTTGGGGACGGCGGCGTCAACACGCAGTACGACATGGATTCCATCGAGCGCATCGGCCTGCTCAAGATGGACTTTCTCGGGCTGCGCAATCTGACGGTGATGGACAACGCCGTCCGCGAAATTCGGCGAACCGTCGCTGCGGGCTTCGAGCTTTCGGCGATCCCGCTCGACGACGCGCGGACGTACGCGATGCTCGCGCGCGGCGAAACCATCGGCGTCTTTCAACTGGAGTCCGAAGGCATGAAGCGCGTCTGCGCGGAGCTGCAGGCAACCGGCTTCGACGAGATCATGGCGCTGGTCGCGCTCTACCGCCCGGGACCGATGGAGCTGATTCCCCAGTATATCGCCATCAAGCATGGGCGCTCGAAGCCGCAGTATCTCCACCCGAAACTCGAGCCGATCTTGTCCGAGACGCACGGCATCCCGATCTATCAAGAACAGGTCATGCGCATGGCCCGCGAGATCGCCGGGTTTTCGCTCAGCGAGGTCGACGAGCTGCGCAAGGTGATCAGTAAGAAGCAGAAGGAGAAGATCCCGCATTATCAGGAGAAGTTCGTCGGCGGCGCCTTGGTTACGTCGGAGATCGATCGCGCGCTGGGTGAGAGGCTGTTCCATTACATCGAGCCCTTCGCCGGCTATGCGTTCAACAAAGCTCATGCGGCCGCGTACGCTTGGATTGCGTATCAGACCGCCTACTTGAAGGCGAACCATCCGCTCGAGTACCTGGCCGCGCTGATGACGTCGGTCAAGGACAAGACCGAGAAGCTCGCGGAGTATATCGAGGAAGCCAAAAGGATGGGAATCGACGTTCTGCCGCCGGACGTCAACGAGTCCTTAGTCGATTTCACCGTCGTCGGCAGCGCCATTCGTTTCGGCTTGGCGGCCGTGAAAGGCGTGGGCGAGGCGGCGGTACGCAACGTGATCGAGACGCGCGACGGCGGGGGACGCTTCGTGGACCTGTTCGAGTTGGCCGAGCGGGTCGATGCCAAGCAAATCAATCGGCGCGTTTTCGAAGCGCTGATCAAATGCGGCGCGGTCGACGGCATTCCGGGACACCGCGCGCAAAAGCTGGCCGCGCTCGATACGGCGCTCGAACTCGCGGCGCGGACGACGCGCGATGCCGAGCTGGGGCAGGCATCGCTCTTCGGCGAGGCCGGCACGGCGACGCCGACGCTCGTGCCCAAACTGCCCAGCGTCGCCGCTCCGACGACCGCGGAGATGCTCTCGTGGGAACGCGAAACGCTGGGAATCTTCGTTTCGGGACATCCGCTCGCCGAGATCGCGCCGCTGCTCGCGCGCGCCGGCGCGACGCCGATCAGAGAAATTCGCGAGCTTCCCGACGACGCCGCGGTAACCGTCGCCGGGACGGTTACCGGCGTGCGGCGCTCGGTCACCAAGGCCGGTCAACAGATTTTGGTCGCGCAGCTCGAGGACACGACCGGCGTCTGCGACGTGGTCGTCTTCGCGAAGATTTATCCCGCGGTGCACCAGCTCTTCGAAAACGACGCGGTATTGCTCGTCAAGGGCAGACTGCGGCTGCGCGAGCGTCCGGCGCCCACGCCGGGCGACGAGCCGCGCGTCGAGCTCTCGGTCGCCGCCAACGACGTCTCCGCGTTCGTCCCGCCGGCCGGTCCGGTGCCCGGCGGGGCGACCCGCGGGTGGCACGTCGAGGTGACCCATCGCGAGCAGATCGATCGTTTGGCGCGATTGATCGACGAGTGGCCCGGTGAGGTTCCGGTCGTGATGCACGTTCGCGGCCGGACGCAACGCGTGGCCCGAGCGATCGCCGGCGACGCGCGCGTGCGCGGCGAACTGGAACGTATCTTCGAGCCCAAGGGCGTGCGTGAAGGTACCTTGGACGCCTACGGATGAACGTCGTCGCCGCCTCCGATTCGAGTGCATTGGCCGAGTTGCTCGGCAGCGGTTGGAGCGCGTCGCCAGAGGTCGTCGAGGAGGTCGGCGCGATTCTCGCGGACGTCGGCGCGCGCGGCGACGATGCGATCGTGGAATACACGCGTCGTTTCGACGATGCCTCATTCGCTCTCGCCAAGTTGCGGGCGCCGATTCCGATGCTCGACAGCGCGCGGTCGCTCGTATCGCGCGACGTAGCGTCGGCCTTGGAGCTCGCCAAGGAACGCATCGCGCGCTTTCATCAGCGACAGCGTCTTCCCGACGTTGCGTACGTGGAGGAGGACGGCACGCAGTACGCCGTGCGGCGATGTGCGCTGCGCTCCGCTGCCGTGTACGCGGCGAAGTGCGGCCAAGCCGCGGCGATCCTCATGGGAGCGGTCCCGGCCAAGATCGCGGGGGTTGCGCGCGTCGTCGTCTTAGCGCCGCCGGAAGGCAGCGAACCCTCCGCGGCGGTGCGGTTTGCGTGTTCGCTCTGCGGGGTCGACGAGCTCTACGCGATCGGCGGGGCGCAGGCGATCGCGGCGGCGGCCTTCGGCACGGCTTCGATCGTTCGAGTTGACAAGATCGTCGGGCGTGGCGGCGTCTGGACGACCGAGGCAAAACGTCAAGTCTTCGGCCGGTGCGGCGTCGATGGAATCTGCGGTCCCGTCGAGGTCTTGGTCGTTGCCGACGACGGCGCGAACAGCGAATACGTCGTGGGCGAGCTCCTGGCGCAGGCGGAGCTGCCGGGTGTGACGCGGCTGGCCGTGCTTTCGGAGTCGCGCCCGCTTTTGGAAGCGGTCGCGCAGCTGCTCGACACGCTCGACCTTCGTACGCTCGAGCGAAGCGAGTTCGTCAGCGAAGCGATCTCGACGCGCTGCCGGCTCATCGAGGCCGCGAGCCGCGCGGAGCTCATCGAGCTGATCAATCGATTTGCGCCGGGCTACCTCTGCTTGCAGGTGCGCGACGCCACGCCCTATCTGGATCGCGTGTACGCAGCCGGCGCGGTCTTCGTCGGCGACATGACGCCGCTGGTGAGCGGCGAGTATCTCGCCGGTACGAGTCGAATCGTCCCAACCTCGGGAACGGCGCGCTTTGCCTCGAGCCTTTCGCTTGCCGACTTTAGCCGGAGCTTCAGCGTCGTCGAAAATACGGCCGAACGTATGGCCGGCGACGCGCCCTTGCTGGCGTCGCTCGCCGAGTCGGACGAGCTCGCGCATCACTCGCAAACCGCGAGCATGCGGTCGGGCAGTTGACGGCGGCGCTACTGGTCGCTTTCGACGTGGACGGTACGCTCGTCGGACGCGATCTCGTAATCTCCGGCGGCGTACGCGACGCGATCGCCCGCATGCTCGCCGCCGGCTCGGCCGGCTGTCTGGTCACCGGCCGGATGTATCGCGCAACCTTGCCGTTCGTTCGAGAGCTAGGATTCTCGACGCCGGTCGTCTGCTATCAAGGAGCGGCAATCATCGATCCGGCCACCGACGAGATACTCGCACACAGCGCGCTTTCGAACGAAGTCGTGCGCGAACTCATCGAACGGACGGAGCGCGACCGGATGCACCTGCAGCTTTATCGTAACGACGAATACTACTGCGAGTCGCAGAATCGCTTCTCCGAGCTCTACGCCTCGCTATCGATGACGCAGCCCGTCATCGTTGCGTCGCTGCGCGAGGCGTTCGCGTTCAGCCCCGCGACCAAAGCGGTCGTCGTTGCCGATGAAGCCGACGCGCGGCGATATGCGGCGACGTTGAGCGAGGAGTTCGCGGGCCGGGCGACCGTGACGCGCAGCTTGCCCGAGTTCGTCGAAGTGCTCGATCCGGCGGTCGACAAAGGCGCGGCCCTGCGCTTCGTCGCCGCACGCTTGGGCGTCGCGATGGATCGCACCGTGGCGATCGGTGACTCATGGAACGACGCGCCGCTGCTCGAAGCGGCGGGGTTCGGCGTGGCGATGGGATCGTCTCCGCCGGAACTGCGGGCGGTGGCGGACGCGGTCGTGGCCGACGTAGCCCACGACGGGGTCGCCGAGGCGATCGAAAAATACGTCCTGGCGCGGGCGTGAAGGCACGCCGGCGTCAGCCCACGCTGCTAACGCGCATCCGGCCGTTTTGGATGCCGATCGGACTTTGCGTGGGATTGCTCGTCGCCGGACTGATCGCGCTCGCGAGCTGGCCGGGATTTTTTCCCGGGCATGTCGCGGTGAGCGGGAATCGTCGCGTGCCACGCGGCGAGATCCTCGCGCGCGCGGCGATTGCGCCGCACTTGAGCATCTGGATTCAGAACTCGCACGCGATCGCGAGCCGCATCGAAGCGATTCCGTATATCGGAACGGCCAGCGTTCGTCGCGTACCGCCCGCGTCGATCCGGATCATCGTGACCGAGCGCGTGCCGTTCGCGACGATCCGCAGCGGCGATGCGGTAGCGGTCGTCGATCGCGGCTTACGCGTGCTCGAGCCGGCGAGCTCGCCCGACAACCTTCCGGCGCTCGTCGCCGGGCCCGGGATCGAGCTCGTTCCGGGAACGTACGTGCGCACCGCCGACGCGGTTCGACTGCGGGACGCTTACGAAGCCGTCGCAGCGGCGGGAGTCGACGCATCGGAGGTGAGCCTCGACCGGTTCGGCGGCCTGATCGTAACGCGACGGGACGGCTTGGAGCTGCTGTTGGGCACGCAGGACGCTCTCAAGGAAAAACTCACGCTGGCAAACGCGATCGTGGCGCAGGTCCTCAAAGGGCAGCGCCGAGTTGCGGCGATCGACGTGCGCGCACCCGGCGCGCCCGTTCTCGTTTACCGCTAGTGCGACGTGAGGTCGAGATAGACCATCACGTTGCCGTCGATGAGCGAGAGCTTGAGCTGATCGTTCGGCTGCACTTTCGAAAAGTCGACGTACGCGCGTCCGGCCGGCAGCGTGGCTTCCTGTCCGTTGTCGAGCAGGACGTCGATGTGCTTTGAATCGACCACCTTGAGCACTTTGACCGTGTACGTTCCATCGGCAATGCTCGTCGCGGCAACGGTTACGGCACGGGCGGCGGCGGGCAGCAGCGACGCGAGTACGAAGATGGCAAGCAAACGGTTACGGTTCACAGGCACGAACTCCCAGCGGCAATTAGTTCTCGCGGCCTTTGCATGCACAGTTTCTCCACACCTTTGGCGAGTTCTCCTCAAGGAGATGACGGGGCGCTCGCCAAGCCTAGCGCATCCGCGAGGGCCTGCTGCTAGCTGTAGTAGGAATCCGAGAGGCAGACCACAATATATCGTGGTCGCGCGGCAATTCTAAGGACAAGGTGAAACGGATCGGATGAAACACGAGACCCTGTGCGGGCTCGACATCGGGACGACGAAGACGTGTACGGTCGTCGCGGTCAACGGCTCCGCCGGTCTCGAGATCGTCGGCGTCGGGGAAGCACCCACCCTCGGCATGCGCAAGGGCGTCGTCGTGGACCTCGAGGAGACGATCAAGTCGATCGAAGCCGCCACCGAGCGAGCCGAGCGGATGGCGGGGATTCACTTCAACGAGGTCATCGTCGGAATCACCGGCGACCACATCCGCAGCACCAACAATCGCGCGGTCGTTGCCGTTTCGGGCGACGACCGGGAGGTGACGCCGGGCGACGTTCGCCGCGTCATCGACGCGAGCAAAATCATCAACCTCCCCAGCGACCGGCAGATCATCCACGCGCTTCCGCGCTACTTCACGGTCGACGGACAGGAAGGCGTGAACGATCCGATCGGCATGGCGGGCGGCCGGCTCGAAGTCGACACGCATATCGTGACCGGCAGTTCCAGCTTCATTACCAACGTGCTCAAATGCGTTCAGCGGGCGGGGCTCGAGGCGCTGGGCGTCGTGTTCGAGCCGCTCGCAAGCTCGGCTGCGACGCTCATGCAGGAGGAGAAACAGGTCGGCGTCGTGCTGTTGGACATCGGCGGAGGTACGACCGACGTTGCCGTTTACTCGCTGGGCAGCGCGATCTACACCGCGACGATTCCGGTCGGCGGGAACGTCTTGACCAGCGATATCTCGCTGGGACTCAAGACGACGCTGGCGGAGGCGGAGGAAGTGAAGAAGCGGCTTGGCGCGACCGAGAAGGAGGAGCGCTTCGACGTGCGCACGCTCGACGGCCGGGCGACGCGCGAGCACTCGACCGCCGAATTGCGCCAGATCGTCGTGCCGCGCGTGCTCGAGACGTTGCGGATGGCGAAGCAGAAAATCGTCGAAAACGTGCCGCGGGACGTGGTCCTGGGTGAAATCGTGCTCACGGGGGGCGGCGCGCAGCTCCCCGGGATCGAACGCGTCGCCGAAGAGGTATTCGGTCTGCCGGTTCGCGTCGGCTTGCCGAATACGATCGGCGGATTGACCGACGCAATGACGGCGCCGCAGTACGCAACCGCGATCGGGCTCGTGCTCTTCGGAGCAAACGGCGACCGGGAGGACGCGTTGCGCGCCGGGCGCCGCGGAAACTCAATGGTGGCCAAGGTCCAGCGCTGGCTGGCCGATCTCTGGACGTAAGCTGATACTCGCATCTCTCTATGACGGAGGAACCCGAACCAATGGCTGAAGGACGACGTTCCGTATCCGAATCCGAGCACGCCGCAACGATCAAGGTGATCGGCATCGGCGGCGGCGGCTGCAATGCCGTCAATCGTATGATCGCGGCCGGCTTGAGCGGAGTTGACTTCTTCGCCGTCAACTCGGACGTTCAGGCACTGCGCGGCGCATTGACCGAAAATCGCGTCCACATCGGCGGCAATGAGACGCGCGGCTTGGGCGCCGGCGCAAACCCGACGCTTGGGCGCGAAGCGGCCGAGGCGTCGCGCGAAGATCTTTCGCTGATCCTCGAAGGCGCCGATCTGGTCTTTCTGACCGCCGGCATGGGCGGCGGGACGGGAACGGGAGCAGCGCCGGTCATCGCCGAGGTCGCGCGCGAGTCGGGTGCGCTGACCATCGCCGTGGTCACCAAGCCGTTCGCCTTCGAGGGGAAGAAGCGCATGCAGGTCGCGGAGAACGGCATCGCCGAGCTCGAGAGCAAGGTCGATACGCTGATCACGATCCCCAACGAGCGGATCCTGCAAGTCATCGAAAAGAAGACGCCGCTCAACGAAGCGTTCTCGTACGCGGACGACGTTCTGCGCCAAGGCATCGCCGGGATCAGCGATCTGATCACGCAGCCGGGGCTGATCAACCTGGATTTCGCCGACGTCAAGACGATCATGAGCGATGCCGGCTCGGCGATGATGGGGATCGGGGAAGGAAGCGGCGAGCACCGCGCTGCCGACGCCGCACAGAAGGCCATCGCGTCGCCGCTGTTGGAAACGACGGTCGAGGGCGCGCACGGCGTGATCTTCAACATCACCGGCGGCCCCGACATGGCGATGTACGAAGTGAACGAGGCGGCCGAGATGATCAGCCGCGCCGTGGACTCCGAAGCCCAGATCATCTTCGGTGCGTCGATCGATCCGACGATGTCCGGGAAGGTACGCGTCACCGTCCTGGCGGCCGGCTTCGGCTCGCGCCGCGGCTATCGCGGAACGGGCGGGGCGCTTGCGTTCGATACGGGAAGGCTCGAAGCGGTCGCTCCGGTCTCGATGGACGACATCGACGTTCCCGCCTTCTTGCGCTATCGCAGCTAGTCGAGAAACCGCGTCAGCGGTGGGCTACGACGCACGAGTGCTGCTGGACTCCGTCGCTCCCAACGGAGTCCGGCTCACCACGCTCGAGGTGACGTTTCCGCGCTTCGTCTTGGCCGAGTGGAACACGCACCGAAGCTTTTCCAGAAACTCGGCGAGCAGCAGAGCCGTTCCGACGGCGAAACTGATCGAGCGGGTCGAAAACGATCCGGTCGTGCCGCTGGAATGGGGGCGCAATCGAGCCGGCATGTCCGCTTGCGAAACGCTGGCCGAGGAAGATGCGCAGGCTGCACGAGGCGAGTGGCTTCGGGCGCGAGACGACGCGGCGGCGCACGCCCGCCGCTTGCTGGAGCTAAAGGTTCACAAACAGGAGCTGAATCGAATCCTGGAGCCGTTCCTTTGGCATACGGTCGTCGTCACGGCGACCGAATGGACGAACTTCTTCGCTTTGCGTTGCGCCGAGAACGCCCAACCCGAGATCCGGCAACCGGCGCTGCTGATGCGCGAGGCGATGGCCCGGAGCACGCCCCGGATCGTGCCCCAGGGCGACTGGCACACGCCGCTGCTTCAAGACGACGAGCGCCTCCTGGACGTGGAAACGCGCAAACGAGTCTCGGCCGCGCGGTGCGCGCGGGTTTCATACTTGACCCACGAAGGCACGCGCGAGATCGAAAAGGATCTGGAGCTCTACGAGCGCTTACGCAGCGACCGGCATCTTAGTCCCTTCGAGCACGTGGCGACTCCGGGCGAGGATCGCGCATTTCACGCAAACTTTCGGGGTTGGATTCAGATGCGGGCGGAAATCGAGAGCCGGAGCGCGCCGCAATCGCCAGAGCCGCAAGCAGTGCACCCCACGACGGGAGCTTGATCGCGAGCCAGAGCGGATCGCGTGTGCTGCGCGCTTGCGTGTATGCGCGCCACTCACTCTGGACCAGCGCGTTCGGAGCGTAGCTCGGCAGAGATCCGCCGTGCGGAACGGGCAGGTGCGGCGGATGGAGCTCGAACGCATAGATGGCCGCGGCGATGGCGCACAAGGCCGCCGCGGCAATGCGCAGATCGATTGCACTGCGCAGCAGAATAACGGCGCACGCGAGGAGGCTGGCCAGAAAGAGCTGCTTGGTCCCCCAGACGAGAATCCAGGGAACCGCCAGCAAACACAACGCGAGCGACGCGACGACGCGCTCGCGTCCTCGGGCGCCGGCCGTCAAAACCAGCAGTGCCGGCAGGGCAAAGCAGAGCTCTTCCTGATGGAGGAACGGCCCGGCGATCACCGCGCAGAGGGCGGGGACGAAGACGAGCAGCTCGCGGTGGCGCAGCGCGGCGGCGGCGCGCGGTGCCAACCAAAGACCGGCGAGCAAGAGCACCAGATACGACGCGCCTCCGCTGATTTGCGCGACTGCCGGCGGTACGCCCGCGGCGGCAAGAACGTACGTCAAGCTGTATTGGAACGGGAAATGCAGCTCGGAGCCGGCGTGTGCCGGCAACACTGCGGTCAAATAGCGCAGGAGCGCGGCCGGCCCCGCGACGGCGAGCGAGCCGAACGCGAGCACCGCGATCGCCACAACGGCCGCCGTGCGGGCACGGGGAACGAAGAGCAACGTCGCGACGATGACCGGAACCCCGGCGGCCGGCTCGATGGCGGTCAACGCCGCAAGCACGCCGGCAAGCACGTCGCGGCCGCGGGAAAGCGCGAGCCCGGCAAGCGTGAGCGCGAGCAGCGAGAAGGGTACGAGCTGCCCCGTGTTGAGCTCCGCGTAACCGGCCGAGAGCGCAAGCGCCGCGAGCGCCACATCGAAGGGAACACCCAGCGCCAGGAGCGCCGCGGCACAGAGTGCGACCGAAACGAGAATCGCGATCGCATCGATCCTGCGCGCGACCCCGAAGGGCAGGCGCGCAAACGCCATAAAGGGCGCGAAATCATAGGGAGGCTGCGGAGCCGGAACCGCGATGCTCGGATTTGCGGCGAAAAGCCGGCCGCGGAAGGTGCCGGCGGCGTTCACGCGATGCTCGCAGGCGTGCAGCGGCTCGTACGTGTAGGGGCTCGCTCCGCGATCGAGCGCTTCGCCCGCGCAGTAGAAATCGGGAAAGTCGTCCATCGTTCGCCAGGGCAGCGCTTGGCCGAGCCGGCTGAGATCGCGCAACGCCGCGACGGCGAGGAGCGTTACGACGATGCCGATGACGTAGCGGCGCGGACCGGGGGAACTCACGGGTGCGCGGGTCGACGCGGCCGCAGCGCCGCAAACGAAGCCGCGAGCAGCGACGCGAGCGCGATCCAGGTGGGCAGCTTCACGAACAGCCACGCCGGTGCCGGGGAGGGGAGCTGCGCGACGTAGGCGCGCCAGGCATCTTGGGCGAGATCGCTCGGCGCAAAGCTGCCGATCGTCGTTGCGACGAGCGGCGCCGGTGGAACGAGCTCGAGAAGATAGATGATCGCCGCGATACCGATGAACGTTCCGATCGAGACGGCGGGGCCGGCGCGAAGGCGCGCCAACAGGACCGCGACGACGAAGAGCGCGGCGAGGAAGAGTTTCTTCGCGATCCAGACCGGAATCCACGGCACGGCGAGCAGACAGAGCGCAACGACGGCCAGATTCCTGGCGCCGCCGCGCAGCACGGTCGCAAGCACGGCGGTTGCCGGGACCGCGAACGCGAGATCGACCATGTGAACGTAGGGCCCCGCAATGATGCTGCACGCGCCGGGAACGTACGCGATCAGTTCGGGGCGGCCGAGCCGTTCGGCGACGCGGCGTCCCAGCCACACTCCCAGGGCCAGCATGACCGCGTAGGAGAGGTCGCCTGCCGGCAGCGACGGACCGGGCGGCAGACCGAGCGCGTGAAGCACGTAGGTCAGGCCGTATTGATAAACGTAGCTCGTCTCGGCTTCGGCTTGAGCCGGCAAGACTCGCGTGACGTACTCGGTCAGTCCCGCGACGCCGACGATCAGCGCGCCGACGCTTGCGAGAACGAAGCCGGCGGCGACGAGGCTCGCGCGGCTTCGCGGCCGCCACCACAGGACTGCGACGCAGACCGGCAAGCCGAGATGCGGCTCGGCCAGCGTCAGCGCCGCTAGCACGCCGGCTAGCCGATCGCGGCGCCGCGCGAGCGCCACGCCGCAGAAGACGAGCGCGACAAGTGCGAACGGAACGACCTGACCTGCGTTGAGTAGCACGTATCCGGCCGGCAGCACGAGCGCGAGCGCGGCCACGTCGAACGGGACCGCGCACAGCGCGAGACCCACCATGGAAAGGACGACGGCAACGACGATCGCGCCGGCAGCGAGGCCGCGCGCGAACGTAAAGTTCGTTTGCGCCGCAAGCATGAACGGCGGGAAGTCGTACGGCGGAAGCGGCGCCGGGACGACTCTGCGCGGGTCGTCGCGATATGCCGGCGTGAGGTTCACCGCATGCTCGCAACGGTGGAGCGGCTCGTAGCGGTACGGATCGGCGCCGCGATCGAGCGCCGCGCCCGCGCAATAGAAGTCGGCGAAGTCGTAGAGCTGACGCCACGGGAGCGCTTCGCCGAGGCGCGCGAAATCGCGGAGGGCCGCAATCGCGAGAATCGCAAGCGCCACGAGCAGTACGCCACGCGACGCGTTCATCGTGCCAAGATAGTCATCGCGCCGCGCGGACTCCTGCCGGGTATTGCGCTTTCCAAGTGCGTGGTATATAACGTTGAGCAAGAGGTTTGGGTGTGTCTCGTGAATTCCGCGCAACTGCGCTGCGCCGGCTTATTGAGCGCGAGCGTTTCGTTGCAAGCTATTGGTATCTCTGCCGGCGAGCGGCGCGGCGGTTCATGCGCCGCGGTCTCGATCGGGCGGATCTCGAACAAGTCGGCGCGATCGGATTGATCAAAGCGGTGGACCGTTACGATCCCTCGCAACGAGCGCCGTTCGAAGCCTACGCGTGGCTGCTCATCGTCGGCGAGCTGATGCACTACGTGCGCGACGGCGAGCGGCTGGTCCGGGCGCCGCGTACCGTGCGCGAGCTCGAACGGCGTTGGAGCGCCGCGGAGCGCGAGCTCTGGCAGCACTTCGGCCGGGAGCCGTCGGAGAACGACGTGATGCGGCATATCGCGGCAACGCCGCTGCAGGCTCGAGAGATTCGCGCGTACCGGGCCGGCAAGCACGTGCTCTCCTTCGAGGTGCTCGACAAGGGCGAGCATCGAACGGCGGCGTACGCCATCGACGATCTGGTCGATCGCCTGACGATCGAGGGATTGCTGCGGGCGCTTCCGCCGCTGGAACGAGAGATCGTCGTTTCCATCCACTTGCACGGAATGACGGTCGTCGAGCTGGCCGGCCGCCTGGGCTACTCGCGCCGGCACCTGACGCGGTTGCACCGCGCCGCCATCGAGCGCCTCAAAAGCGCAACTGAAGTAGGGCCGCCGAGGCGCGCCGAAGCCCGTTGCGGTGTTTCGTTATCTTACCGCCGGTGAGTCGCACGGCCCGGCGCTGGTCGGCATCCTCGACGGCATCCCGGCCCATCTCGGCTTGGACGTGAGCGCGATCAACGCGACGCTCGCGCGCCGGCAGGGTGGCTACGGGCGAAGCGCACGCATGAAAATCGAGCACGACGAGCTGGAGTTTCTGGCCGGCGTTCGGGGAGGTCAAACGCTCGGCTCGCCGATCGCCGTGATCGTACGCAATCGCGACCATTTGACGCCGAAAGTGCGGGCACTGATGGATCCGATTTCCGGCAGCGGCGATCCGCTGACCAACCCGCGCCCCGGACACGCCGATTATGCGGGCGCCCTCAAGTATCGCCAGCGCGACTTACGCAACGTACTGGAACGCGCGAGCGCGCGCGAGACCGCGATGCGCGTCTGCCTCGGGGCGATCTGCGCCCAGTTTCTCGACGCGTTGGGAATCCGCACGCAAAGCTGCGTCGCGCAAATCGGCGCGGTCGAAGCGCACGATTTGGACGAATGGGATCAGGCGCAGGTCGAGGAGAGCGACGTGCGCTGCCCCCAGCGCGACACGGCCGCGCAAATGATAGCGGCGATTGACGCGGCGAGAAGCGCCGGCGACACGCTCGGAGGGCGCTTCATCATTCGCATCGACGGGATGCCGGTCGGCGTCGGCAGCAATCGCCAGCCGAACCAACGCCTCGACGGCATTCTGGCCGGCGCACTCATGGGCATGCAGACCGCTCGAGCCGTCGAGATCGGGCTGGGCGCCGCGGTCGCCGGCACGCCCGGCTCGCAGGCGCATGACGTCTTCGCGATGGAGCGGGAGAGCGTCGTGCGCGCAAGCAACCGCGCCGGGGGCATCGAAGGCGGGATGAGCAACGGCCAACCCATCGTGGTGCGCGTCTCGGTCAAACCTATTCCGACGTTGATGAAGGCGTTGCCGTCGGTGAATCTGCATGCGGGAAGCGATGCCCCCGCGACGATCGTGCGAAGCGACGTTTGCGTCGTTCCGGCGGCGGCAATCGTCGGCGAGGCGATGGTGCGCCTGGCGCTGATGGCGCCCGTCCTGGAAAAATACGGCGGGGACTCGATGGAAGAGACGCTCGAAAATCTCGAGCGCAGTCGCGAGGCGTCGGCACGACTCTTCGCGCGATGAAGCGGCATGTCGCGCTCGTCGGCTTCATGGCGTCGGGGAAGTCGACGATCGGCCGCAAGCTGGCGCGCAAACTCGGCTGGCGGTTTTTCGATACCGACACGCTGGTCGTTCGCGCGCACGGACGGATTCCCGCGATCTTCGAAGCGGAAGGCGAAGCAGCGTTCCGGCGCTACGAGCGAGCTGCGATCGGCCACGTTTTCGACGCCGCGCAACCCAGCGTCGTCGCGCTGGGCGGCGGAGCGTTGACCGTCGCGGAGAATCGTAAAGTCGTGCGCGAGCGGGCCTACGGCGTCTTCATCAAGGTCACTCCGGAGCAAATCTTCAGCCGGGTCCGCCGTAGTCGCGACGTGCGCCCGGTACTCGGTCGCGCTCCGACGCTGGCGAGCATCAAGCGGCTGTATGCGCAACGGCTGGGGGACTACGAGAGCGCCGATCACGTCGTCGAGGTGTCGCGCCGCAGCGATGCGGCGGTGATCGAAGAAATCGTCGGATGGCTGCGCGAACGGCTCGACCTCGGCGGTCGCGCATCGCCGTGAGCGGAGCAACGCGTAACGACGACCTCGGTTATCCGATCGTCGTGGGCGAGAATCTGCGCGACGACGTCGGCGCCTTTCTGCGCGATCGCGGGCCCGTCGGCGCCGTGCTGTGCGATGCGCACCCTCACGTCCGCGCGACGGCGAAAAAGATCGCGGCGCTCGCCGGCGGTTCCCCGGTCATCGCATTGGCTTTGGGGGAGTCGCGCAAGCGCCTCGCGACCGTCGAGCGGGTGCTCGATGCCATGGTGCGGGCCGGCGTCGAACGAGGCAGTCTCGTCGTGGGCGTCGGCGGCGGCATCGCGAGCGATCTTTTCGGCTTTGCCTGCGCGACGTACATGCGCGGCGTCCCGTACGCGCACGTCGCGACGTCGCTGGTTGCGATGGTGGACGCGGCGATCGGCGGGAAGACCGGCGTCAACCTGGATTCGGGAAAGAATCTCGCGGGCAGCTTTCGCGATCCGGTCGGCGTCTTTGCCGACGTCGCCGCGTTGCGCACGCTCCCGCCGGCGGCGTTGGCCGAAGGCCTCGCCGAGGTCGTGAAGGCCGCAATCATCGAAGGCGGCGATTTTTTCGAGATGCTCGAAGAGTTGGCACCGCATCCGTTCGCGCGCTGGCCGCTGACGACGGTGATCGAGGCTGCGATCAAGGTGAAGACCATGGCCGTCGCCGACGATCGGCTCGAAGCCGGTTCGCGCGCGCTGCTCAACTTGGGCCATACGTTTGCGCACGCGATCGAGCGCGCGTCCAAGTATCGCACGCGTCACGGCGCCGCGGTCGCGGTCGGCCTGCGCGCCGCGGGGCTGCTCGCGCTGCGGATCGGACGCTTCAGCGAGGCCGAGCACTTGCGCGTCCTGGCCCTGCTGGCGCTGCTGCGCTTGCCGCTGCAAACGGCGGTCGCTCCGGAAGCGATCTTCGCCGCCATGAGCGGCGACAAGAAGAAGCGCTCGGGCCGCTTGCGGTTCGTCCTGCCGCGCAGCATCGGTGACGTGGAGTACGGCGTCGAGTCTCCCAACCGCACGGTGCGCGCGGTCATCGCGCGGCTGCGCGAGCCCCCCGAGAGCTTCCGTGCGCGCCGTTGATGCGCTGCCGGCAATTCGATCGTCCCGCTTCGATCTTCCGCTGAGCTACGATGCCGGCAGTCTCGAGCCGGCGATCGGCGACGTGGTGCGGGTTCCACTCGGTAGTCGCGAAGTGTTGGCCTTCATCGTTTCGCCGGTACGCGAGATCGCGCCGGCCGGCAAGCCGCTGCGCCCGCTGCTCGAACGGCTGGACGTTCCGCGAGCATTCGACGAAATGGGACTGCATCTCGCGCGATTCGTCGCCGAGCACTACGTGTGTACCCTCGGAGAGGCGCTGAGCGCGGTGGTGCTGGCCGATGCGATTCCGCGAATGCGCGACTCGTTCGTTCGCGCTGCGCGACCCGATCCGCGGCGTCTGCCATCGGTGCCGCCGCGGCTCGTCCGGCTCATCTGGGAAGAACTCGGCGACGGCTTTGCGCTCGAGCAGCTCTTACGCCATCCCGCGGCGAGGCGGATCGGTGATCGCAGCGCACTGCTCGCCCACGCACGCGCGCTCGTTCGAGCGGGCGCGCTGACGCGCGAACGGCGGTTGATCGATCCGCGCACGAGCGAGTATCGCGTACGAATCCTCGAGCCCGGGGAAGGCTCGATGCGAGGGAAGAAAGCGGCGGCGCTGGCAGCCTTCGTCCGCGAGCATCCGGGCGTGCCGCGAGCCGACGCGCTGCTCGCCGGGTTCAGCAATGCGGTGATCGCGCGGGCGCTGCGGGCCGGCACCGTCCGGGAGCGCCATGCCCGGCACGCGCTCGGCCGGCGAGCGGAGAAAATCGCCGAGAGGCCGCCTGCGGCAACCGCCGAGCAATCGCGCGCGTTGGAGTGGCTCTCACGGGCCCTCGACGCGCACCGCTTCGACGCCGCCCTGCTCTACGGCGTGACGGCGAGCGGAAAAACGTTCGTTTACGTCGAGGCCATCAGGCAGGTCGTCCGGCAAGGTGGCCGCGCGATCGTCCTCGTGCCGGAGATCTCGCTCACGCCGCAAACCGCGCGCCGCTTCGAAGCGGCCTTCGGCGAGCGCGTTGCCGTACTGCATTCGGCGCTATCGGAGCGCGAGCGCTTCGATGCCTGGCAAGGCTGCGCGCGCGGCGAGATCGACGTCGTCGTCGGCGCGCGCAGCGCGGTCTTCGCGCCGCTCTCGAACGTTCGTCTGCTGATCGTCGACGAAGCCCACGATCCCTCGTATAAGCAGGAAGTCGTGCCCCGCTATCACGCCGTCGCGGTTGCACGCGAGCGCATGAAGAAGGAGAACGGCGTTCTGCTCTTGGGCAGCGCGACGCCGTCGCTGGAGAGTTACTCGGCGGCGAAGGCGGGCCGGATCGGCCTGCTCAAGCTGCGCGAACGGGCGAGCGCGCAGCCGCTGCCCGCCGTGCGGATCGTTGACCTGCGCGCGGAGTTTGAGAGCGGCAATCGCGGTGTCTTCAGCAGCGCGCTCGTCCAGGCGTTGGCCGAGCGGCTGCAGCGCGGAGAGAAGAGTCTGCTCTTCGTGAACCGTCGCGGCAGCGGCGGGGCCTTGCTGTGCCGTAACTGCGGTCATTCGCCGCATTGCCCGCGCTGCAGCGTTGCGCTTGCCGTCCACCGCAGCGAACGGCTGCTGCGGTGTCATTACTGCGACTACCAAACGGCGATCCCGCAGCGCTGCCCGAAATGCGGCTCGGAAACGATCCGTGAACTGGGCGTCGGCACGGAGCGCGTCGCCGACGAGGTGCGGCGGCTCTTTCCGCAGGCGCGGGTTCTACGAATGGATTCCGACACGACCACGCGAGTCGGCGACCACGCGCGAATCTTGAGCGCGTTCGAAGCCGAAGGCGACGTGCTGGTCGGAACGCAGATGGTTGCCAAGGGCCTCGATTACCCGACCGTAACGCTCGCCGCCGTCATCGCGGCGGATCTCGGACTCTGCGTGCCCGATTTTCGCGCCGCCGAACGCAGCTTTGCGCTGATCGCGCAGGTCTGTGGGCGCAGCGGCCGGACCCAACGCGGCGAGGCGATCGTTCAAACCTACGCGCCGGAGCATCCGGCGATTCAGTTCGCCGCCGCGCACGATTACGACGGTTTCGCCGCGGCCGAACTGCAGGAACGCGCGGACACGGGATTTCCGCCCGCGCAGCGCCTGGTTTACGTGGGGGTCATCGGACGCGATCGGCGGCGCGTCGCCGAAGCGGCACAACGGTACGCCGGCTCGCTGCGCGACGCCGCGGTCGCCGACGTGCTCGGGCCCGCACCCTATCCGATCGCGCGCGTCAACGAAGAGTGGCGTTACCGCATCGCGCTGCGCGGCCGGCGGCCGGCGGTTTTGCGCCGGCTCGTACGGGAGCGGGTCGTCCGGGTCGCGCGCGCGCAGAGCGCCACGCGCGTCGCGATCAACGTGGATCCGTGAGGAGCGGCGCCGCCCCTCACGGGTAGGACCGGTCAGCGTAACCCACTGTTGATGACGAAAACGCTAGAGGTCTTAACACCGGCTTTGAACTGGAGCAAAAAGTCGTACCCAGTTGCGCCGTGTATCATATAGCTCCGCTGGAAGACAAATGAGCTTGGGAGGCCCAGCGGCTTTAACCTCGCTGCCTCTTGACGAATCACTGCGTTAGTAAGTTGCACTTTACGAGCGCAGTTAGCTGGGATCGATCGATGTGGCCTGTCTGAAATCGAAGAAACCATTCTCTTGCCTCAGCCGTAACTTCCGGCCTTATGGGCGCAGGCGATGTTAAGCCGGCGCGGTGGGATAATCCGTCGATCGCAACCGCCGTGCCAGAAATATACTGAGCAGCTAAGGCGATGACCGAATAGAGCAATATTCTCACGCTTTATTCCTCCTTGAAGATTTCCGGCGCACATCACACCGGCCGACATGGTATCTCCTGCGGGGGCGTCACGAGGAAGCCGATCATAGCGCTTACGACAGCCGCTCCAACACACAGGATAACGGTTATTTTTTGGTTGGCTTTGATCAAGCGTGGTATTAGGCCGCCGGCCAGAAAAATCGTAACTGCCCCGCAGAGCGTCGCTTCCCGAATCATCGTGAAATGGAGGAGCGCCGGTGAGAACATGATCCCGTAGAGACCCCAAATTATACCGCCGCAACCGTTAGCGAACGCCCCAAACACGAAGGCCTCTGAGAGTGCGAAAGCGGCGACGAGCGTTTTCCATGCCGCAGCCGGGTAGAAGCGTCGACCGACGTCGTTGACTTCGGCTTCATTGCGTCTCAATGACGCCACAGTCACGACGATTGCCAAGAGCACCGCCGAACTTAGTGCCACGGTAACTCCGTTCGTTCCGCCAATGGGCAAGCCAGGGCTGCCTAGCAAAAACCCATTTTGCGAAACGTAAGATGCGGTTGTTGATCCGGCGAGAGCGGCCACAAGACCAGCGCTCAAATAAAAGATAAACTGATTCAGGGGCCTCCGGTACCTGGAAAGCAGGTAGATAACCGGCCCAAGCAGCACGACCGGCCACACACTAAATCCAAACCAGTACAGCCATCCCAGATTCTGAAGGGCGAAACTGATGACAAAGGCGTACGCGGCGACACCGATAACCTCGCGCGCCGCACTGCCTACCGACAAGAGGTTAGCAGGTAAATGTCTCACGGTTTCCTGGACAAAGCCATTAGCTTGCGGGGCGAACAGACAGGCTCTGCACCTTGCGCGCTGAACGTGAGCATTGGCCGGCGCGATCCGATTGCGACAAGTGCGTTATACGTCAGCAGGAAGGGCACGACGACCGCTCAGAGGACCGCTTGGTAAAACATAGGCGGAATTTTGGCGGCCATAGCAAGAAGCGCCTCAACGACACAAAGGGCTACACATACGGAACGGGGTCAACTTCACTAGCGACACTCAGGCGTGAAAAGAGTTGGCTCAAGCCTGGCGGCCGCTCCGAGTGACCTATAGAAGTGCGGCCCGCGTGCGGCATGCGTTAGCTGCGCGACTGCTATCATGTCATCGTAGTAGTCGAGTCGCGTCACAGGCTTCCCATCAGAACTGAGAGGCTCTTCAAGCTGGTTGTAACGCAAGACCAGAAACTCTCGAAATGCGTCGCCGTGTTCGTTCCGGTAAAACCTTAGCGCAATTTTGCCGCAGTGGTGCCCGCCTAGCCGCACCCGGTACTCGCCTGATTCTACCGGCAGGCTAGCCGGAGAAATAAGATCAAACTGAAGGTGCTGGAGCGTTCCATTAGGATTTATGCGCCATATGTCGTACGCGACAGTTCTATTGCGCATAACGATGATGCGGCGAAACA